>NZ_JBDGJH010000003.1:0-527470 GCF_057656995.1 Mycobacterium sp. Soil_C_30 | reverse complement strand
ACCGCGACGCAGGAACCCCACTCGGCACAGCAAACCCCCACGCTCAGAAATGTTTCTCTGACCGTATGAATCCGCCTGAGTGGAAACCGGCATTTCGTCGGTTTCGGCACGGTTCACTCCGCCAGCCGTTGCCGCAGACCCGTCGCCCGCACCACCCGTCGCTCCAGCGCGGCCCGCACCCCGGCCTCGGTGCCGACCACCCGCACCCGCGCCTTGGCCCGGGTGACCGCGGTGTAGAACAGCTCACGAGTCAGCAGCCGGGAATCGTCCGGCGGCAGCAGCACGGTGACTTCCTCGGCCTGGCTGCCCTGGCTCTTGTGGATGGTCATGGCGTGCATGGTCTCGACATCGGCGAGCCGGCTGGTGGCGAATTGCAGTACACCGGACGCGGTTCCGATGGCCGCCCGCAACGTGTCGCCGTCGAGCACCGCCACGCCGGTGTCGCCGTTGTACAGCTTCAAGCCGTAGTCATTGGCCGTCACCAACACCGGGCGGCCCACGTACCAGCTGGTCCACAACGCATCACCGGTCTCCTCGGTGAGCCACCGCTCGATCTGCCGGTTCCAGTGCCGCACACCATGAGTGCCCTCCCGGTGCGCGCACAACAGCCGGTGGGTGTCGAGCGCCGCCAGCGCACCCGTCACGTCACCGCGCGCCGCGGCCGCCCGCACGGCCAGAGCGTGCGGCACCAGCACCTCACGCAGGGCGGCGTGGGGTTCTGGTGCCTCGACGTACTCGATGTGCGGGCCGCCGGCGCGCAGCAGCTCCAGCACGGCATCCCCGTCACCGCGCCGGATACCGTCGGCCAATTCACCGATGTCCGCCCCGAACCGGTGCGAGGTGTGCAGGGCCGCGACCCGCAGATCCGGCCGGGCGCCGAGCCCGTCGACCAGGTCGGCCAGCACCGCTCCCGCTTCCACGGACGCCAGCTGATCCGGATCGCCCACCAGGATGAGTCTGGTTGACGGGCGGACAGATTC
This sequence comes from Mycobacterium sp. Soil_C_30, assembly GCF_057656995.1. Classification (NCBI taxonomy): domain Bacteria; kingdom Bacillati; phylum Actinomycetota; class Actinomycetes; order Mycobacteriales; family Mycobacteriaceae; genus Mycobacterium; species Mycobacterium sp. Soil_C_30. Next base: position 526,490 of record NZ_JBDGJH010000003.1, on the reverse strand, counting down.
GAGCAGCCGGGCCATCATCGTCAACGACACCATGGACGTCTCGTCGACGACGATCACTTCGTAGGGCAGCCGGTTGCCGCGATGATGTCTGAAGCGCGCCGATGTCTCCCGCAGCCGCCCCAGCAGCCGGTGCAGGGTCACCGCCTGCAGACCCGCCAAGCGCTCTCGGTCCTGCGGCTCCAACTTGTCGATCTCGGACTGCACGGCCTGGTGCAACCGTGCCGAGGCCTTGCCGGTGGGCGCCGCCAACGCGATGCGGGGCCGGGTCAGGCCCGCCAGCTCCGCCTGTTCGGCCAGAAGGGCAAGCAGACCGGCCACCGTGGTGGTCTTACCGGTACCGGGTCCACCGGTCAGCACAGTTGTCCACTGCGACAATGCGATCTGCGCCGCGGCGCGCTGTTCGACGAATTTCGGCGCGGGAAACACCCGGTCCAGCCCGGCGGCCAGAGCCGCGTCGTCCACCGGGACCTGCTGTCCGCGGGTGGCCAGCAGGTCGGCGCACACCTGTTCTTCTTCGCGGTAGTAGCGGTCCAGGTACAGCAGGCTCCCGCCGTAGAGCCGCAACACCGGCGGAGTGCCGAGCAGCGGGCTGCGCTGTACCGCCGCCAGCCACTCGGTGCTCTGCGGCCAGGGCAACTCGGGATCGATCTCGGTAGCCACGGTGCGAAGGTCGACACACACCGAACCCGACCGCAGCCCCCGTACCGCCAGCGCCACCGCAAGTGCCACCGTCTCGTCGGTGTCCTTGGCCAGCTCGGCGAGCCGGGTCGCGACATGCACGTCCGCGGCTTCCAGCACACCGGCGTCGTTGAACACCCGCAGCAGCCCCGCCGCGCAACGAACCCGGCGCCAGTCCTGCGGGTCGTCCAGTTCGGCGACGGTCACGACACCCCTCCGTCCAGCAGATCCGACAGCGCCACCACCAGATCCGCGGGCGGCTGCCAGCTGAACACGCCCGCGGGATGCCCGCCGAACAACGGCGTCTCCCGCCCGCACATACCCCGCACGAACAGATAAGCCACGCCCCCCAGGTGCAGCGCCGGATCGTAACCGGGCTGACGCCACCGCAGGAACCGGTGCAGCACAACGCAGTACAGCAGGGCCTGCAGTGGGTAGTCGGAATGCAGCATGGCCGCCGCCAATTGTGGCGGGCCGTAGTCGGCCGCGGTCAGCGTACGGCCCGGCTCACCCAGGCGGTTGGTCTTGTAGTCCACCACCACATAGCGGGGGTTGTCCTCGACGCGCAGCCGCAGCACCGCGTCGATGGAGCCGGTGAGATATCCGCGCAGCGACTGCCCGCCGAGCACCGGACCGCTGAGCCGGGCGGCGTAGCCGGCCATCGGGTCATCGGCGCGCAGATACCGGCCAAGCAGTGCACCGGCATCAGCGAGTGACGGTTCACCGGCCGCGGTGCGGCCCAGGTCACCACCGGCCAGCGGCATCTCGAAGTCCAACTCGCACAACCGGTCCGACAGCGCCACCTCCCGCAGGGTGAGGCCCGGCAGCAACGGCCCCAGCGGGGTGTCGTGCACCGCGACCAGCGCGTCGGCCACCGCCTCGGCGGTGGCCTCGACACCCCACCATGCGGCGTGCCTGTCGACCTCTCGCGTCAACTCCTGCGCCAGGTCCGGCGCTTGCGGGTCGGCGGTCTCCAGCACCGCGTGCACCAGCGAACCGAACGCCGCCCCACCGGGCAACTCGTCCATCGGTGAGGCCACATCGGTGCCCAACTCGGTCGACGGCGCCGCGGCCGGAATCTCCTCCGGCTCATCCTCTTTGCCGCCGGCCTCCGGTTCGCTGGTGACCCCGGGAGCATCTGACACCCGGATCAGGGCCGAATAGGACGTCCGTCGCCAACCGAGGTCGATACCGCGGTGGAAGTGCCGCACACCCAAACCGGTGGGCACGGCGGCGGGTGGCACCGGAGCCGCGGCCGCGATCACCGACGCCTCGACGCTCGGGCCACCTTCGGCCGACCACATCGAAAAGCACTCCAGGGCATCCTCGTCGGTGATTCCCCGCCGGCAGGCATCCGGCACCTCAGCCTCACCGCGGGTGCGCCCCCTCAGCAGGCGGGACAGCCCGGCATTGACCTCATCCTTGGTCGGAGCCCACCACACCACCACCTGGGACTGCGCCCGGGTGAGCGCCACGTAGGCCAGCCGTAGCCGCTCCTGGGTGTCCTCGGCACGGGCCGCATCCACGGCGTCATGGAAATCGTCGGCACTCTCACCGCCGATGTGCAGGCAGCGGCGCCCCTGCTGGTCGTGGTAGGCCACCACATCGTCACTGCCGACGTAACGGTTGAAGTTGAAAGGCAGGTAGACGATCGGGAACTGCAATCCCTTGCTGGCCCAGACCGTCATGATCTGCACGCCGGCGGCGTCGCTGTCGAGTCGCCGGTTCCGCTCGGCACGGCGATTCTCGGCGCACCGCTCACGGAGCCAGTCGCGCAGCGCCGGAATCCCCAGGCGCTGTTGGTGGGCCACGTCCAGAAGTAGTTCAGCGACGTGCGCCAGGTCGGTCATCATTCTCTGCCCGCCCCGCCGGGCCAGCACCCGCCTGCTCATGCCAGCCACGTTGGCAGCCTCGAACACCGCGGCGACACCGCGTTCCCGGGCATGGTCGGCCCACTGGCGCAGCACGTCGGCGACGTCGTCGGTCAGCGATTCACCATGCTGCACCAGGTCTTCGATGGTCCGGCCGAAGAAGGAGGTGGTGGCCGCCGCCCGCACCAGCGCACTGCGATGGGTCTGATCGAAGGCGTCGAGCAGGGTCAGCCATTCCGTGGCCGCTTCAGAGGAGAAGATGTTGGAGTCGCCGGTGTACACGGCGGGTACCCCTGCGGCGGTCAGCGCCGTATGGCACCGGCGCGCATCGGCATGGCTCTCGACGATCACCGCGATGTCACCGGCGAGCAGTGCGCGGTCACCGAACGTCGGCTTCGCTGCCAGGGTGGCTGCCACGTCGGCGGCCAAGTCCGCCACCACGTGTCTGCGTGCATCGTCGATCGGGATGTTCTGGCCGCGTGTGAATCCCAGCGACGCGCGGCTGATCACTCGCAACCGGAACGGCGCGTTGTTCGGTGCCCCGGCCAACCGGTGGCCCTGGTGGGCGGCGTCCACGTCATGCACGAGGATCTCCGGACTACCCAGTGCGGCACCACGCAGCACGGCCTGCAAGCTGTCCACCAGCGCGCTGTCGCTTCGCCAGTTGGTGGCCAGGGTGAACTTGGTCCCGGCCGTGCGCGACGCGTCCAGATAGGCGTCGATGTCACCGCCACGGAAGGCGTAGATGGACTGTTTGGGATCACCGATCAGGATCAGCGTCGAATGCCCCCGGAAAGCCCGGTCCACCACCTGCCACTGGACCGGGTCGGTGTCCTGGAACTCGTCGATCATCACGATGCTCCACCGCCTCCGCATCCGCTCACGCGCCGGTGAATCCTCCGGCGCCAGCGCGTCGGCCAGCCGGCTGAGCAGATCATCAAAATGCAAGATGCCCAGACGGCGTTTGCGGATCTCGAGTTCGGCCAGCACTTCTCGGGCGAACTCGACGCGGGCCTGTGCCACCGAGCCCGGTGCCGGTTCGGCCGGCCGCAGCTCGGTTCCGGCCTTCTCCACCACCGCGGTGGCCAGCCGCAGTGCGGCGGCCCGATCGAACACCGGGTCTGCGGTCTGGCTGCCGAACCGGCGCAGATACACATCGTCGACGACCTCGCGGACCAGGTCACCGAGGTCCTCGACCAGAGACACCCCGGCGTCACTGTCCCCGGCGACCCCCAGCGATGTCAGTACCAGGCGACAGAACTCGTGGGTGGTGGCGATGGTCGCAGAATCGAACTCCGCCAACGCATCACGCAGCCGCCGGTGCCGGGCCTGTCGTTGCGCCGGGGTACCGGTGAGCAGGTGGCGGAGCAGCGCCGTGTCGGGGGTGGCGCCGGTGCCGTCGAATGCCGCGACCGCGGCCACGATCTGGTCGCGCACCCGTTCCCTCAGTTCGGCGGTGGCCGCCCGGCTGAACGTGATGAGCAGCATGTCGTCGAGGGTGGCCGCGCCCTCGGCCAGGTACCGGGTGACCAGACCGGCCAGCACGAAGGTCTTGCCGGTGCCGGCACTGGCTTCCAGCACGGTGGTCGAGCCGGCTGTGGGCAATGGGCCGAGCAGGTCGAATCTGTCTGTCACGGACGGCCTTTCCGCTCGGCCCGCAGCAACGGCAACCACAGCCGGGCGGCGAAAGCTCCCAGCCGAGTGTCTTCGCCGGGCGTCTCCTCACCCTCGCGGGGCGGTGTGGTGAGCGCGTCGAAGGGCGCCGGCGGGCCGCCCCAGACCCGCACGATGGCCTCGTCCTCGTGGTCTCCGCCGTACTTGTTACGCCACATGCGCAGTGCGGCCTGCCATGGATCACGGCCGCGCAGCCGGTTCTCCGCCCACGCATACGAGGTCTTGATGGGCAGCGGCAGTGGTTCACAGCATCCCGCGTCATACAGCGCCACAAGGCTTTTCAGTACGGTCGGTGCACCTTCGGCGGGTAGCCCGAGGATCCGGGTCAGCACGCCGTCACCGCCGCGGCCGATACAGACCGCCGACCACTCGGGTCCGGGGTCGGCAGCGGCCAGGACCAGGATCTTCACCCACGGTTCGAGTAGGTGCCTGCCGTCGAGTCTGGAGAAGGTGGTGGCGACCACCCGGTCGCCGTAGACCGGGAGCACCGTGCCGGTCAGCCTGCGCCCCGCGCCCAGATCGAGGTCGACGTCGACGGCGTGCGGCGCACTGCCGCGGAACGGGGCTTCGGCCCGCGCCAGCACCACCGCCTGATCGCGGATCTCCTTGGCCAACCGCCAGCCGAGTTGGCCCGGCGGCAGTGTGCCTCGCCGCCATTCGGCGTCGAGGACCCACCGCGGATCCTTGCCCCGCCGCAGATCCGACAGCATCTGCTCGCCGACCTGCCAGCGCTGCAGGCCGTCGAGTTCGATCGGCATCGCGTCCTCGATGCCTTCTTCCTCGCGGGGCAGCGCCATGTCGAGGGTGCGGAAGAACCGCCGCACCGGGTTCTTCACGAAGGCGATCAGGTCGGCCAGCGCGATGTCCCCACCGGCACGCGGCAACAACGGACCCTGGGGGAACGTGGGAGGTTCGGCCTGGGCTCCGGCCGCCGCGGTGGCCGCGGTCAACACGGTGGGATCGAAGGTGAACGGTGTCGGCACCCCCAGTTCTCCGGGGGTCACATTCCGAACATCGAAGGGCTGCAACGGATGTTCAACGATGATCCGGTCCCGGATCGGTTCCTCGGTGGTCAGGTCCAGGACGTCGAGCACCTCGGCCAGCGGCACCGCGGGTGGCCGCCGGTGGCCGCTGTAGTCGTCGGCGCCGGTGTAGGTGACCACCAGTTTCTCGGTCGCCGACATCACCGCGTCGAGCAACAGCTGCCGATCCTCGGACCGGATGTCGCGTTCACCGGTGAGCGGCGCCCGGGCCAGCACGTCGTCGCCGTCGGCCAGATCGATACGGGGAAACACCCCGTCGTCGAGACCCACCAGGCACACCACTCGATGCGGAATCGAGCGCATCGGCACCATGGTGCACACCGTCAGTGTGCCGGTGCGGAAGTTGGCCCGGGTGGGCCGGCCCGCCAGCTGCCGGTGCAGAAGCGCGCGAATGTCCTTGAGCTGCAGAGAAATGGCGGCGTGATCGCCGGCCCGGTCCAGGATGTCGGCGAATTCGCGCTGCAGTTGTCCGGTCTGCCAGCTGTCGTCACCGTCGGCCCGGGTCAACAGGGCGACACCCTCGCCCAGGGTGGTGATCCACTCGTCGAGCGGCCGGGTACCGGCCAAGGCGTCGATCACCGCGGTCAACCGGTCCAGGAATTCAGCGAGCCGGCCGGCGAGTTCCACCTTGTCACTGCCCACGTCGTCGAGCGGCAGGGTGGCGTCCAGCCAGGCCTGCGCGTCATCGGACATCGCCACACCGGCCAGCACCCGGTCGGTGCCGAACCGCCAGGTGTTCTGGACGTACTTGTCGAGCCCGTACCGCGCACGGTGACCTTTGTCGATCCCCCACCGGATACCGGACTCACGCACCCACGCCGTCACCGACTCCAGGTCGTCGTCGGTGAACCGGAACCGCGCCCGCACCGGGGCGGCTTCGGCGAGATTGAGCACCTCGCTCGCGGTGGCACGTCCGTCGGCCAGGCTGAGCACCTGCGCGGCCACCCCCAGCAGCGGATTGGTCTGCACCAGAGCACGATCGGCCAGACGCACCCGCAACCGGTGCGCTGGATGCCGTTCGCCGGCGATGTCACCGAGCCCGAAGCCCGCCACGATCAGCGGCGCGTAGGTCTCGATGTCGGGACACATCACCAGGATGTCGCGCGGTTCCAGTGACGGGTCGTCGGCCAGCAGACCCAGCAGCACCTCACGCAGCACATCGATCTGTCGGGCCGGGCCGTGGCAGCTGTGCACCTGGATCGACCGATCGTCGGGTCGGCGGCGCCGGCCACGTGGATCGACCGCGTTGGCCGCGATATCGGCCTGCAGCCAGCCGAGCACTGTGTCGGGCCGGTGCTGGTTTCCGCCGATGTACTCGTCGCTCACCCCCGCGACGGGCAGGCTGCGGCGCAACTCCCGCAGATCGCGCCCCAGCGTCGCCAGCAGCGGATGGTGGGCGCCGAGGTGGCTGTCGTCGTCGGCCCGGGCGATGGGCCCGGCACTGCCGGTGAAGCCGCGCCACAGCGCATCGCTGGAGTGGGGCAGCCACAGGTGCAGATCGTGGTGGGTGGCCAGCGCCTCCAGCAGGTCGATGTCGGTGGCCGACAAGCGGGTGTGGCCGAACAGCGACAGCCGCTCGGGCAGGTCCATGGGTGCCGTGCGCAACCGCATCAGCGTCCGCACATGCCGCTCGCCGGGCGTCGGGCCGGGCACCTGCCGGCACAGGGCACGCCACAGCTGCGGTTGCCAACTCAGGTCCGCGTCGAGGTCCTCACCGGTGCCGTCGGTGGCGACGCCGGTGCCCCAGTCACGCAGTAGCCGGGGCCGCTGCGCGGCGTAGGAGGCGAACAACCCCGCCAGCCGCCGCGCCGTCGCATACCGCCTGCCCTGGCGTAGTGCGGCTTCTTCCCCGGTGTCGAAGTGCCCGAGGTGCGCCGCCAGGGTCCGGCACCACGGCTCGTCGAGGTGCGCGTCGATCACGTGCAGCAGCGGCCACACCAGCGCGTCCGGTGCCCAGGGGTCGTTGTCGACGGTGCCGGTGATCTCGGCGATCAGGGACCGTGGCGAACGGAACGCCACCCCGGCGCACACGCCGTCGGAAAGCCCGGACCGCCCCAGCACGTGGGACAGCCGCTGGCTGAGCCAGCGTTCGACGCCGCGCGCCGGAACCAGCACCAGTTCTTCGGCGAACGGGTCGGCCAAAGGTGTGGACAACAGTTCGCCGAGCCCGTCCGCCAGCAGGTCCGTCCGCTCGGCGCGGTGGATGTGAAACGCCATCGTCGGGAAACGGTACCGGCGACGGGCCGGGCGAACTCCTGCAGGCGGCTACTGCGCCACCGACCACGCCACCGGTAGCCGTTTGATGCCGTGCACGAAGGCCGACTTGAGGATGGCGGGCTCTTCGACGGCGACGATATCGGGCACCCGCCGGTACAGCTCCTCGAACGCAACCCGAATCTCCCGGCGGGCGAGGTTGGCACCCAGGCAGAAATGCGCGCCACCGCCGCCGAAGCCGACCTGAGGATTCGGGTCGCGCGTGACGTCGAACATCCACGGGTTGGCGAACTTTCGCTCGTCCCGGTTCGCCGAGTTGTACCACATCGACACCTTGTCGCCGGCTTTCATTGCCACCCCGCCCAATTCGATGTCGCGGGTCAGGTTGCGGCGCATGAAGATGATGGGTGAGGCCCATCGGACGATCTCCTCGACGGCGGTGCCGGCGACGGCATCGAAGTCGTTCCACCAGATCTCGCGCTGTTCGGGATACCGGGACAGTGCCACCATGCCGTGGCTGATGGCGTTGCGGGTGGTCTCGTTGCCGGCCGCCGACAGCAGGATGAAGAACGAGGCGATCTCCTCGGAGGACAGTCGCTCGCCGTCCACCTCGGCGCGGACCAGGTTGGTGGTCAGGTCTTCGGCGGGCTGTGCGCGCCGGGCCTCGGCCAGGGCGATCCCGTACATGGCGAGATCGGTACCCACCTGGATGAATTCCTCCGCGTCATGCGCCACCTCGGGGTCACCGGCCCCCAGCAACACCGAGGTCCAGTGGAAGATCTTGTCCTCGTCCTCCTCGGGGATGCCCATCATGTCGCAGATGATCTGCAACGGCAGCGGCCCGGCGATGCCGGTGACGAAGTCAGCCTGCCCGTCCGGGTGGCCGGCGATCAGCTCATCGACCAACCGGCGCGCGCGGTCGCGCACACTCTGCTCGATCTGCGCCAACACCTTGGGCGTGAACGCCCGGTTGACGATGGCGCGCAGGCGCTGGTGCCGGGGGTCGTCGAGGTTGATCATCGAGCCGAGGAACTCGGCGAGTTCGACGACGGTGTCGTTGAGTGCCGTCGAGGTGGGCACCGAGCTGAAGATCTCCGGATGTCGACTGGCGTGGTGCACGTGTTCGTACGACGCCAGCGCCCAGTGTCCCGCCCCGGTCGGAAAGCCGGCGATCTCGGGTACCTCGTGGAACGTGATCGGCGCTTCGCGGCGCAGGGTGGCGAAGGCGCCGTCGCGGATGTCGTCGTCGAGCTCCCAGAAGTCCAGTTGATCCAGGCGCACGTCGCTGAGTGCCACATCCGGGGGCGGCGCCCCGTTCTCCCGTCGCGCGATACCAACCGGACCGATGGTTGCAGTCATGGTGTCCGCCCTTCCGCACGCTTCGCGTCAGTGTGACATTGGTCACCTCGGGCGGTCTAGAGTAGGCCGCTACCTCACATTTGCCCCATCCGTAACAGCAGCGAGCGCACGGTTTTGCCCGCAAGCCTCGGCGTGTCGCAGGACGAACACGCTCGGTCGCGTGTATGGGGTTCGGGAGACAGCGGCGGCCGGTTCTGAGAACCTTCAACGATGACGCCCCGCCTGCAGCGCCAGGAGCGCAGCCTCGTCGCGCTCAGCGTCACCGTCATGGTCGCTGCCGCCACGGTCGTCGGCGTCAGCGCCTTGCACCGCGCCCGCGTCGCATTCGACGAGGAGTTCGCCCGCACCTTCGCCGTCGGTGACTGCGTGGTGGTGCCGCAAGCCGAACCGAACCGGGTTCAGGCGAAGAAGACCTCCTGCACCGAGGACCCCAGTTACACCGTCGGTGCCACCACCACCGCCTCGGGGCAGTGTCCCGACCCCGAGTACCAACACTTTCCGGCCGACGTCGCCGACGAGGCCACTGCCACACTGTGTTTGGTGCCCAACCTGCTCGCCGAGCACTGCTACCTGATGCAGATGCCCATCGGCGCGCTGCAACGCGCGGACTGCGATTCCGCCGCGGCCACCCCAGCGGGTGGGCTGCTGGTTCAGGTCACCCAGCGCTTCGACGGGCAGGACAAGCAGATGTGCCCGGACGCCGGCAACCAGTATGTCTGGCCGTACCCGTCGCCCGAGCGCACCTACTGCACCGAAACTCTCTTGTAGGCTAGCCCGAGATCTCCTCCAGCACCGTCTGCCTCGTCTCCGGCAGCGCGACAATGGCAATCAGCGATCCGATGACGAACAGCACTGCGCTGCAGGTGAACACGACGGTGGGTCCGCTCGAGGCAATCACCATCGGAACCACCAGGGGGCCGAAGATGGACCCGAGGCGGCCCGCGGCGGTGGAGCTGCCCATACCGATGGCACGCGCGCGGGTGGGAAACAGCTCCGGGGTGTAGGCGAAGATCGACGAGAACATGCCGAAGAAGAAGAACTGCAGGAACGACCCGGCGATGATCAGCTCGGCGACCCCGGCTGCGTTGCCGTAGGCGAAGGCCGCGACGGCCGAGCACAGGGTGAAGCCCACCAAGCACATCTTGCGACCCACAACCTCGATCAGATACGCGGCGGTGAGGAAGCCGGGGATGCCCCACAGCGCCATCAGCACGATGTAGCCGACGGACTTCACCATGTCGAAGCCGGAGTCGGCGAGCAGCTTGCCCAACCACGTCGTCAGTCCGTAGTAGCCGCCCAGCAGACAGAACCACATGGCCCAGCTGGCCAGCGTGCGACGGCGATACCGCGTGCTGAAAAGTGCACGCAGACCGCCCTTTCCGCCGTCCTCACCGACGGCCACCGGGCCCGGCGCCGGCAGCGGCTTGCCGTACGCCGCCTCGGTGCGCCGCTCGAGTCCGTCGAGCACCTGCGCTGCCTGCTCGTAGCGTCCCCGGGAGACCAGCCACCGCGGCGACTCGGGCAGATTGCGCCGCACCATCAGCGCCACGACGGCCAGCACCGCCTGCATGACGAAGAAGCCGCGCCAGCCGAGCGTGGTGGTGAGCAGGATGAACGACAACACTCCGGCCAGGATGAAACCCAGCGGCCAGGTGCCCTCCATCAGCGCGACGTAGCGGCCCCGTTTGGCCGATGGCACGAATTCGGAGAGAAGTGCTGCGGCGACAGGGAATTCAGCACCCATGCCGATACCGAGCAGAAACCGGAACGACGCCAGGCTGCCGAAATCCCACGAGCATGCCAGCAGCAGGCTCGCGGTGCCCCACACGATGATGCTGTATTTGAACACCGCCAGCCGGCCGAACCGGTCCGCCAGCACCCCGGCCCCCACCGCGCCGATGAACATGCCCGCGAAGGTGGCGCTGCCCACCAGGCCCGCTTGTGTTGCGCTGAGCCCGAACTCGCGGCTGATGGGGGCGAGCAGGAATGTCAGCGCCCCGAGGTCGATCGAGTCGAACAGCCACGCGGTTGCGATGACCAGGAACAGGCTGCGCTGATGACGCGTCCACGGCAGACGTTCCAGACGAGCGGACACCGCTGCGGTGGTGAGCCGTTCGGCGTGGACCGCCGTAGGCAGGGTGGGATCCATGGGGGCGACCTTCCATTCCAGTGACGTCACCACTTCAACAGGTGACGGGAAGATCATCGGGAGGTAGAACGTCACCTGTCAAGCAGGTGACGTTTCATTGGTGTAAAGCTTCAGGCCTGCTCGCGCTTACGGGCGCGGTAGGCCGCCGCCTTGACTCGGTTGCCGCACTCGTCCATACCGCACCAGGTGCGCCGCATCCCTCGCGACCGGTCCAGGTAGATGCGGGTACAGGTGGGACGGCCGCATTCCTTCATGGGCGCAGCGGCATCAGCGAGAACGACGGCAGCCGAGCGCGCCACCTCCGCCAAGGCCGCCCGGGCTCCCCCGGTCCTGGTCACGCCCTCGGCGGTGAGCTCGACGCCGAACCCCGGTTGCACTGCCCAACGGTTGACGCATACCAGGTCATCAGCATCAAACGCGGCACCCGAGATCCGAGCGGCCGCCAGCCGGTAGATGGCTTCGCGCAGAACCAGCGCCGCGTCGAACACCTCGGAGTCCACCTGGATACCCGCCGGCATCTCGCCGGTCTCGGCGAACCAGCGGGCCAGGGCGTTCGCGTCGGGCAGCAGTTCCTCGGGCTCGGTACGGCGCCATTTCCTGGTGCCGGCCAGGTCGAGGCCGAGGTTGCCGCTCACGAATACGAAGTCCACATCACCATCTTGACCGGTGACGCCCGATGAGGCAAACTTCGTCACCGGTTCAACCGGTTACTACTGAAGGGACGCTGCGGTGCTGACGCGCGACGACTATCTCTATTTCACCGACCGCGCCCTGGATGGCATGGTCTCGATCGTGGAGCAGCTGGGCGACGAGCGGGCCAATGCGCACGCCTATCCCGGCGCCAACACGCCCTACGCGCTGCTGCACCACTGCCTGGCTGTGGTCGACACCTGGGTGGGGGGCTTCGTGCGCGGCAGGCCGGTGGACCGCGACCGTGAGTCCGAGTTCACCGCCAGCGGACCCGTGGACGAACTGCTGGGCCGGTGCATTCAGACCCGCGTCCGCATGCACGCCGACGTCGACTCAGCTCAGCCCACCGAGGCACTGTCGCAGCAGCCACCGTCGGAGTTCCTGGGCCCGACAAGAGAACTCACCCAGGGCGCCGCACTGCAGCACGTCTTCGAAGAGCTCGCCCAACACCACGGCCAGATGGAGACGCTGCGTGACCTCCTGATGTCCAGACCGCCGGACAATCCCGAACGACTGCGCGACGGGCACGGCGCCAAGTGGACAGCGGTACCGGCGACGGTGCTGCCCGCCTGGGTCGCGGACATGGATCTCGGTGTGCCGCCGGCCGTTTCGGCGGCACTGCGCCGTACCGTCGACCTCCAGGACCTCGGATATCCGTACTGGCCGGAGGGCGACCCGGTGATCACCGCGTTCACGGACCGGATGACCACCCGCTACGGCTGGTCCCCGGAACCCGACCGCACCCGGGTGTTCAGCGATCTGATCCAGATCCTGCAGGTGGTGATCGAACACACCACCCACCCGGGTGAGGCTGTGGCACTGCATGTCCCGACCTACCCGCCGTTCCTGGCGGCGATCCAGCGCGCCGGCCGGACCATCGTCCCACTGCGTTTCCACGACACCGGGCAACTTGATCTCGAGCAGCATCGTGCTGCTCTGGTGCAGCACACGCCCCGGCTCCTCGTCGTGGTCAACCCGCACAATCCCACCGGGCGGGTGCTCGATCGTCAGGAACTGCGCGCACTGTCCGAACTCGCCATCGAGCACGGGATTCCGGTGTTCGCCGACGAGATCCACTCCGACCTCACCTATGCGCCGCACACCCACGTTCCGTTCGCCTCGCTGGGGCCTGACGTAGCCGCGCTCACCATCACGGCCACCTCGGCCACCAAGGCGTTCAACCTGGCCGGAACCCGCTGCGCCGTCGCGCACATCGGACACCTACCCACCGCGCACGCGCTGGATCGGGCGCCGCTGGACTTCTTCGGCACCCCGAGTGTGCTGAGCCGGGTGGCCACCGTCGCCGCGTGGCGCGACAGCGACCCGTGGCAGAAGGAACTGGCAGATCTGTTACACCGCAACCGCACCCGGGTGTCCGAGTGGGCCGCGGCCCAACCCGGACTGACCTACCGCGCGCCGGAGGCGACCTACCTGGGCTGGCTGGACTTCAGGGGCACTTCGCTGGCCGCCGATCCCGCCGCTCGAATCCTCGCCGGCGGCGTGCAGTTGAGCCCCGGCGCCGATTTCAGCCAGCACACCGACGTAGACACCTCGTCCTACGCGCGGCTGAACTTCGCGACGACACCGACGCTGCTCGACGAGATCCTGGACCGGATCGGGCGGTGCCTTTAGCCCCGGCCGGGCATGCATCAGGTCACCAGTCGGGCGATCGAGCGCATCGGGATCGGCAGCCACGCGGGACGATAGCGCGACTCATACGCCGCTTCGTACACGGCTTTGTCCAACTCGTATGCCGCCAGCAGGGCATCGTGTTCGCGGGGGTCGGTACCCGCGACGGCGGCATAGCCGTCGCAGAACGCCGTGCGGTTGTCGTCCACCCAGGCCGTCGCCTGTGCCACCGCGTTCACCCCCACCTCATTGCCGACCAGCGGCTGGTAGGCGGCGTACTCGTAGGAGCGCAACATGCCCGCCACATCGCGGATCGGTGAATCCGGTTTGCGGCGCTCCTCCAGGGGCGCACCGGGTTCACCCTCGAAGTCGATCAGCAGCCAGGTCTCCGGTGTGCGCAGCACCTGCCCGAGATGAAGATCGCCGTGCATGCGCTGCACGGTCATCGGCACCCCGGCCAACGCCCGGAACCGACTCTGGATGGCCGCGACATAGTTCCCCAGGTCGGGCACCTGCGCGGCGGCGGACTCCAGCCGGGCCAGGGCCGTCTCGACCGGGAATTCCGCTGTGGCAGAACCCAGTTCGTCAGCCAGCGCACGATGCACGGAGGCGACGGCCTCACCGAGGCGGTAGGTCTCGGCCGCCAGGTCACCGCCGGGCTCACCACTGTAGAGCGCACGCGAGCTGGCGGTGGCCATATCCCACCCCTCGGTGGAATTGGCCGCGAAATCGGTCACCATACCCAGCGGGCAGGGCTGGCCGTCCCACACCGTCTCGTAGGCGCCGAGCAGTTTGGCGACGTTGGTGTTCCCGGCGCGGCCCAGCACCCGGTTGATCTCGATATCCGGGTTGATACCGGGGCTGACCCGGCGAAACGCCTTGAACATCGCCTGCTTGCCGAAGATGACGCTGGTATTGCTCTGTTCGGCCGACGACACCCGCGGCAGCGCCTCCACGGGCAGCACCACATCGGGTTCCCGCTCGAAGCCCACGTCATCGCGGCGCGCGGAGCCATCGATCAGTGCCAGCAGAAAGGCCGCCGACGCCGGGTGGTACAGCGCGTCGTAGCCCGTCCGGGCCCCGTCGACGCCGATCCGTGCATTCTCCGGCACCCCGTCGGCATCCCAGGCGACCAGCACCTGGTACCGCTCCGCGGGGCCGTCGGCGTACCGCGCGTCCACCAGCACCAGGTCCAGGTCGTCGCGCAGCGCGGTCACCGCCGCGGGCTGCGCCGAGACCAGCTCACGGTTACGACCGGCGTACCAGCGTTGTCTCGGCAGCCACTCGTCGAATGCCAGATTCACGAGTTTCCTCCCACGAGTCCCATCGTCTCTCCCATTACCCGAACCCGGCCACCCTCAATCGGGACCAGCCGCCGGTACAGTTCCCACGTGCGTGCCACCGAGATCGTCCTGCGCTACATCGAGCAGCAGCTCGAGGCCGGGGACCTGCAGGTCGGGATGCGGTTGCCCGGCGAGCGGGGGCTGGCCGAGCAGCTCAACGTCTCGCGCGGATCGGTGCGCGAGGCACTGCAGGTGTTGGCGGCCATGGGTGTGGTGCGCCGCTCGGTGGGCTCAGGGCAGGAAGCCGGCGCCATCTTGATCGCTGAACCTGCCGCGCCGCTGGACGCGGCGTTGCGGCTGCACGTGGCCACCCGTGCGTTTCCCGTCGCCCAGGTGGTGGAGACGCGGGTGTTACTCGAGTCGTGGGCAGTGTCCCGCGCCGCCGCGGGTGACGCCCCACTCGATGAGGTGCTGCGGCTGCTGAAGCTGATGGACGCGCCCGAGATCGACGTCCGTGAGTTCCTGCGCCTGGACGCCGAACTGCATGTGGCGATCGCGGCCCTGTCCGGCAACGCGGTGGTGGCGCAGATGATGACGTCCCTGCGCGGTTCGATCGAGACCTACGTGGTCGCAGCCATCCCACGCATCGCGGATTGGCCCAACCTGATCAACAAGTTGCGCGGTGAGCACCACGCCATCGTCGACGCCATCGCCCGCTCGGACCCCGACCAGGCCACCGCGGTGATCACCCGCCACATCCACGAGTTCTACGAGTACTCGGGCCTCAACCCCTCACCACCAGGACCGGGGCTGCAGCCACCCCCACCATGACCTTGTCGCCCGGACTGAACTGCTGCGCCTGCGCGCTGGGCATCTGCGCGATGACGAGCGTGCCGTCGGCCAGTGTGGTGCTGACCCGCGACACCGGGCCGAGGAAGGCCACCGCGGCGACGGCCGCGGTGCCGTCGGGATCCGGTTGCACGGTCACCGATTCCGGACGCACCATCGCCACGCCGGCACCGGCGTCGATGGACCCGGCCAACGCCGGCATGGATGTGCCCAGCACGGTCGCGGTCCCGCGGCTCACCTCGGCGCTCACCTTGTTGTTGAGCCCGACGAATTCGGCGACGAACGGCGTGGCCGGGTTGGTGTAGAGCTCGGCCGGCGCGGCGATCTGCTCCAGCTTGCCGCGGCTCATCACCCCCACCCGGTCGGCGACGGCCAGAGCCTCTTCCTGATCGTGGGTGACGAACAGCGTCGTGGTGCCCACCTCGAGCTGAACGCGGCGGATCTCGTCGCGCAGCTGTACCCGGACCTTGGCGTCCAACGCCGACAGCGGCTCGTCGAGCAGCAGCACGCTGGGCTCGATCGCAAGCGCCCGCGCCAGCGCCACCCGCTGCTGCTGCCCGCCGGAGAGCTGGGTGGCGAATTTGTGCGCGTGTTCGCCCAGCCCCACCAGCTCCAGCATTTCCATCGCCCGGGAAACCCTGTGCTGCTTCGGCTTTCCGCGCAGCTTGAGTCCGAAGGCGATGTTGTCGACGACGGTCAGGTGCGGGAACAGGCTGTAGGCCTGGAACACCATGCCCATATCGCGTTTGTTGGCCGGCACCTTGGTGATGTCTCGCCCACCGACGGCCACGGTGCCCGTGGTGGGATCGTCGAGACCGGCCAGGATGCGCAGCGCGGTGGTCTTGCCGCACCCCGACGGCCCCAGCAGCGCCACCATCTCGCCCGGCTCCAGATGCAGGCTCAGCCCGTCCAGCGCCTTCACCGGGCCGTACGCACGGGTCAGGTCGTTGAGATCGACGGCAAGGCCCATACTTTGGGTCATGTCCCTCCTAGCGGGGCAGCGGCCTCTTCCACGGTCGCACCGCGCCTACCCCGGCGGCGGACCAGCGAAAGACCGAGCAGCAGAACAAATCCGAACAGCAGTACCGCCAGCGACGCCGCCACCGATGTGGGTCCGTCGCTCTTGCCGATCGCCACGATCTGCACCTGCAGCGTGTTGTATCCGGTCAGTGAGGCGATGGTGTACTCGCCGAGCACCACCGCGATCGAGATGAACGACGCCGACAGCACACCAGACCAGACATTGGGCACGATGACGTGGGAGATGGTGGTGAACCAGCCGGCCCCCAATGAGCGTGCCGCCTCCGAAAGCGTCCGCAGGTCAATGGAAGACAGTGCGGCGTCAAGCGCGCGGTAGGCGAACGGCAGCACGATGATGACGTACACGAACGTCAGCGTCAGCGCCGACTCACCGAGGAAATACGTCACCCAGAGGTACACGTTGCGCAGTCCCACCACGATGACCAGTGCGGGAATGGTCAACGGCAGCAGGCACAAGAACTCCACCAATCCGGTGGCCCAGGGCGCCCGCAGCCGCACCCAGATCATCGTCGGCAACAACAGCAGCAACATCACCGCGACGGTCAGCACCGACAGCAACAGCGACGTGACGATCGACGAGAACAATGCGTCGTCTTCGATCAGGTTCACCCACGCCTGCAGTGTCCGACCGCCCTGCAACAGATTTCGCGTCGAGAAGTCCGCCATGGCGTACAGCGGGAACAGGAAGAACAGACCGAACAGCACCCACAGGACGCCACGGACCACCCGGTTCGCCGCCATTCTTTGACTCGCCATTCTTTGACTCGCCATTCTTTGACTCGCCATTCTTTGACTCACCGAAGCCACCGGCTCGTGCGTCGCACCAGCAGGTTGTACGCCACCATCACCACGGCGACCACGATGATCATCTCCAGTGCCAGCGCGTAGGCGAATCCGGACTGTCCCAACACCACCTCACTGGTCAGCGCCGCCCGGATCAGCAGCGGCAGGATGGGACTGCCCTGGCTGACCAGCGCCGCGGCCGTGGCGTAGGCCGCAAAAGCGTTGGCGAACAACAGCAGTACCCCACCGAGAAAGGCCGGTGTCAACAACGGGAGCGCGACTTCCCGCCAGTACTGCCAGGTGGTGGCTCCCAGGCTGACCGCCGCTTCGCGCCACTGTTCTCGCAACCCCTCGAGTGCGGGAAGGAACACGATGACCATCAGCGGGATCTGGAAGTAGGTGTACACCAGCACCAGCCCGGACAGGCCGTACAACCAGCCGCCGCCGGCGAGGTTGAACCCGGACAGGGCGACCACCCAGACGGTCAGCACACCGTTGAGCCCGATCGTCGCCAGGAACGCGAATGCCAGTGCCACACCGCCGAACTGAGCCAACACGCTGCACAACGACAGCGCCGCCCGCCGGAACGCCGACGTCGCCGGGCGGGCCAGGATCAGCCACGCCAGCACCGCCCCCAGCACCGCACCGATGATCGCCGTACTGCCGGACAGCAACAGGCTGCGCCACAGTGCGGCCAGGGCGGTGTCCGAGAACAACGCGGCCACCAGGTCGAAGGTGAAGCCTTCGTCCCCCACGAAGGCGTTCACGATCACCGTCACGGTCGGGACGATCAGGAAGATCGCGACGAAGGCGAAGAACGGCAGCAGCGGCAGCCCGTCCCGCAGCCGGCGGACCAGCACGGTGGTGTCAGCCAACGGCCGCGGCCCAGTTCTCCGCCAGGTACTTCGACGCCGCGTCCGTCTGCTCCTTGGTCAGGATCGTCGTCGGCCCCTCGATCTCGGGAAGCTGCACCCCGCTCTTGATCAACGCATCGGCCCGCACCGGTCGCACCCCGCCCTCGGCGTAGAGCTTCTGGCCCTCGTCGCTGTAGAGGAACTCCTGCCACAACCGGGCGGCGGCGGGATGCGGAGCGTCCTTGTTGATGGCCTGGTAGTAGTAGCCGGCCACGGCGGCGTCCTGCGGCACCAGCGTCTGCCAGCTCGGCAGCTTCTTGGTCTCGGCTTCGTTGAGGTAGTTCCAGTCGATCACCACCGGGGTCTGACCCGATTCGATGGTGGCCGGTGTCGGATCGACGGGCAGGAAGTTGCCCGCCTCCTTGAGCTTGCGGAAGAACTCCACGCCGGGGGCGATGTCGTCGGCCGATCCGCCCTGGGACACCGCCACCATGACGACACCGGAGAACGCCGCGCCGGCCTGAGTCGGGTCTCCGTTGAGCGCGACCTTGCCCTGGTACTCGGGCTTGAGCAGATCGTTGACGCTGGTGACCGGCGGCACCTTCGCCGAGTCGAACCCGATCGACATGTAGCCGCCGTAGTCGTTGACCCACAGGCCGTCGGCGTCTTTAAGTTCGTCGCCGATCTCGCCGAAGGTCTCGACCTTGTACGGGGCGAACATCGCGGTGTTGGCCAGCGCCACCGACTGCCCGAGGTCGAACACGTCAGGCGCGGTGCTGCGGCCCTTCTGCTGGTTCGCGGCGTTGATCTCGTCCTGGCTGGAGGCGTCGGGCTGAGCCGAGTTCACCTTGATGCCGTACTTCTGGCTAAACGCGTCGATGACGGCGCCGTAGTTCGCCCAGTCCGGCGGCAACGCGATCACATTGAGCTCACCTTCGGCCTTGGCGGCTTCCACCAGACCTTCGAGCCCACCGAAGTCCTCCGCGGAGGTGGCTTCCGCGGCATTGACGCCGCCGTCGGTCTGCTCGCCGGAGCTCTCCTTCTCCGGCGGTGCGCAGGCAGCCATCGCGAGGACCAGAGCACTGGCCGAGACAGCGCCGAGGAGGCGCTTGGACGTGAAGACAGATGTCATGGCCGAACCTTCCGATGGTCATTCGACTACCACGTGACGCGCCGGTTTACGCCGCACGGCGCCGGGGTGAACGTAACCGGAGAACACGGCCCACAACGAGAAAATCCCCCAACTGTGACAGTTGGGGGATCTTCTCGTGATTCGGGTCAGCCGATCAGATGCGCCTGCAGGTCCGGCTTCATTGCCTGCAGCTCCCGGCCCCAGTAGTTCCAGTTGTGGGTGCCGTTGTTCGGGAAGTTGAAGACACCGTTGCTACCGCCCGCCGCGATGTAGTTGTCGCGGAAGGTGATGTTGGTGCGGATGGTCAGGCCCTCCAGGAACGTGGCCGGCAGGTCGCCGCCGCCGAGCTCGTTGGGCTGGCCGTTACCGCAGTAGATCCAGATGCGGGTGCCATTGGCGACGATCTGCGGGATCTGCACCATCGGGTCGTTGCGCTTCCAGCCGCTGTTCGGGTCTTCGGTCTTGCCCCACATGTCGTCGGCCTTGAAGCCGCCGGCGTCACCCATCGAGATGTTGATCAGGAACGGCCACCAGCCCTCGGAGGGGTTCAGGAAGCCGGACATGGAGCTGGCGTAGGTGAACTGGTTCGGGTGGTACACCGACAGGATCAGCGACGCCGAGCCGGCCATGGACAGCCCGACCGCGGCGTTGTTGGTGGAACGCACCTGACGATTGGCGGCCAGCCAGTTCGGCAGCTCCGAGGTCAGGAAGGTCTCCCACTTGTAGGTCTGGGTCGGGCCCTTGTTGCGGGCCGGGGCGTACCAGTCGGTGTAGAAGCTCGACTGTCCACCGACCGGCATGACGATCGACAGACCCGAGTCGAGGTACCACTCGAAGGCCTGGGTGTTGATGTCCCAGCCGTTGAAGTCCTCCTGGGCACGCAGGCCGTCGAGGAGGTAGACCGCCGGCGAGTTCGGGCCGCCGCTCTGGAACTGGACCTTGATGTCCTTGCCCATCGAGGGCGACGGCACCATCAGGTATTCCACCGGCAGGCCCGGGCGCGAGAACGCCCCTGCCGTCGCGGTCATCCCGGTCACGCCGAGCAGTCCGGGCAGAGCCGCGGACGCCACCGCCGCGACACCGAGCCGACGCGCCCAATTCCCACGCAGCTTCGAGAAGAATTTCATCAGTTGATTTCCAGCCAATCTGTGCTTACGACGCAGATGCCGTCGCGACTCCATTGCCGACGCACCGTGGCGCGACGGCGATCCTGTACCAGTCGTCTTCGTTGTCACACATGACGCTCCCCTGCCGGCTGACCCTACAGGGGACACCCAGCTAGCGATAGTGGACGCTAGCTGATAAAGGGGTGGTTAGGCGAACCGTAAAAACTGACCGTTTCGGCAAATATGCCATCCCGCGGGGGCCTCGGTCAGCTCCGGTAGCGTGGCGGCGATGGTCCGACCTGCACAAACAGCCCGCAGCGAACGCACCCGCGAAGCGCTGCGCCAGGCCGCGCTCGTCAGGTTCCTCGCCCAGGGCGTGGAGGCGACGTCGGCCGATCAGATCGCCGCCGATGCCGGCGTTTCGCTGCGGACCTTCTACCGGCACTTCACCTCCAAACACGATTTGCTGTTCGCCGACTTCGACGCCGGCCTGCAGTGGTTTCGCGCCGCGCTGGCCTCCCGGCCCGCTGACGAACCCGTCCTGGTGGCAGTCAACACCGCCATCGCGGCCTTCCCCTACGACGCCGAGGCCGTCACCAAGATCGCCCGGCTGCGCGCCGGCGAACTGGACAGCGAGCGGATCGTGCGCAACATCCGCCAGGTGGAAGCGGACTTCGCGATCGCTGTCGAAGCGCATCTGCGCCGCACTCACCGGGGCAACGGCTCCGGAGACCGGCGTCTGCATCTGACCGTCGCGGCCCGGTGCATCGCCGCAGCGGTGTTCGGTGCCATGGAGGTCTGGATGGTCGGCGAGGACAGATCGCTCGACGAACTGTCCCGGCTGTGTCAGACCGCGTTGTCATCCCTCGAATCCGGCATCGTGCACGACCTGGTTTCGTCATAATTGACAAAACTTTGACGTGAGGGAGCCCGGTCATGCCCGATTTTGACGTGATTGTGGTCGGCGCCGGGCACAACGGGCTCACCTCCGCGGCCATCGCGGCGGCAGCGGGCCTGCGCACGGTCTGCCTGGACTTCAAGCTCTACGCCGGTGGCATGGCCTCGACGGTCGAACTCTTCCGGGACAACGGGGCTGGCTATCGGTTCGAGATCGCCGGCTCGCTGCAGTTCCCCACCTCACTGGAAGTGAGCGCAGAGCTGGGCCTGGACACCTTGCCCACCATCGACGTCGACGTGATGTCCGTGTCGCTGCGCGGCGTCGGCGATGCACCCGTCGTCTACTACACCGACCCCATGCAGCTGATGACGCATCTCAACGACGTGCACGGCGCCGAGGCCGTCAACGGCATGGCCGGCCTGATGGCGTGGAGCCTGGCGCCCACCCGGGCCCTCGGCCGGTTCGATGCCGGCCGGCCACCGAAGACGTTCGACCAGATGTTCGCGTGCGCCACCAACGATTTCGAGCGCGCCGCGATCAACGACATGCTGTTCGCCTCGGTGTCCGACGTACTGGACCGTTACCTCCCCGACCGGGAGAAGCACGGCGCGCTACGCGGAATGCTCGCCTTCCTCGCCGTCAACACCACCTACCGCGGACCGCAGACACCCGGCAGCGCCGCGGCGCTGGCCTACGGACTGGCGGTACCCGACGCCGGCGCCGTGCTGATGAAGAAACTCAAAGGCGGCATCGGCGCGCTCACGGTGCACCTACGCGAGCGCGTGGAGTCACACGGCGGGCAGGTGCGGTTGCGCAGCCGGGTCGACGAGATCCTCGTGACCGACGGCCGCGTCAGCGGCGTGCGCTTGCAGGACGGGTCGGTGCTGACGGCTCCGATCGTCATCTCCAGCCTGGCTCCCGATGTGACTGTTTCTCTTGTCGATGGCGGCACGATGCCGGTCGAGGTGCGCGACCGCTACGCCCGCATCGACCACCGCGGCAGTTATCTGCAGATGCACTTCGCCCTCGACGGCATCCCCGAATTCGCCGCACCCTACGAGGTACTCAACGATCCCGCGATGCAGTCCGCCATCGGCTTGTTCAGCACTCCCGAGGAGCTGCAGGAGCAGTGGGAAGCCAGCCGCCGCGGCCACGTTCCCCGTGATCCGGCCATCGCGCTGCAGATTCCGTCGGTGCATGATCCGGAACTGGCGCCCGAGGGCAAGCATGCGGCGTCGGCATTCGCGCTGTGGTTCCCCGTCGAGGAGCACGAAGCCGGTTACGGCGAACTGAAAGCGGCGATGGGCCAGCGGGTCATCGACAAGATCACCCGGTTGGCGCCCAACTTCGAACGGTCGATCATCCGGCACACCACCTTCACCCCGAGACACATGGGCACCATGTTCGGCGCGCCCGGCGGGGACTATTGCCATGGGCTGCTGCACTCCGATCAGATCGGGGTGAACCGCCCCGGGCCGCGCGGCTACGTCGACCAGCCTCTGCCTGTCGAGGGGCTGTATCTGGGTGGCGCGGGATGCCATGGTGGGCCGGGCATTACCTTCATCCCGGGGTACAACGCCGCCCACCAGGCGCTCATCGATTCCGGCTAACCGCCGACCGATCGCAGGCATACTGGCGCCATGGGCGCCAATCCCCGGAAGATCCTGCTTCTGCACAGCTTCTTCGGCCGCCCGTCGCTGTTCGGCCCGTGGATCGACTACTTCACCGCCGCCGGCTACGACTGCCACGCCCCCGCCCTGCCCGGCCGCGACCCCTCCGACGATGCGGTGCTCACCCGCACCGGCATCGACGACTGTTACGCGGTGGCCCTGTCCGCCTACGACGCCCTCGGGGAACCGGCGATCGTGATCGGACACAGCCTGGGTGGCCTGCTCGGCCAGAAGGTCGCCGCGGCCCGTGATCCCGCCGCACTTGTTCTGCTCGCCTCGATTCCGCCGGGGATCCTCGTGCCGCAGGCCAGAGTGCTGCGACATCTGGTGCCGCTGCTTCCGGACATTCTGCGCGGCCGGCCGTTCCTGCCGTCGGAGTCGACCATCCGGAAGGTGCCGCTGAGCACGCTGGCGCGTGCCGAGCAGGACGTCCTGCTGCCGCGCCTGGTACGCGACTCCGGTCGGGTGTTCCGTGAGATGTCCCTGGGCGCCTCGTCCACCAGAGTGAAGTCCTCGGCGGTGACGTGCCCGGTTCTGTGTGTCAGCGCCGGCGAGGACCGGAATGTCGCGCAATGGATCTCGCGCCGGATCGCAGCGCGGTACGGCGCCGCACACCAGGTGCACCCGATGCTCCCGCATTGGATCATCGCCGAATCGGCTGTCGAGACAGTGGCGCCCCCGGTGCTGTCCTGGCTGCGGCGTACCGTCTGACATTCGACTTCGCCATCTGAACCTACGAGGAGACATGTGGCAAACCGTGACCATGGCGACCCCGGCGACGCGCCGTCCATCCCGCCGCCGCTGACCCAGCCCGTCAATCCGGTTCGGCCGTCAGCTGCCGAGGAGGCCCGCACCATCGCGGCCTCCACCAACACCGGGACCCTGGCCACTCTCACCACCGACGGTGACCCGTGGGCGTCCCTGGTGACCTATGGCTTGCTCGACGGAGCGCCGGTGCTGTGCGTCTCGCACATGGCCGAGCACGGTCGTAACCTGGCCGGCGATCAACGCGCCAGCATCGCCGTCGTGGCGCCGGCCACCGATACCGATCCACTGGCCAATGCCCGCATCACCCTCGCCGGGGTGGTGCAGCATCCCGTCGGCGCTGAACTGGAGGCCGCTCGCGCCGCTCACATCGCTGCCGTGCCCGCCGCCAAGTACTACATCGACTACAGCGACTTCGCGCTGTGGGTCCTGCGCGTACACCGGGTCCGCTGGGTCGGCGGTTACGGCCGAATGGATTCGGCCGGCGGTGCCGATTACTCTGCGGCAGAGCCGGATCCGGTGACGCTACAGGCGGCCAATGCGATTGCGCACTTGAACGCCGACCATGCCGGCTCCCTGGCCCTGATGGCCCAGCACCTCGGCGGCTTCCCCGACGCCACCGCAGCCACCTGCACCGGCGCCGACCGCTACGGCCTGGACCTGAAGGTCACCACCCCGCGCGGCATCGCTTACACCCGCGTGGGCTATCCGGAGCGACTGAATGCCGTCGCCGAGATGCGCGCTGCCAGTGTGGCTTTGGTGAAGGCCGCGCGTGAAGCAGGTGCGGGTCAGCCCTGACCCGCCCAGCCCTTGGGCGGGGGTCTACTCCGTCCACCATCTTCGAGGGCGCGTTGGGTGGCGTTGTATTCGCGTTCGGCGTCGATGCGTTGTTGGCGGTCTTGTTCTCGGGTGCGTTTGCGTATAGGCATGGTGGGGCCCGGGTCGGTCTTGCGTCGTTTCGTGCGTTTGGCCGGTGGTGGGAGTTTGGCGGTGGTGGGGTCCCAGTCGGAAAACACCAGCCGGGTGCCGGGTTCGGTGAGGTACTCGTGTCCCGTGGGTGCTCGCCAGATGACTTCGCCGGTGGGCAGTTGTTCGTCAGTCCATCCCTCGGGCCCGGTGCGGAACGTCTTGGCGAGGTGATGCTCGCGGCACAGTACTTTGCCGTTGGAAGCGTGGGTGGGGCCGCCGTCGCTGTCGGGGATGGTGTGGTCGATGTCGGCGTATTCGGCGCGGCGGTTGCAGCCCGGGAACCGGCAGCGCATGTCACGGCATTGCACGAATTCGCGCAGTGTTCCGGTGAATGCGTATCCCGTCCTGGGTTGTTCGGTGGGGATCGGTAAGGCCTTGACTGTCGCCCCGGTGCGGATCAATTCGGCCAGCAGCCCGGTGGGGATGACGGCACCGGTGAGGGTGACCGCCGGCCGCACCGGTGCGGCGCTCGCGGCGGGTGGGGTGGCCTCGGCCGAATCCGGCTGCGGTGCACAGCATTCCGGGTCGGTGCCGGTCTCGAGCGCCGCGGCGTCGCTCGAATCACAGGGCCCGGGCGATGGCTCCGGCGTGGTGCGGGTGGCACACGGCGGGCCTTCCTCGTCCTCGTCATCGTCGTCGGGCGATGTCGACTCATTCGAATCATCAAGCGGTCGAGCGTGTCCCGAGGTGTCCGCGCCTGGTTCGGGGGTGAAGTCGTCGAGGGCGGGTGGTTCTGCCCCGAGGTCAGGTGCAGTGCAGTTCCAATCCGCCCAGCCCTGCTCACCTGAGGTCGGCGCCTCCAGATCCACCGTCGGGGCTGGGCTGTCATCGGGCTGAAAGCTCCGGGCGGCCGCGACGTCGGCGAGGGCGGCCTCCAGGGTGGCTTGTTCGGCCAGCACATGCACGATCACCGACTCGACTCTCGAGGGGATGGTGGTCGCAGCACACTCGGGGTTGCCGCACTGGCACACCAGGCGGTCCTGGCGGCGGAACATCGCCCCGTAGGCCGCGGCGCGCAATTCGCCCCGGGAACGGGGGTCGTCCTTGCAGACGGTGTCGGCGTAGGCGTTCAAGATCCGCACCGACAGGTCGGCGTCGATGTCGGAGACCCGCCCGTAGAGCGATTTGGTGCCGGTGGCGTCATCACGTTTGCCAACCGCCACATCGCAGTTCTTGGCGGCCTGGCGATACCGGCGCACGGCATCGGGGTCGTGTTCTTCGATCACCGCATCGATGGCGGTTTCCAAGTCGGTCTCCGAGAGGGTGGTGAACCCACCGGCACGCTCGGCGATCTCGGCATCAACGGCGGCTTGGGCGCCGGGGGCGACGAGTGCGGTGCGGTAGACGATGGTGGCGGCGACCTGCGCGGAGATCATGCCGTGCTCAAGCAGTGACGCCATCTGCGGCAGGCGCACCGCCAGGGCTTCGGCCAGCCGCATCTGGCCCGAGGCCCGGCGCGGGCTCAGACTCAAGGCCGGGCCGACTTGATCGCATACCGCGGCCCAGGCGTCGTGCGCCCAGTGCTGTTGCTGCCGGGCTGCTTCCTCGTCTTCGTGATCGCGCAGCAGCATCGCGATGAACGCCCAGGTCCGGGCGGTCGTGGTGGCTTGCAGGCGGTGGTATTGCCGGATCGCGGTGACCATCTGCGCGCGGGTGATCTCCCCGCAGGTCGCCGGATCCAACAAGTCATCGAACATGTGTTCGATTCTAGACCCACCCCCCGACAATCCCGTGGCGACGCAGTTGACCTCGGGCAGCGCGGCCTTGGGCCGGCCGATTCCGGTCTGACCTGTGACGCGACAGGCGTAAAATTCGGCTGGACCCGGGTTGGGGATCGATCGAGGGAGGCCTGCCATGGCGGGCACAGTTCACCGTTTGGAGATCATCGGCGTGTCCTCGTTGGCGCCGCTCGCCTTCGTGACACTGATGTCACCCGGCGTCGCTGACGCAACCGAATGCGGTTGGGGAACCGTCTACGACCCGCCGTCGAACACATGTGTGGCAGCACCGCTTCCACCGCCGCCGCCCCCTCCGCCACCGGCGTGGAACGGGGACCTGACGCCGGGCTTCGGGGTGGGAGTCTGCGTGCCGATTCCGGTTCCGTTCGCACCGTCGGTGTGCACCGGCATCTGAGCGCAGTCACCCAGCCCAGCGGCGCAACAGGGCACGGGTACGCGCCCGGCCCTCGGCCGAGCGATCGAACGTCGCCCCCACGAACTCGTCGACACCAGCGGCCCGCAACTCGTCCAAGCGACCCGACACCACCGACTCGTCGCCGATCAGAGCCGCGTCCTCGGGACCGGCGAAGCCTTCGCGGTCCAACATCGCCCGGTAGGACGGCACCCGCCCATAAGGGGCGTACTCCTCGGCGGCCATCCGGCGTGCCGCAGCAACGTCATCGGTGACGCTCACCGGCAATGCGGCAACCACCCGCACCGAACCGGGCGCGCGGCCGGCTTCCTCTGCCGCGGTTCGTATTTCAGGCCCAATGTGGTTCTGGAGCGTCTTGATTCCCGTCATCCACGTCACCGTTCCCGCCGTACGCCGACCGGCCACGCGCAGCATCTGCGGCCCCAGGGCGGCGACGTAGACATCCGGGGCCGGGGCGCCCGGGATACGCAGAGAACCCCTGGTGGTGACGAGTTCACCCCTGACATCAGCCGGCTGGCCCGCCAACAGCGGCAGCAGGCCGTCGAGATACTCGTTGAGCCGCCGGATCGGCCTCTCCCACGACACACCCCACATTCCCTCGGTGATGAATGCGTGCGTCAGCCCGATGCCCAGCGTGAAACGCCCGCCCGCAATGAGATTGAGTGTGAGGGCACGTTGTGCCAGCTGCATCGGATGCTGATTGTGGATGGGTAGCACGCCACTGCCGACTTCGATGGTGCCGACTTCACGGAACGCCACCGCCAGCGCGGTCAGCAGATCCCGCTCATAGGGCAGCTGGGTGCTCCACAGCCGGGCGAAGCCCTCGTCACGCACCTGCGCCAGCTGCGCCACGTAGGAGTCGATGGTGAACGGGTCGCCGGTGTACTCGAGGACGCTGATCTGCATGCGTCGATAATGACGCACCTAGTCTGAAGCCATGGCCGAACCCCCGCTGCCGGCGCAGTTCATCGACGCGCCGGTGGCCAGACTCGCGACCGTGGGCCCCGGCGGCGTACCGCACCTGGTGCCCGTGGTGTTCGCAGTGCAGGGCAACACTGTCTTCACCGCCGTGGACGGCAAGCCCAAGTCCACCACACGGCTCAAACGCCTGGCGAACATCCGGGAGAACCCCCACGTCAGCATGCTCGTCGACCACTACGACGACGACTGGACACAGTTGTGGTGGATCCGGATCGACGGAACAGCCCAGATCGTGGAGAACCGCACCGCACTGACCCTTTTGCGCGCCAAATACGTTCAGTATCAACATATTCCGCTGGACGGACCGGTGATCGAAATCGAGTTGCAGCGGTGGGTGTCCTGGGGACTACCCTGAGGCGCATGTACATTCCACCGGCGAATCGACTCGACGACGACGAGGCCATCCGTGCCCACGTCGCCGCGGCGGGTTCGGCCGAGTTGGTGACGGTGGCCGGTGACGGTTTCCCGGTCTCGACCCTGCTGCCGATTCTGTGGGACGGCGATACCGTCGTCGCGCACATGGCACGCGCCAATCCGCAATGGCGCGCAATCAGCGACGGTGACCCCGTCCTCCTGATCTGCGCGGGCCACCAGGCCTACATCAGTCCGTCGTGGTATGCCGCCAAAGCCGAGCACGGCCGCGTCGTGCCCACCTGGAACTACAGCGCGGTCCACCTCACCGGCACGGTGCGCGTGCACGACGATCCCGGCTGGTTGCGCAACGCCGTGGAACGGCTCACCGACAACCACGAAGCCGGTCGCGCACAACCGTGGCAGGTGGCCGACGCACCGGAGCCCTATATCCAGGGCCAGCTGAGGGGCATCGTCGGTATCGAGGTGACCGTGCTCCGCGTCGAGGCCAAAGCCAAACTGAGCCAGAACCGCTCGCAGCCCGACCAGGCCGGGGTGGTCACCGGCCTTCGCGGCGAACCGTTCGCGGGCGCGCGCGCCATCGCCGATGCCATGGAGTCGCAGCTCTAACATGATCGGGTGACGCCGCCGGGATGTGTGGTGCAGGGCCGGGTATGGCGCTCGGGACACCTGCAGCAGGATTTCGACTTCGACCGCATCTCCGACTACCTCACCGAGCCGGAAACCCTGGTGTGGGTCGACATGTACGACCCCGATCACAGCGCACTGGCTGACCTCGCCCAGGAACTCGGTCTCAACGTCTGGGCGGTCGAGGACGCCGTCGCACCGTCGGAGCGCGTCAAGGCCACCGTCTACCCCACTCACACCTTCTTCACGGTGTACGCCGTCGAGATGGCCGCACCCGATCCCAACGGGGAACCGCGGTCACTGCTGTCCAAGCACCGCATCTCGGCGTTCGTGTTGCCCCAGGCGCTGGTGACGGTCCGGCTGGCGCCGCACTACGACATCACCGCGGTGCTACAGCGGTGGGACGACCTCGGCGGCCAGCAGTACGGAGTCGGCGCGCTGGTCCATGGCCTGCTCGACGTGGTGGTCGACGAACACTTCGACGCGGTGCAGGTGCTCGACGACTGTATCGAGGACATCGAAGACGCCCTGTTCGATCCTCCGTCGCGCGACGCGAACATCCAGCGCCGCAGCTTCGCCGTGCGCAAGGACCTGGTGAACCTGCGCCGGGTGGTCCTGCCGATGCGTGAGGTGATCAACGCGATCCAGCATCACCGCTCCGACGGCACCCAGGCTCCGGAACTCGACCCGCTCTACGTCGACCTCTACGACCACGTACTGCGGGTGTCGGAGTGGACGGAGTCGTTGCGCGACATGATCACCACCGTCTTCGAGACCAATCTCTCGCTGCAGGACGCGCGGCTGAACATGGTCATGAAGAAGCTCACCGGGTGGGCGGCCATCATCGCGGTGCCGACGGCCATCACCGGTTTCTACGGGCAGAACGTCCCGTATCCCGGGTTCGACACGTTCGGCGGCTTCGTGGCCAGTACGGCTCTGATCTTGATCATCGGGTTCGCGCTGTATGTGACGTTCAAACGCCGCGACTGGTTGTGACGTTCTGTTCACCGAGCACCAGTAAGGTCCCCGCCATGGCGTACACCCGCTATGTGGCGCTCGGCGACAGCCAGACCGAAGGACTCTGGGACGGTGACGACGACACCGGTGTGCGCGGCTTTGCCGATCGACTCGCCGCACACCTGGCCGAGCTCTATCCGGGGCTGCAGTACGCGAACCTCGCAGTGCGTGGGCGCACCACCCGCGATGTCCTGGACAACCAGCTACCCGCGGCGCTGGCCATGGCACCGGATCTGGTGACGCTTTGCGTGGGGATGAACGACATGGTCCGGCCCGGCCGCTGGTTCGACACCGCACTCGTCGAACTCGAAACCGTCTACACCCGGCTCGCCGAGACGGGCGCCACCGTCGTCACCACCACCTTCCCCGATGTGGCCAGGATCCTGCCCGTCGGTCGGGTGCTGGCCGCCAGGCTCCGGCAGATCAATGCCGTCATCACCAATTCGGCCGCCCAGCACGGCTTCGGGCTCGTAGATCTGTTCAGCGCACCGTCCATGCTCGACTCGCAGGTGTGGAGCATCGACCGCATGCACGCCTCGCCCTACGGCCACCAGCTGTTCGCCGATGCCGCCGCTGAAGCCCTGGGACTGCCTGGGAGCAACCATGATTGGGCCACTGCCCGGGGGTCGGGGGAGCAACCCGGCCCGGCGGCGCGGATGCGGGCGCAGGCCCAGTGGACCCGCAACATGCTCGTACCCTGGGTCTGGCGCAATCTCCGCAGCCTCCCCGCCGGACACGGCAAGACGGCCAAATTCCCCGAGCTGACGGCCGTGCCGACCGATCGATGCCGGATGTAACGGCCGGCCGGCAAACACCGACGTCCCGGGTGACGGGCCGCTACCATCGGTGGTCCACCGCAGTGAAGGGAGGATCACCGTGCGGCATGCGCTTCGATTCATCCTCGTTCTGGCTATCTCGGTCCTGATGGTGCCCACGGGCTCGCCCGGGCCGGCCTCGGCGGCGGTCCCCACCACCCCCGTCACCGACGTGGTGCCCGCGGCAGGGGATCGCGTGGGCGTCGGGCATCCCGTCGACATCACCTTCGGCGGACCGGTCAACCGGCGCGTCATCGAGGATTCGGTGACCATTCTCGAGCCGAAAGACTCTGCGGTTCAGTTTGATTGGCCAACCCCCGACACACTGCGGGTCACCCCGCAGCGATTCTGGCCGGCGCACTCGACCATCCGGTTGTCCGTCGCCGGCACACCGCTGAGCTTCAACACCGGGGCGGAGGTGCTGGCGGTGGCCGACATCTCCGCGCACACCTTCGTGGTCAGTATCGACGGTGTGGTGGCCAGGGAGATGCCCGCCTCGATGGGCAAGTCGGGATTTCCCACCCCCGTCGGATCGTTCACCGCGCTGGCCAAGGAGCGTGACGTGGTGATGGACTCCCGGACCATCGGTATCCCGCTGGACTCCTCTGAGGGCTACCTGCTCGACGTCAACTACGCCGTGCGGGTCACCTGGGGCGGTGTCTACGTGCACTCGGCACCGTGGTCGGTGGGCTCACAGGGGTACGCCAACGTCAGTCACGGCTGCATCAATCTGAGTCCCGACAATGCCGCCTGGTACTTCGACACGGTCAGCGTGGGCGACCCGATCGTCATCAACGCCTGATCTCAGCCGGTTCCGCCATTCGGCCGTGCCGGCGGCCCCATCCGAGCACAATCGGGGGGCAGGAGGACCGTCATGGCTGACAAGACGAACGCGTCCCGCGACGCAGCGCCCACTGCCACCGCACCGGAGGCCATCCGCAACATCGTCCTCGTCGGCGCGTCCGGCGCGGGCAAGACGACTCTGATCGAAGCACTCCTGGTCGCGGCCGGGGTGCTGACGCGGGCCGGTTCGGTGCCCGAGGGCAGCACGGTCTGCGATTACGACGACGCCGAGATAGCCCAGCAACGTTCGGTCGGTCTGGCGCTGGCCTCACTGCAATACCGCGGCATCAAGGTGAACCTGATCGACACACCCGGCTACGCCGATTTTGTGGGTGAGCTCCGGGCGGGGCTCCGCGCCGCGGACTGCGCGCTGTTCGTCATCGCCGCGAATGACGGAGTCGACGCCGCAACCAAGGCGCTGTGGCATGAATGCAGCGATGTCGGCATGCCGCGGGCAGTGGCCATCACCAAGCTCGACCATGGCAGAGCCGATTACCCGGCCGTCCTGGCCGAGGCTCGAGAAGCGTTCGGCGAGAGGGTGGCTCCGCTGTACCGCCCGGAACCCGACCGTCTCGTGGGCCTCCTCGACGACCCGTCGTTGATCGAGGCCATCATCGAGGAATCCGAAGACGAGTCGCTGATGGAGCGCTACCTCGGCGGTGAGCAGATCGACGAGGCCGTGCTGATCGCCGACCTCGAGAACGCCGTGGCCCGCGGGTCCTTCCACCCGGTGATCCCGGTGTGCAGCACCACCGGCGTGGGCCTCGACGAACTGCTGGACATCGCGACCCGGGGATTCCCGTCGCCGTCCGAGCATCCCCTCCCCCAGGTGTTCACCCCGGTGGGTAAGTCCCATCAGCCCCTGTCCTGCGATCCGGACGGTGCTTTGCTGGCGGAGGTGGTGAAGACCACGCAGGATCCCTACGTCGGGAGGGTCAGCCTCGCCCGGGTGTTCTCCGGCACCATCAGGCCCGACACCACTGTGCATGTGTCGGGCCATTTTTCGGCGTTCTTCGGGGACGCGGCGGCCAACTCCTTCCATGATGACCACGACGAGGACGAGCGCGTGGGAGCGCTGACCTTCCCGCTCGGTAAACAGCAGCGTCCCGCCCCGTCGGTGGTAGCGGGTGACATCTGCGCGATCGGGCGGCTGACGCGCGCCGAGACCGGTGACACCCTGTCCGACAAGGCCGATCCTCTGGTGCTGCGGCCGTGGACGATGCCGGAACCGTTGTTGCCCATCGCCATTGCCCCGCACGCCAAATCCGACGAGGAGAAACTGGCCGGCGGTATCGCGCGCCTGGCCGCCGAGGACCCGGCGTTGCGCATCGAACAGAACCCGGAGACGCATCAGATCGTGTTGTGGTGCATGGGTGAGGCGCACGCCGGGGTGGCGCTCGAGGCGTTGTCGCACCGCTTCGGGGTCGGCGTGGACACCGTAGACCTGCGAATCCCGCTGCGCGAGACGTTCACCGAGTCGGCGACCGGGCACGGCCGGCATGTGAAACAGTCCGGCGGGCACGGCCAGTTCGCGGTGTGTGACATCGAAGTGGACCCGCTGCCGGAAGGCACCGGGTTCGAATTCGTCGACAAGGTGGTCGGCGGCGCGGTGCCGCGGCAATTCATCGCCAGTGTCGAGAAGGGTGTCCGCGCGCAGATGGAGAGGGGGCTGGAATCAGGGAATCCGCTCGTCGACATCAGGGTCACGCTCGTCGACGGCAAGGCACACAGCGTGGACTCCTCGGATCACGCCTTCCAGATGGCCGGTGCGCTGGCGCTGCGTGATGCCGCCGCCCGGTCCGAGCTGGCGGTGCTGGAGCCGGTGGATCAGGTCTCGGTGGTGCTGCCCGACGATCTGGTGGGCACCGTGATGAGCGACCTGTGCGGGCGGCGCGGACGGGTGCTGGGCACCGACACCAGCGCCGACGGCACCACGGAGGTCAAAGCCGAAGTGCCGCAGCAGGAGTTGGTGCGGTATGCGATCGACCTGCGGTCGATGTCGCACGGCGCGGCCACCTTCACCCGGACATTCGTGCGCTACGAGCCGGCCGCACTGCCGAAGGCGGTCAGCTCACGGTGATCGCGTGTTCGGGGCACGCTTGCGCCGCCTCGCGCACGCCATCCTCGTGCTCGGGGGCCACGTCACCCTCCTGGGCTTCGGCGTAACCGTCGTCGGTCACCCAGAACACGTCCGGGCACACCGCCTCACACACCCCGTGTCCGCGGCACAGGGCGTCGTCCACGCGGGCCCTCATTTGACGTCGAACTCCAGGTGCAGCGCGGTCACTCCGCGCAGGATGAACGTCGGGACGTAGGTGAAACGCCTGTTTCCCGCCGGACCGTGATGCTCCTCCGACAGCCGGATGTCGTTGGTGCGGGCCAGCATTCGATCCAGGGCAACCTTGGCTTCGGCCCGCGCCAGCGGTGAGCCCGGGCACGAGTGCACACCGCGGCCGAAGGCGATGTGGCGCCGGGCATTCGACCGGTCGACGTCGAGGGTGTCGGGATCGGGGAACTGGCGAGGATCGCGGTTGGCCGCACCGTTCATCACCATCACGGTGGTGCCCGCGGGAATCTCGACACCGCCGATGGTCATGGTCTTGCGCGCCAGCCGGAAGTCACCCTTGACGGGGCTCTCGATGCGCAGCATCTCCTCGATGAAGTTGGGGATCTTGCCGGGTTCCTTGCGCAGCTGATCCTGGACGTCCTTGCGTTCGGCGAGCACCATCAGCGCGGAGCTGAGCAGACGGACGGTGGTCTCTTGGCCCGCGGTGTAGAGGTTGGCGGCGATGCGCACCACGTCCATGACCTCGGGGGTGGAGCCGTCAGGGAACTTCGCGTTGGCCATCTCGGTCAGCGCGTCGGCACGCGGGTGGCTGCGGCGGTCGGCGATGTAGGCGGAGAACTTCTCGTACAGGTACTCCAGCGGGCTGTGCGACAGCGAGCCCTCGCCGGTGCTGCCGACGCCACCCTGGCTGTGATCCATCCGCTTGGCGAACTCGGCCCGGTCCTCCAGCGGCACACCGAGCAGATCGGCGATCACCGCCAGGGTGAACGGTGCGGCGAAACCCTTGATGTACTCACCACTTCCGCCGGCAAGGTACGGGTCGAGCACCTTGTCGTTGTGGTCCCACATGAACTCTTCGTTCTCTTTGAGCCGCTTGGGGGTGATGAGCCCCATCAGCAGGGCCCGGTGCGCGGTATGCGTCGGCGGGTCCATCACGGTCACCTGGTCGCTGAACGGCAGTTCGGCGCGGTGCGTGTCGATCAGCTCCGCGATCTCGCTCTCGGACCGGCCTTCCAGCGGTACCGGAAAGCCGGGGAACGGCCCGGTGACCGCGGTGCAGGAGGAGAAGTTCTCCGCGTCGCCGAACACCGCCAGGGCTTCGTCGTAACCGGTCACCACCATGACGTTCTGGTGCGGTTCACGACGGACCGGGCAGCCGCTGCGCATGGCCTCCATATAGGGGTACGGGTCGGCGACAAGGGTCTGGTCGGTGAAGAAGTTGAGGGTCTCGAGTTCCGTCTTCGCGAGATCTGACACGTGGCACTCTCCTTTACGATCGACTAGTAAGCTACTATACGATCGTAAAGTTGGTACAGCGTTTTGCAGACTCGGGAGAAGGGATCAACCGCATGGGCACCCCTTCCCCCGTCGAAGTCGACACGCGCCAGCGATTGATCGATGTCGCCGTCGATCTGTTCACCAGACACAGCTTCGCCGGCACATCACTGCAGATGATCGCCGACGAGCTCGGCTTCACAAAAGCCGCCATCTACCACCACTTCCGGACCCGCGAGCAGTTGCTCGACGCGGTGGTGGCCCCGATTCTCGAGCAGCTCACCGTGGTGATCGGCGCCGCCGAGCAGCTTCGCGGCGCCCATGCGCGCGCCGATCACATGCTGACCGGTTTCGCCCAGTTGGCCGTCGACAACCGGGTGGTGGCCGTGCTGGCGGCCGACCCCGCAGTGGGCGAGATGCTGCGCACCCGCGGCGAGTGGGACGAGCTGATCGAGCGCCAGATGCGACTGCTGGCCGATGTGGAGCCCGGGCCGGCCGGCATGGTCAAAGCGGCCGTGGTGCTCGCAGGCATGGCCGGAGCCTCGGGCCCGACGTTCGTCAACCTCGACCGTGACGCACTGCGCGAACACCTGGTGGACGCCGGCCGAAAGGCCCTGGGTCTGC
Source organism: Mycobacterium sp. Soil_C_30 (assembly GCF_057656995.1). NCBI lineage: Bacteria > Bacillati > Actinomycetota > Actinomycetes > Mycobacteriales > Mycobacteriaceae > Mycobacterium > Mycobacterium sp. Soil_C_30. The sequence goes on along the minus strand of NZ_JBDGJH010000003.1, from coordinate 490,841 downwards.
GGGTGCCCCGCCGTAAAGCCTGAACAACAACTGACAACCAGCCCCAGGAAAGGACACGCGATGCCTGCGCGCAACGACACCCCCAGAGTCGCCGTGGTGACCGGCGGTGCCTCCGGTATCGGCAAAGCCATTGCCGAGCGACTGGCCGAGGACGGCCACCAGATCGCGGTGTTCGACCTCAATCCGGGAGAGGCGAAGTACTCCTACGCCGTCGACGTCACCGACCGCGCCGCGATCGATACCGCGCTGGCCCAGGTTCACGACGACCTGGGTCCGGTGGGGATTCTGGTCAATGCCGCCGGCTTGGACGGCTTCAAACCGTTTCTGAAGATCTCGTTCGACGACTGGCAGAAGGTCGTGAACGTCAACCTGCACGGCGTGTTCCACATGGTCCAGGCGGTGCTGCCGGAGATGACCGAGGCCGGCTGGGGCCGCATCGTGAACATCTCGTCGTCGAGCACGCATTCCGGCACGCCGTACATGTCGCACTACGTGTCGGCCAAGTCCGGCGTCAATGGGCTCACGAAGTCGCTGGCGCTGGAGTTCGGTCCCACCGGTGTCACGGTCAACGCGGTGCCGCCCGGTTTCATCGACACCCCGATGCTGCGCAAAGCCGCCGACCGCGGTTTCCTCGGGGATATCGACAAGACCATCGAGGCCACCCCGGTGCGCCGGATCGGCAAGCCCGAGGACATCGCCGCCGCGGTGGCATTCCTGGCCTCCGAGGAGGCCGGTTACATCACCGGCCAGATCCTCGGGGTCAACGGCGGCCGGAACACCTAGAGGCGGCCGACGGAGGAGTGCCGGCGCCGTCAGACATCAGAACCCGGAGATGATGACGCCGTTGCAGTCGGCAGCGGCCTGACGCAGCTTCGCCGCCGCCTGGTACTCGTCGGAGTAGTACCAGGCCTTGGCGGCGTCCACCGAGTCGAACTCCAGGAGCACGGTCTGCGAACCGTGCCATTCACCTTCGATGGTCTCGGCCTTGCGATCGGCGGCCAGCACCGTGGCGCCACCCATCGCTTTCATCGCGGCTTCCCCGTAGGCCTTCATCGCCTCGGCGTCCTTGATGTCTTCGGTGATGATGACGTATCCCTTCGGCAATGCCCCACTCCTTCGACGTGTTCGAGAATCAGGTTCTCATTATCGGAGGGTGACATTACCTCACTTTACGCCCGGCCCCACCTCCCCGACTCCTTCGTCGCCGCCTCGGCGACCGGGCCTCAGTGCAGGGCACCCAGGAGCTGGTTGAACCCCTCCGTCATCGACGGGTGGGTATAGATCTCGTCCCGGAGCGCCGAGGCGGTGATGCCGTGGCGCATGGCCAGGGCCACCGTGTTGATCACCTCATGCGAATCGTGGCTCAACAGGGCGGCGCCCAGGATGGTGTCGGTGTCGGCGTCGACCACCACCTTCATCATCCCGCGGGGGTCACCGACGATGCGGGCCCGCGGTACCGTCGCCATGTCGGCGACCCGCATCGCGGCCACCTTGACCCGGTACCCGGCCGCGCGGGCCGCCCGCTCGGTCAATCCCACCCGCGACAACGGCGGGGTGACGAACAACGAGTACGGCACCGCCACGCGGTCGGCGGTGCTGCGCACACCGGAGCCGGCCAGTTGGCCGGCCACGATGCGGTAGTCATCGAGTGAGATGTAGGTGAACTGTGGGCCGCCGTTGACGTCGCCCACCGCGAAGATGTGCGGCCGGCTGGTGCGCAGATGCTCGTCGACGAGAACCGACCCGTCGGCCCGCAGATCCACCCCGGCCCTGTCCAGCCCCAGCCCCGCGGTCACCGGCCGACGTCCCAGTGCCACCAGGATGACATCGGCGTCCACGGTGGCCGCTGCCCCGTCGTGCACGAAATGAACACGGCCACCGTCGATTTCGGTCACCTGCGCAGCGGTCAGCAGCTTGACCCCGGCCTCGGTGAGGATATCGCCGACACTGGCGGCGATATCGTCGTCCTCGCCGCCCAGGATGCGCTCGTGCTTCTCGAGCACCGTCACCGCCGAGCCGTACCCGGCGAACATCGCCGCGAACTCCAGCCCGACATAACCACCGCCGAGCACCACCAGGCGCGCGGGCAGATTGTCGTGCACCAGGAGTTCGGTGCTCGTGACCACCCGTTCATTGCCGGCCAGCCCGGGAATGTCGGGCAACACCGGTTCCGATCCTGTGCCGATCACGATGTGGGGTGCGCGGAGACGGTAACGGTCACCGTCGTCCGCGGTGACCTCGACGGTGTTGGCGTCGGCGAATTCGGCGCGTCCGGTCAGCACCGTCACGGTCTCGAGGTTGTCCAGCATGGCGAAGTTCTTGCCGCGCAGCAGTGCGGTCAGCTCCTGGGTGGTCTGCACCGCAGCCCGATACTCGGCATCGTGCGGCGCCCCGGCGTCGAGGTGTTCGGCCTGATAGACCATTGATTTGGTCGGCACACAGCCGATGTTGATGCAGGTGCCGCCGTACATCCGCGCGGACTGCTCCACCATGATCACCCGCCGGCCCTGCGCGCCCAGTGCCGCGGCCAGCGTCTTACCGCCTTTACCGAAACCGATGACAACAAGATCGACGCTGATTTCCTCGGGGCTCATGCCCCATCCAGCGCACCACCGCCGCGGTTGATTCCGGCGGGGCGAAGTTCACCCCGACGTCCTGCGCTGGTCCTCTCATCCTGGGATCATCCGTCAGATGGCCACCAACAACCCTCAGACGATCGCGTACCCGTCGCCCAGCGCCCGCCCGCGCCGCGGAGAAGAGCCGCTGACCCCGCATGTCATCGTGCTCTTCGGCGCCACCGGCGACCTGGCCAAGCGAAAACTGCTGCCGGGGATGGCATACCTGGTCAAGTCGGCGCTGGCCCCCAAGATCAGAGTGGTGGGCACATCGCTGGAGGACCTGTCCGACGACGAGTTCCGGGCGCTGGCCCGCGAGGCCATCAACTCGTTCGGCAACCACAAGCTCACCGACGAGGAGTGGGCGGCGTTCGCCTCGAGGGTGTCCTACGTGCCGCAGGGCGCCGGTCCGGACGCCCTGGCCGCCGCGGTCCGACAGGCCGAAGGTGAGCTCGGACCAGATGTCCGGCGGTTGCACTATCTCTCGGTGCCGCCGAAGGCCGCACACGCCGTCATCACCATGTTGCGGGAGGCCGACCTGGTGGATCGCTCGCGGGTGGTGATGGAGAAACCGTTCGGCACTGATCTGGCCAGTGCCGTCGAACTCAACGACTTCGTCCACCAGACCTTCCGGGAGCGTCAGATCTTCCGGATCGACCACTTCCTCGGCAAGGAAGCAGCCCAGAACATCCTGGCCTTCCGGTTCGCCAACGGTTTGTTCGAACCGATCTGGAACCGCAATTTCATCGACCACATCCAGATCGACATCCCCGAGACGCTCGGCCTGGACCAGCGGGCCAACTTCTACGAGAGCACCGGCGCCTACAAGGACATGGTGGTGACACACCTGTTCCAGGTGATGGCGTTCGTGGTGATGGAACCGCCCACCGCACTGGAACCGCGGGCCATCAGCGAGGAGAAGAACAAGGTCTTCCGGTCCATGCTGCCGATCGACCCCGCCAACGTGGTCCGCGGCCAGTACACCGGCTATCGCGAAGAGCCCGGCGTGGCAAGGGATTCCGACACCGAGACGTTCATCGCCCTCAAGGTCGCGATCGACAACTGGCGGTGGGCCGGGGTCCCGGTGTACCTGCGCACCGGCAAGCGGATGGCCGAAGGGCAGCGCATCATCTCGATCGCGTTCAAGGAAGCCCCGCGCACCATGTTCCCGCCCGGCTCGGGAGTGGGCTCGCAGGGCCCCGACCACCTGACCTTCGACCTGGCCGACTCATCGAAGGTGTCGCTGTCGTTCTACGGCAAGCGGCCCGGGCCGGGGATGAAGCTGGAGAAGCTCTCGATGCAGTTCTCCACCCAGGAAACCGAATACGTCTCCGATGTGCTCGAGGCCTACGAACGCCTGATCCTGGACGCCATGCGCGGTGACCACACGTTGTTCACCACCGCCGAAGGCATCGAATCGTTGTGGGAGCGTTCGGCTCAGCTGCTCGACGACCCGCCGCCGGTGAAGATGTACCCGCAGGGCACCTGGGGTCCCAACGCCATCCATCAGCTGATCGCCCCCAACGGGTGGCGGCTGCCGTTCGAGCGGGTGTGGCGGGAGAAGAAGAAGAGTTAACCGCATCGCCGACTAGAACGTGTTCTAGATTGGTGCCATGAGCCGCGACACCTTCGACCTGTCGAGCGTTTTCGCCACCGTTGCCAGCACCATCCCGGATCACACCGCGCTGCTCTGGCGTGGGCGGCGGTTGACCTATGCCGAACTCGACGGCCGCATCGACGGTGTGGCGCACTATCTGGCATCGGTGGGCCTGGGCTGCCACACCGAGCGCAGCGACCTGGCCGGCCACGAATCCGGACAGGACCACATCGGGCTGTACCTGCGCAACGGCAATGAGTACCTGGAGTCGATGGTCGCCGCGTATCGCGCCCGGGTGGCGCCGTTCAACGTCAGCTACCGCTACGTCGAGGACGAGCTGCTGTACCTGCTCAACGACTCGAAAGCCACCGCGGTGGTCTACAACGCCGAGTTCGCGCCGCGGGTGGCCGCCATCCGGGACCGGCTTCCGCATCTGAAGGTGCTGATCCAGGTGGCCGATCACACGGGCAACGAATTGCTGCCCGGGGCCGTGGATTACGAGTCGATCGTGACCACGCCGGCACCTGCCGAGGGTATGCCCGCCCCGACCGGTGACGACCTCTACATCCTCTACACCGGCGGCACCACCGGCATGCCCAAGGGCGTGTTGTGGCGGCAGCACGACATCTTCATCTCCGCGATGGGCGGCCGGCCCTTCGGCAGCAGCGAGGCGCTGACGTCCTACGAGCAGATCGCCGAGCGGGTGAAAGCGGCCGCCGGGGCGATGTCGCTGCTGATGTTGCCGCCGTTCATGCACGGCGCGGCGCAGTGGGCGGCCTACAACATCATCACCATGGGCGGCTGGATCGCGATCCCCGACGACGTCGAGCGCTTCCGCGTGGCCGACGTGCTGCGGCTGGTCGAGCGGGAGAAGGTGCTCAGCATCCCGGTGGTCGGTGATGCGATGGCGCGACCGCTGATCGACGAGATCGAGACCGGCGCCTACGACCTGTCCGGCCTGATCTCCATCACCAATGGCGGAGCGCCGATGTCACCGACCGTGCGGGACCGGATCCGGGCCGCACTGCCGCATGTCCTGCTGATCGACGCGGTGGGCTCGTCGGAGTCCGGTCAGCAGATGACCACACTCGCGAACACTGAAGCGGGCGACGACTCCGGCACCTCACCGGTGTTCACCCCGCAGGCCGACACCGCCGTCGTGGCCGCCGATTTCAGCCGGGTACTGGCCCCCGGCGACGGCGAAGGATGGTTGGCCCGGCGCGACCTGATCCCGCTGGGCTATCTGGGCGACGAAGCCAAGACGGCGCGTACCTTCCCGACGATCGACGGTGTGCGCTGGTCGGTTCCCGGCGATCGGGCCCGCGCCCTGGCGGACGGCCGCATCGAACTTCTGGGCCGCGATTCGGTGACCATCAACTCCGGTGGCGAGAAGATCTTCGCCGAAGAGGTGGAGCGCGCCATCGCCGCGCACCCGCACGTCTACGACGTGGTGGTGGCCGGGCGGCCGTCCGAGCGTTGGGGCAGCGAGGTGGTCGCCGTGGTCCAACTGGTCGACGGCACCTCGGTCACCGACGACGAGCTCATCGAGGTCTGCCGGCGCACCATCGCCGGGTACAAGGTCCCCAAGGCATTCGTCCGCACCCCGAAGGTGGTGCGCTCCCCTGCGGGAAAGGCGGACTACCGTTGGGCTAAATCCGTTGCAGCAGAGGCTGTTTCGCTGTCTCCCTGATGGTCAGCACGGTGATCAGGGAGACGACGGCCGCGACACTGAGATAGATCGCCGGGGCCAGGATGTTGCCGGTGCGGTCGGTCAGCCAGGTGACGACGTACGGCGTGGTTCCGCCGAACAGTGCAACGCAGATGTTGTAGCCGATCGAGAAGCCGCTGTAGCGGACCCGGGTGGCGAACATCTCCACCCCCGCTGTCACCGCGGTCGAGACGAAGATCGATTCCAGCACGGCCAGCGCGCAGTGTCCCGCGATGGCCGCCGCCACCGAACCCGACGTCATCAGGAGGAACAGCGGATAACTGAGTACCACGAAACCCACTGCGGCACCGAGCAACAGCGGCCGGCGGCCGATCCGGTCCGACAGTGCGGCGAACGGCAGGATCAGCACGATCGCCACCAGGCTGGCGGCCGTCACCGAGGCGAATGCCTGGGTCTTGCTGAACTCCAGGTTCTTGATGAAGTACGTCGGAAGGAAAGTGAACACCACGTAGTAGCCGACGTTGAACAGGATGAACAATCCGATCACCCGCACGATGGCCGGGCCGGCGTCACGCACTGCCTCCCGCAGCGGTGATGCGGCCACGTCGTCGGATTCGCTGAGGGCGGTGAACTCCGGGGTGTCGTCGAGTTTCAGCCTGATGTAGAGCCCCACGAGCCCCAGCGGGCCGGCGATCAGGAACGGGATGCGCCAGCCGTAGGCGTCCATGGCCTCGGCGGACAGCCCCGCCTGCAGGAGCGTGACGGTCACGGATCCGATCAGAAAACCCACCACCCCGGACCATGCCATGAAGGTGACCGTCCTGCCACGGTTGTCATCGCGCGCGTACTCGGCGAGATAGACTGCGCCGCCGCCGTATTCACCCCCGGCGGAAAAGCCCTGCAGACAGCGCAGGAGCAGGAGCAGCAGGGGCGCCGCCACGCCGATGGTGGCGTAGGTGGGCAGTAACCCGATCGCCAGGGTGGCGGCCGACATCAGCAGGATGACGATCGCCAGCACCCGCTGCCGGCCGATCCGGTCCCCGAGCGGGCCGAACACGAAGCCCCCGAGTGGGCGCATGAAGAAGGCCGCGGCGAAGATCGCGAAGGTGTTGAGCAGTGCCGCCGTCTCGTCGCCGCTGGGAAAGAAGTTCGCGGCGATGAAGGTGGCCAGAAAGCCGTAGATGGCGAAGTCGAACCACTCGACGGCGTTGCCGATGGAGGCACCGGTGATGACCCGCTTGAGTGTCCCTGGCGCTGTCATGGAAACCATCCTCTCGTGCAACGAGAAGACAGTTTACAGTCAGCTGCTTTAACTTCGGTATACGCCTTTCCCGGTGACCAGCGGCATGTCCAGCGTGGTGCGAATCCCCGGCGGAGCTGCGACGACGTCGGGAATCGCGTTCACGATCCGGCCGGCCGCCACCAGGATGGCCGCGTAATTGTGGTCACCGCGGCTGCTGGTGGGGCAGATGTCGACGGCATACGACGGTTCGCCGGTGATCTCGACGCGGTAGGAGCCACCCGGCTGTGCGGGCTGGGCCCAGTCCGGCCGCAGATCCTCCCGCACGCGGGTGATGTGTTCGACCACCACCACCGGTTTGCCGCCGGCCATACCGTTGATCTCGAAGCGCATTGCGGCCACGGTGCCTTTCTCGATGACACCGAGGGCCGTCTCGATGTCCTCGGGTGCGGGCTCCAACTCGTAGTTCTCGGTGATCTCGTCGAGCTCGACCCCGATCCCCGCCGCCAACATCTTCAGCGCCGTCCCCCAGGCCGCGCTGAGGACCCCGGGCAGCAGCAGCATGCCCGGTTGGTCGATCGGATTGCCGAAGCCCATCACGATCTTCATCACCACCTCGCCGTCATAGGTGGCGTAGTCGGCGATCTCCATGGTGCGGATCTGCTCGATCCGCTGACAGGTGCCCGCCAGCGCGAACGGCATCAGGTCGGTGGCAAAACCCGGGTCCACGCCGGTGATGAACACTGTCGAATTGCCTTGTTGCGCCGCGTCTTCGACACGCTGGATGGCCTTGTCCGGCATCACCCCCCAGGGGAACTGCAACCCACCGGGCGCCGATCCGACGACGTTGATGCCGGCCGCCAGCGCAGCGGTGACGTCCCGGGTGGCCTCGATGGGCCGGGTGTCGCCCATGGCGCAGTAGACAAGACAGTCGGGTCTGGTGGCCAGTACCCCGGCGAGGCCTCTGGTGGCCACGACTCCGGTCGTCACGTCGAGGCCCGCGAGGTCGCCCGCGTCCATGCCCAGCTTGTCGTCCGTGGAAACCCCCACCGCGGTGAGTTCGAAGCGGGGGTCCTCGATCAGCTGGGTCAGGGCGATGCGGCCGCAATTGCCGGTGCCCACGAGTGCGACGCGGATGGTCATGGTTGGCAGTATGCGGGCTCAAGCACGGAATTGAAACATGTTCTAGTTTTTCCGCGGTCGGGTAGCCTGACGCCTCATGGGACGCGTGGACGGAAAAGTTGTACTGATCAGCGGCGGCGCACAGGGCATGGGTGCCGCACACGCTAAGTTGCTCGTCGCCGAGGGCGCGAAGGTGGTGATCGGCGACATCCTCGACGAGAAGGGGGAAGCGCTGGCCGCGGAGCTGTGTGCCGCAGAATCGGGATCAGCGCGCTACGTCCACCTCGACGTCACCGACGCCGAGCAGTGGGACGCCGCGGTCAAGACCGCTGTCGACACCTACGGCGGGCTCACCGCACTGGTCAACAACGCCGGCATCGTCGCACTGGGCAAGATCGGCAAGTTCGATATGGCCAAGTGGCAGAAGGTCATCGACGTCAACCTGACCGGGACGTTCCTCGGCATGCAGGCCGTCGTCGGGCAGATGAAAGCCGCCGGCGGCGGGTCCATCATCAACGTGTCGTCGATCGAAGGCCTGCGGGGCGCACCGATGGTGCACCCCTACGTCGCGTCCAAGTGGGCGGTCCGCGGCCTGGCCAAGTCGGCGGCACTGGAGCTGGGCCCCGACAACATCCGGGTGAACTCCATTCACCCCGGCTTCATCCGCACCCCGATGACCAAACACTTCCCCGACGACATGGTGACGGCCCCGCTCGGCCGGCCCGGCAAATCGGAGGAAGTCGCGACGTTCATCGTGTTCCTCGTCAGCGACGAGTCCTCCTTCGCGACGGGCAGTGAGTTCGTCATGGACGGCGGCCTGGTGACCGACGTCCCCCACAAGAACATCTTCTGAAGGTCCCCCTCTCTCCCGACGACACCCCACTCTCCGCGAGCGCGCGTGTCTGTACGGCGGCACGCCGCAGATCCCGTACGAACACGCGCGCTCGCGCCCGCTTTTGACAACGGTTGCTTTCGAAGTGGCAGTGGATGCCACCCGGTTGCAGCGCCACTCTGGCGGCGAAACCGGGCGGCCCTCGATCCGACGACGTGCCGGTTTTGCCAGCCCCACTCCCGGGGCGCGGCGACGCAGGGCCGTGTACCCCTGGTTCGTGGCAACCTTCTCGTCCTTGTGTTGTGAACTACCACGAGAGAAGAGCGCCCGCACCGCACCACCTGCGGTGATATTGACGCAGACGCCAGTCCCCGGGTGGACGTTCGATCCACCGACGGACAAATGTCCGCGACCGGCAAAGCTTTGCAAAACGCAACCAACCTGGTTGCAGTGCGTCTGAACAGCTAGCTTCCCTATGCCGCAAACGTATTTGCTCGACTTGACAGTCGTCATCCAAGACGAATCTGTTTTTACGAAAAGTGACTCTTTGTCAACTTACTGTGGAGTAGATTCCGGCTGCCCATTTCTTACGTTCTCGCCAAGGAGAGTCCATGTACGTTGCAGCCCGGTCGTACCTAGCAACGGGTGTCGCCGTCGTCGGAGCGAGCGCTCTGGCAATCAGCCCGTTGTCACCGGTGAGCACTCCGCTGTCCGATGTCACCGTTCCGGCCATCTCGACGGCTGCCGTCGATCTGACGTCACTTGCCAATCCTCTCGAGCTGTGGGTTCAGGTCCTGTCGAAGGCGGTCGACAACGCCGGCGCGCTGGGCCAGAACTGGCTCTCCGACCCCGCGCCGATCCTCCGGCAGCTCGCGGCCAACCAGATCGGGTACATCGAAACCCTGGCCGCCGCCGCCAACGGTGTGGTGGCCGGTCTCGGTGAGTACTTCTCCCCGGACAACCCGTACGGGGCAGCCGTCGAAATCGAGCGCGCAAAGCAACTGTTCGCCGCCGGCAACATCGGCGGGGCCGTCTCCGCCCTGTCCGGGGCCCTGATCACCGGCACCATCATCGTGGGGTTCGGCTTGCCCCTGTTCGAGTCGGGCGTGCTCGACATTCCGTCGAAGATCGCTCAGAACGCCGCCGACGTGGTCACCGCGATGTTCAGCCTGACCACGGCATTGCCTCTGCTGACCGGTGTTCTCGGGCCCATCATCAACCCGATCAACGCGCTCGGCGCCACGGCCCAGGATGTCCTCGACTCCCTCGAGGCCGGGGACCTGCTTGCCGCGGTCACCGCCGTGGTGAACATCCCGGCGGTCATGACCGGTGCACTGCTCAACGGTTTCGAGGCCGCCGACGGCAGCTTCCTCCCGGGTCTGCTGTCTCTGGACAGTTTTGCCGGTGGTCTGGTCCAGGGCCTGTTCATCACCCTCCCGCGCGCCATCGCCGGTGCGCTCGGCGCCAACTCGTCGCTGGCCAAAACCGCGGCCACCGATGAGGTATCCGCCCTCACCACCGAGCCCGCGGCAACGGTGACCCTGGATGTGCCCGGCGCCGCGCCGGCCGTGGTCTCCGAGCCCGCTCACGAGGCCGCTGCACCCGAACCGTCCGGCGTTGAGCCCGCCGTGCCCGTCGTCGATGAGGAGCCGGTCGAGGAACCGGTGACCGACGAGGCCGAGGTGCCGGCCGAGGAAGCGGAGGCCCCGGTGGAGGAGCCGGCCGTCGAGGAGGAGCCGGCCGCTGAGGAAGAGCCGGCAGCCGAGGAAGAGCCCGCCGCCGAAGAAGAGGAGCCGGCAAGCGAGGAAGAGCCGGCGGACGAAAGCGAAAAGGCCGACAGCACAGACGATTCGGCCAACGAAACGGGTGATTCCGACTCCGACAGCTCCGACGCGAGCGATAAGGACGTGGCGGCGTAACCCCCTTCGCCGCCCGGCGCGGGCCCTCACCTGCACAGGTGAGGGCCCGTTGCCGTCAACGCGCCTTGATCAGCGCGACCATCTGGTCCAGGGCGGCGCCCCAACCGTCGGCGAAGCCCATTGCCTCATGCTGTTTGCGCGCGGATTCGCTGTCGTGCAGCGCGGTTGCGGTGTAGCGGGTGCCACTACCTTCGGCCACGATGTCGATGATCGCGGTGAAGTGGAACTCGCCCTCCGGCACCGGAACCGGCCGGTACCCCGGCCCCAGCGCCGACGTGAAGACGAGCCGACGGCCATCGACCACCTCGAGGTAGCACCCGGTGGACGGGTATTGCTCACCTTCGGGCGAGGCCATCACGGTGTGCATCTTGCCGCCGGGCCACAGATCCACCTCGACCGCCACCGTCGACCACGGCGCCGGGGTGAACCACTGCACCAGCTGGTCGGGAATGGTCCAGGCGTCCCAAACGGCCCTGGGGTTCACGTCGACAAACCGGTCCAGAACCAGGTCGGTGGTGGGGTCGACGTCGACGGGGCGAAGTTCGGTCATGGCAATTACTCCTTGGTCAGGTGGCGGTCGATCAGGTAGACCCGCCACGGGTCAGAAATTCATCGAGCTGGTCGAGCCTGCGCTCCCAGCGCGAGTGCTGTTGTGAGAGCCAGGTTTCCGCTGTGGCCAGATGGTCAGCGGTCAGCTGGTACGTCCGGACCCGGCCCGCCTTGTTCGACGCCACCAGTCCGGCATGCTCCAGCACCGTCATGTGCTGGGTGAAGGACGGCAACGCCATCGAGAACGGCCGGGCCAGTTCCGAGGTGGACGCGGGCCCCCGGCTCAGCCTCTCGATCACGGCGCGGCGGGTGGGATCCGCAAGCGCGTGGAAAACACCGTCCAGCGGTTCACCCGTCATCACGGCGCCGGATTGCTTAGGCATACACCTAAGTATTACGACACCTGAGGTCTCCGGTCAACCCTTGATCTGTCAATCCAGATACTGCTGCGCGATCAGCTGCCGGTGCGCGGCCGGCGAGCCCGCCAGAGAACGGTTGAGCGTCGCCCGCTTCAGGTACGCAGGCACGCCGCTTTCCCAGGTGTACCCGATGCCACCGTGCAACTGCAGTGCCTTACCGGCGATCTCGACGGCCGATTCACCGGCGAACGCTTTCGCCTTCGACGCCGCCACGCCGGCGTCCGGGCGCGCGCTCGCCACGGCCTCCACTGCCTCCTGGACCAGCTGACGCGTCACCGCGATCTGCACCAGCATGTCGGCGCAGGCGTGCTTGACGGCCTGGAAGGAGCCGATGGGCCGGCCGAACTGTTGACGCAGACCGACGTAGGACACCGTGCGCGCGAGCATCGCCTCACTGAGGCCGAGGCTGTCGAGGGCCACCGCAGTGGCGGCGCGGGCGGCCAGCAACCGCAGGGCTTCTCGCGGGTCACCGGCGAACCGCAACACCGACCGCGCCTCCACCGTCACCCCCTCGGCGACGATCACACGCAGATCGCGCGTCTGGTCGGTCACCGGTTGCGCCGTGACGGTCAGGCCCGGGCTGCCCGACGGAACCACCGCAACCACCGGTTCTCCCGACGGGTCCTGCGTCACCAGCAACAGGACGCCGGCGCCGCCATCGGGAACGAATCGGGCTCTGCCCTGCACCCGCCACCCCGCCGACGACTCCGCCACGGTGAAACCTGGTGTAAAGCAGGCATTCTGGTGGTCATCGCCGAGGGCGACCGCCACCGCCGACGATCCGGCGGCCATGCCGGCCAGCAGTTCGTCGCGCACACCGTTGCGGTGAGCCGCCAGTAACACCCCCACCGCGAGCGTGCCACCGAGGTAACCCGTACGCGCGGCGGCCCGCCCGATCTCGATCAGGATCACCGCGGTCTCCCGGAACGTGGCGTCCGCGCCGTCGAGAAGTCCGGGCACCTCCAACCCGGTCCAGCCGGCCTGCGCCAGCAGCTTCCAGGTCACACCGGCTTCCTCTTTGGCGAGCAACTCCGCTGCCACAGAGCGCAATTCGTCATGCAGTTCGGCGAACTCGGTCATACCGCGCTCGGCTCTCGCGGCAGGCCCAGCCCACGCTCGCCGATGATGGTCCGCTGGATCTCGCTGGCGCCCCCGGGAATGGTCCACTCCCAGGACCCGATGAAATCCAGTGCCCAGGCGCCGGATTCCCAGCCGCTCGACAGTGGTTTGCGGATGTGGGTGTGAGCGTCCAGACCGCCGATCTCGGTGCCGAAATCGGTGAGCCGCTGCAGCAGTTCGCTGTAGTACAACTTGACGATCGACGCGTCCGCGGGCCCGCCACCCTCGGACTGTACGAGTTGGCGGGTCAGCCCGCGCAGACCGGTGATCTCGATATCGAACTGCGCCAGTCGATCCCGTACCCGCGCATCACCGGCGTGGTGGATTCGGCACAACTCGACCAGCCACCGGAAACCCGCATGCCCCAACCGCTCCGCCAGCTCCAGCATCGTCATGCCCCGCTCGGCGCCCAGAGTCGCCTGCGCCACCCGCCAGCCGTCGTTCTCCGCGCCCACCAGGTTGGTCTCGGGGATCTCGACGTCGTTGAGGAAGATCTCGCAGAAATGCGAATCGCCCACCGCATTACGGATGGGCCGCACCTCGACACCCGGTGTGGCCATGTCCATCAGGAAGTACGAGATACCCTTGCGCTTGGGTGCAGACGGGTCCGTCCGCGCCAACAGGAGGCACCAGTCGGCGTGCAGTCCTCCGCTGGCCCAGAGCTTTTGGCCGTTGACCACAAAAGTACGGCCGTCACGGCGTGCGGTGGTCCGCAGGCTCGCGAGGTCCGAACCGGCCTCCGGCTCCGAAAAGCCCTGCACCCAGATCTCACCGTCCAGGATCGCGGGCAGGTGCTTTCGGCGCTGTTCATCGGTTCCGGCCATCAACAATGTCGATGCGGCATGGTGGATCCCGACGAAGGCCAGGACCAGGCGCGGCGCGTCATGCGCCGCGAGTTCCTGGTACAAGACGACCTGCTCGGCCACCGGCATCCCGCCACCCCACTCGGCCGGCCAGTGCGGAACCGCGTAACCCGCGCTGTGCAATTCGGCGAACCACGCCTTCTGGAAGTCAACGAAGGTGTGGTCGTCGGCACCGGTCTGCGACGTGCGCCAGTCGCTGGGCACATGCTCGCGACACCACTGCCGGACCTGTGTGCGGAAAGCGTCGAGACCGGCAGTCACGGCACGAACAACCCGGTCAGACCACGACGGCCGAGTCGCCGGGTCAAATGGGCCCGCGTCGCTGACAAGCCGAACGGCAGCCTGCGCAGCGGTTGGCTGTAGCGCGACAGCCAGGACACGGTGGTCTCATCGCAGAACCCCACGGCACCGTGCAATTGATGACACACCCGGAACACCACCTCGGCGGCTTCGATGGCGGCCATCCTCAGCGCCAGCGCGTCCTCGAGGCCCGACATGCCGTTCAGGCTCCACAGTGTGTACTTGGCCAGGATGTCCAACCCGCTTCGTTCCACCTCGGCGTCGGTGAGTTGGAACTGCACGCCCTGGAAGCCGGACAGCGGCTGACCGAACTGCTTGCGTAAACCGACATGGGCCACCGTCTCGTCGAGGGCCCGGTCGAGCATGCCGAGCAGGGTCCAGCACGGCAACACCAGTGCCAGCCTCAGATCCTCGGCGCCGTTGTCGTCGATGTGGTCGAGCGCCAACTCGCCGGTGAAGGCCGCACCCGTCCCGCGTACGCCCGTCACCACGCTGCGCCTGCCGTCGATACCGACTGCGGCCCAACGATTGTCCAGCCCCGCCAGACCTGCCTCGGCGCGCGCCTCGTCCACCACCACCACACCGTCGACCTGGAGATCGGCCGGGCGGGCCAACCGCTCGGCCACCGGGTACGGCAGCGCCCAGTACCCGGCGCTGCGGCACAGCGCCGCGGCGGCCTCGAGGGATTCCGCGTCCGCGCGCGGCTCCAGCTCCCACGCACCGAGGTCGGCAAGTGCCGGGCCGACCAGGGTCTCACGCAGTTGCGGTTTGGCTTCGGCTTCGATGACCAGCTGATCACCTCCGGCGGCCTGGAATGCGCGCCGCGCCTGCTTTCCGTATTCCACCGCCTCGGCGGACAGTTCGAGGTTCACCGCTGCGCCGCCAGCATGCTGCGTGACAACAGGATCCGCTGCATCTCGATACTGCCGGAGGAGACGGTGGAGGCCTGTGCGTACCGCCAGTGATCCTCCACCTCTGCCCGGAAGTGATCGGTCGCGGGCAGCCCGGCCGCAATCTCCATCAACACCTCGGCGCTGTCCTGGTCCAGTTTGGTCACTGCGATGCGATACGCTGCGGCATCCCCGGGATTCACCCGACCCTGCGCCTGCATGGCGACCACCCGGTAGGCCATCAACCGGGCACGCCGGCAATGGGTCAGCATCCGCGCCCACCGGCCGCGCAACTCCTCGGGCAGGCCGTCCCAACGCTCACCCACGGCCTCGGGCGCCAGCGCAAGCAGTCGCTCGCACCGGGCGTACCTGGCGATCCCCACCCGCTCGAACGACATCACGTCCTGCACGATCGACCAGCCCGCGTCGACGGTGCCGAGCACGTCGGCGTCGGTGACCCGCAGGTCGTCGAAGAACACCTCGTTGAGGTGGTGCGGCCCCAGCATGGTGCGGATCGGCCGCACCTGGATGGCCGGGTCGTCCATCGGCACCAGGAAGATCGTCAAGCCGTGCTGCTTCTTGGCGGCGCCTTCGACGTACCTGGTGGTGCGTGCCAGCAGGAAGCACCACTGCGCCATGGTGGCGTACGACGTCCAGATCTTCTGACCGCTGATCAGCCAGCTGTCACCGTCGCGGCGAGCGAAGGTGCGCAGCGACGCCAGATCGGAACCGGCCTCCGGTTCGGAGAAGCCCTGGCACCAGATCACCTCGCCGCGGGCGA
This sequence comes from Mycobacterium sp. Soil_C_30, assembly GCF_057656995.1. Classification (NCBI taxonomy): domain Bacteria; kingdom Bacillati; phylum Actinomycetota; class Actinomycetes; order Mycobacteriales; family Mycobacteriaceae; genus Mycobacterium; species Mycobacterium sp. Soil_C_30. Next base: position 474,926 of record NZ_JBDGJH010000003.1, on the reverse strand, counting down.
TCGGCGGCAGATGTGTGCGCTGCTGCGCGTGCGTGCCGTGGCGCATGATGATCGGGCCCACCCAGTTGACCCCCATGTACTGTGCGCCGCGTGGTTCGTGATGGGCCCACATCTCCTCGCGGACCACGGTCTGTTCCCACACGGTGGCGCCGCGGCCGCCGAACTCCTCCGGCCACGCCATACACAGCAACTCCTGCTCGGCCAGGGTACGGCAGAACTGTTGTGCCACCGCCAGATCCGCCGGATCGTCGGTGAAGGCGCCGAGGAACCCGGCGGGCACGTGCCGGTGCACCAGATCGCGTAGCTGCCCACGCAGTTCTTCTGCGCCGCTTCCCATCTCGAAGTCCACGCTCACGCTCCGAACAACGAGGTACGGATGCCGAGCTCACGCAACACCGCATCGGTGTCGGCGCCCAGCTCCGGCGCCGGTCCGTGCACCCGGCCCGGGGTACGCGAGAACCAGGTCGGGACGCCGGGGAAGCGCACGGGACCGTATGCGGTGTCGACGGTCTCGAACAGACCGACGGCGTTGAGATGCGGATCGTCGAACAATGCGTCTGGGGTGCGCAGCGGCGCGGCCGGGATCTCCAGCTCCCGGAACAGGGTCAGCCACTCGTCGGTGGTGCGCTCGGCCAGGGTCTGGGCCACCAACGCGTACACCGCGTCGATCTGTTTCGCGCGCCGTTCCAGCGTGGCGTACAGATCGCTGCTCCAGGGCGGCTGCACCGCTGCGATGAACGCATTCCAGTGTTTGTCGTTGTAGATCAACGCGGCGATGTAGCCGTCCTTGGTGCGGTAGGGCTTGCGGTTGGGGGCCACTGTGCGTGGGTAGACGGCAGGGCCCAGCGGTGGGCTGAACATCGCCCCGTTGGCGTGCTCGACGAGCATGAACGAGGCCATGGTCTCGAACATGCTGACCTCCACCTCCTGGCCCTCGCCGGTGCGTTCACGGTGGAACAGCGCCATCATGGTGGCGTACAGCGCGGTCAGCCCCGCCACTTTGTCGGCCATGATGGTGCCGACGTAGTTCACCTCACCGGTCAGTTGCTCCTGGACCGCCGGCAGCCCGCACTCGGCCTGGATGGTGTCGTCGTAGGCGGGGCGGTCGGCCTCGGGTCCGCGACGGCCGTAGCCGTAACAATTGGTGTAGACGATCTGCGGATTCAGTTGCGCCACCTCGGGATAGGCGAAGCCGAGCTTGGCCACGGCCTTGGCCCGCATGGAATGGATGAACACATCCGCCGACTCGATGAGCGCCTGCAGCGCACGTTTGCCCTCCGGGGTCTGCAGATCCAGGACCGCACTGCGCTTGCCGCGGTTGACGTTGACGAACACCCCGCTCATCCCGGGCGCCGGGCCCACCGAGATGTAGCGTGTGTTGTCACCCTCGGGTGGTTCGATCTTGATGACCTCAGCGCCCATATCGGCCATGATCTGCGTGCAGTAGGGACCCATCACCATTGCGGTGAGGTCCACCACCCGCACCCCGGTCAGGGGGCCGCTAGACATGTTCGGCCGCTCGGGAGAAGCTGTACCGGATGTGGTCGGCGTGGCCGCCCGGCACCGGCGGGAAGATCACCGGAGCGCTGAGATCCCTGATCTCATCCAGGGATTCGGCCACCTCCTCGATGGACCACGACGCGCGATACGCACCGGGTGATTCGGCGATCACCGCTCGGGCCACCCTACCGGCCAGGGCCACGAAGATCTCCCCCGTCACCGAGCAGCTCTCGTGCGACAACCACCCCACCACAGGCGCCACCAGTTCCGGCCCCATCGGCGGGTACGCGGAAGTGTCGATACCCTCGGCCATCCGGGTGACCGCGGCGGGAACCACGACATTGCACCGCACATTTGCCGGCGCCCCCTCCAGCGCGGCGACATTGGACAGCCCGATGATGCCGGCCTTGGCGACGCCGTAGTTGGCGACCTCGTGATTGCCGTACAGGCCGCCGATCGACGACGTGAGCACAATCCGCCCGTACTCACGCTCCAGCATCACCGGAAACGCCGGCCGCACCACGTGAAAAGCGCCGCGCAGATGCACGTCGAGAACCGCGTCGAAGTCGTCGTAGGACATCTGCGCCAGCGGCGCGCGCCGTACGTTGCCCGCGTTGTGGATCAGCACGTCGACCCGTCCGAATGCCTCGAGGGCGGTGTTGATGATCGCCGCGCCCCCGTCTGCGGTGGCCACCGATGCGGTGCTGGCCACCGCTACCCCGCCTGCGGCCACGATCTCGGCCGCCACCTCGGCCGCGGGCCCGGCATCGGTACCGTCACCGGTGAGGGTGCCGCCGGAGTCGTTGACCACCACCGCGGCGCCGCGCGAGGCGAGCAACAGTGCATACGCCCGGCCCAGACCGCGCCCGGCGCCGGTGACGACGGCCACCCGGCCTTCGAAACCCAGTGGGTACCTGGCTTCGCTCATCGGGTTCCGAGGTCGAGTCCGGCCAGCTCCCCCTGAGAGCGCCACTGCGCCAACAGGTCTCCGAAGGCGTAGAACCCGGGGCCGTACGGTTCACCGAGATGGCTCCGGATACCCTCGCCGCCGCCACCGCCTTCGTTGTTGTAATACCCCGGCGTGCAGGACGCGTCGAACGCGGAGTTGTCCACCGCGCTGTCCTTGATGGTCCGGCACCAGTCGTCCTGGGCCTCCTGCGTGGGTTCCACCACGGTCACGCCGCGGTTCAGCGCCTCGGCGATGATGTAGGCGATGTGCTCACCCTGCAGTTCGTAGTTCGCGGCGATGTTGGCCGAGATACCCACTTGTGTGAAGCCGGTGAAGAACTGGTTGGGGAAGCCGCGGCTGGTCATACCGTGCAGCGTCTGATACCCGTCGCGCCAGTAGTCGTAAAGCGATAGCCCGTCGCGGCCGGTGATGGCGTCGATCGAGTAGCGGCGGCTGATCTCGGTGGTGATCTCGAACCCGCTGGCGTAGATGATGCAGTCGACTTCGTATTCCCTGCCGCCGGCGACGATACCCGTGGCCGTGATCCGCTCGACGCCACGGGAATCCGATACGTCGACCAGGGTCACGTTGTCGCGGTTGAACGCAGGCAGGTAGTCGTCGTTGGACAGCGGGCGTTTGCACAGGAAGCGGTAGTACGGTTTGAGCGCTTCGGCGGTGTCCGGATCGTCCACCAGATCACCGATGCGGCGGCGCAACCGCTCCATGATCTTGTAGTCCTCTTCCTCCCGGAGCGACATGAACAACTCCGGTGTCATCGAGGCCGGATCTTCCAGCGCCAGCACCCGCGCGGCGGTGTTTCGGCCCAGTTCGGTCCAGAAGTCGCACACCAGATCCGGTTGGCCCGGCGCCATGCCTTCGAAGGTCCACGCATGGAAGTTGCGCTGGCGCTCCTTCTGCCACCCGGGTTGTAGGGTCTTGACCCAATCGGGATCGGTGGCGGTGTTGTTGCGCGCATCGACGGTGGACGGCGTGCGCTGGAAGACGAACAGCTCTCCGGCATCCCGGGCGAGGAAAGGCACCACCTGGATGCTGGTGGCCCCGGTTCCGATGATCGCCACGCGCTTGTCGGCGAGCTTGTGCAGACCCCCGGTGCTGTCGCCGCCGGTGTAGTCGTAGTCCCACCGCGACGAGTGGAAACTGTGTCCGGTGAAATCCTGCATCCCGGGGATGCCCGGGAGCTTGGGCCGATGGAACGGCCCCGACGCCAGCACCACGAAGCGGGCCCGGATGTCGTCGCCGCGGTTGGTGCTGATGCGCCACCGGGAGATCGCGGTGTCCCAGTGCAGCTCGCGCACCTGGGTGGAGAAGATCGCCGAGTCGTAGAGACCGAAGTGCTTGCCGATGCGCCGGCAGTGCTCGTAGATCTCCGGGCCGTCGGCGAACTTCTTGCTGGGCATCCAGTCGAGTTCTTCGAGCAACGGTATATAGCAATAGGATTCGTTGTCGCATTGGATGCCGGGGTACCGGTTCCAGTACCAGACTCCGCCGAAGTCGCCGCCGAGTTCGATGATGCGGACGTCCTCGACGCCGGCCTTTTTCAGGTGTGCTGCCGACAGCAGTCCGCCGAAGCCGCCGCCGAGCACCGCAACGTCGATGTCCTCGGTGATCGGGCCACGCGGCGTCACCTCGGTGTACGGGTCGGTCTCGTAGTAACCGGCGAAGTCGTCGGTCAGTTCGACGTACTGTTTCGACCCGTCCGGCCGGAGCCGTTTGGCACGTTCCTGCGCGTACTTCTCGCGCAGGGCGTCGATGTCGATGTCTGTGGGAGTGTCCGTGGGTTCACAGCTCATGCGGGCGCCTTCTCCGGCAGTGCCGCGGCGTGCAACGGCGCCTCCATGTCGTGGACGGCGGGTAGCACCTCCTCGGCGAACAGCTTCACCGAGTCGATGGCGTCGTCATACGGCATGCTCCCGAACTGCGGGACGATGGTGACCTCGGAGAACGAGCACGCCTCTTGGGCGGCCTTGAGCTTCTTGAAGATCTCCTCGGGCGAACCGATCAGCAGATTGGACGCGTGATATCCCGGCGGGCCCTTCTTTTCCTTCGGTTTGACGCCTCCGGTGCCATCCCCCTGCACGGACTCGGCGAGCACCGCGGTGGCGGTGGCCTCCCGGTTGGCATACGACTCGTAACCTTTGATGCCCTTGAAGTTGGAGGCGTCGGCAAAACCGTAGTGCACGTTGACGTCACGGTTGGCGGTGTAGATCCACTCCTCCGTCTTGGACTCCAGCTCCGACTTGTCGCCGGTCTCCGGCACGCAGTACATGAACATCACGTTTTTCGGCTGGCAGGGCGGCAGGCCTTCCTCGGCGCGGAAGGTGTTGACCTTCTGCACTTCCAGGCCGGCATCCCAGATCGGCTTGTTTCCGACGAACAACGGCACCATGCCGCGGCGCGACAGGATCTCGAGCGACTCCGGCGTCGACGACGAACTGTAGATCCGGCTGTACAGATCGTCACTGAAGGGTGCGGGACGCAAGGACATCTCGGGGAAGGAGAAGATCTCGCCGTCATAGGAAAAGCGTTCACCGGAGAACGCCAGCTTCAGGATGTCAAGGCATTCGTTGAACCGCTGCCGGCTCTCTTCGCGCGGAACACCGACGGCGTCGAACTCCGATTTCGACACTCCTCGCCCGATGCCGATGGTGGTGTAGCGGCCCTTGGACACGATGTCGAGGTAGGCGATCTGGTGGGCGAGACGCACGGGATGCCACCACGGCGCCACGGCCACGAACGTGCCGAGGCTCACCCGCTCGGTGCGCCCGGCGAAATACGTCAGGGCCTGAATCGGATTGGGGGTCATGCCGTAGGGCGTGCCCTGGTGCTCGGGGAACCAGATGCCGTCGAACCCGAGCGGCTCGGCCAGGTCGCCGAGTGCCAAAGCGCCCTGGACGCACTCCCAGTCGGGGGTGGCGGGCGGGCTGGCATAGTCTCCGGCGAGCACCCGCTCCCAGTCCTGCGAATTCTGCGCTCCGGTACCGAGGTTGACTTTCACGTGCCTACTCCTTGAGCTCTGCAGGGGCTCCGGTGCCCATGTACTTCGACAGCTGATAGTGCAGGTTGACGGTGCTGCGCTCGCGGTACGGGTTGGGCAGCGTGCCGGGGAACCCGGCCGACTTCATCCCCCGCTGCACCGCGGCCATGTTCGAGAAGTCCTGAGGTAGCACCGACAACCAGTTCGGCGAGTCCTTCGGGGTGTGCTCCCACGCCGTCTGCGGCTCTTGGCCTTTCGGATACAGCTCCAGACATGCCGCCTCGAAGATGCACTTGTCGGGGTCATAACTCGGGTCGGGTCGCGCGCTGTAGCACAGGGCGCTGGTCAGCCCCTGGCCCACCTGGAAGTTCGGGAACACCTGCCAGGCGGTGCCGCTCTGGCCCAGGATGTCGGGCGGGATGACCGGCCAGATCACCCCACGTGCGGCGTCGTCGCGGCGCGCCGAGGTCAGCCAGTGTTCGAGCACCTTGTCGGCCGGCGTGCCCTCGGGCAGTTCGTCCACCAGTCGTTTGGCGGCGTTGACCAACGTCTCGGTGGTGGTGGCGTTGGTCTCCTCCATGGTGTAGACCTGCATCTCGGCGGTGGAGATACGCGGGTCGCCGGTGCCGAGCCGGATCTTGGACTTGGTCTCGTCCAGCCCCTTCGGCGCGTCATAACCGATATTGCTGTGTTTGCCTTGCGCTTTGGCCCAGCCCTTGAACTCCCCGAACCGGTTGAACTCCGGGTGGGTGGTGAAGACGTGATAGGTCTCGTTGAACGCTTCGAGAGCGACCTTCCAGTTGCAGTCGAAGTGCAGCCACTTGCGCCATTTGAAGCGCATGTTCTCCAACCCGAACGGGTCCAGGATCTTCGCCGCGGGAAAAAGATAGTCCGCCAACGGTTCACAGTCAGGGTCCATGTTGATGAACAGCCAGCCACCCCAGGTGTCCACCTGTACGGGAGCCAGGTGGGTGTTGCGCGGTGTCAGGGTGCCCTGCCAGTCGTCCTGTTCCCGGATGTGGGTGCAGGCGCCGTCCAGACCGTAGGTCCAGCCGTGGAACCCGCAGACAAAGGATTTACGGGCCCTGCCGAGGGCGTTCTTCTCTCCCGGCGGGGTGTCGACGAGGCGACGGCCACGGTGCATGCAGACGTTGTGATGCGCCCGGAACTCTTGTGGGCCCGTGCGCACCACGATGATCGAGTCGTCCAGGATGTCGTAGGTGAGATAGCTGCCCACCTCGGGGAGCTCCTCGACCCGGCCCACCTGCTGCCAGACCTTGCGCCACAACTTGTCCCGTTCCGCGCGGGCGTACTCGGGTGAGATGTAGGCCTCGACGCCGATGGTCATCGGCGTCGAGAGCTCTTCCACCGTCTCGATGTTCAGGTCGGTATCGGTCACGCTTCCTCCCAGCGGGTGATGGCGGCACGAAAGTTCTCGTCTTTCAGGAACAGCGAGGTGTTGTCGGCGCCGACGTGGGTCCAGCGCAGGTTCAGCCCGCCATCCACGAGGAGGGTCTGCCCGGTGATGTAGCTGGACAGCTCGGACAGCAGGAACAGGATGGCGCCCGCCTGTTCGGCGGGGGTGCCGCGGCGGCCCATCGCGATGGCCCGGCGGTCGCGGTCGGGGTCGTCGTCGACATAGGTGCCCGACGCCGGTGTCTCCGTGACGCCGGGGGCCACCGCGTTGACCCGGATCCCGGACTGCGCCAGCTCGGCGGCCATGGTCCTGGTGGCCGCGACGACGGCGGCCTTGGCGGTGCCGTAAGCGATGTGGAACGGGGCGGTGTTCATTCCGCTGATGGAGGAGACGGACACGATCGATCCCGGCCGCCCGGCGGCGCGTACCTCCGCGGCCACCGCCTGGCTCATGAAGAACATCGTCTCCAGGTTCTGGGTGAACAGCTCCCGCCACTCGGTCCGGCTCACCCGGGTGGACGGCATCCACGTGGCCGGAGCCGCGCCGCCTGCCACATTGACCAGTCCGTACAGTTCGCCGTCGGCCTCACCGGCGGCCGCCAGTGCGGTCCCTATGCCCTCGTCGGTGGAGGCGTCGGCGGCCACCGGCACGATCGGCAAGCCCTTGTCGATCAGCGGTCCGAGGTGCTGGTCCAGCTTCTCCTTGGACCGACTGACCGCCACCACGGTGGCGCCCGCTTCGGCCACCAGAGCGGTCACCGAGGTGCCGATCCCGCCGCCCGCCGCGCCGGAGACCACCACCACGCGTCCGGTCAGCCCGAAGGGATCAGCCGTCATGACGGGCCCCACTCGGCCTATTTGTCCGGACCAGAATGTATGATGCTTCCATTTGGAGAGCATCATTCTCCTATGTTCGGGCGCACGTCAAGCAATGATTCACGTGAAACCTTGGCTGTTGTCTGGACGAAATACCGTTGCTATTGTCCGACCGATGGACGACGGCCCTCCCTCTCGATACGCGCACGCCGCCACCTACCGCCTCGCGGACGGGTGGGCGTGCCGGCGCATGACGCCGCCGAGTCGGCTGTTCGGCGCCAACGGCCTGCGCACGGGTCCCGACGGGCGCGTCTACATCGCCCAGGTGACGGGCAGCCAGATCAGCGCCCTCGACGTCAACACCGGCCAACTGGACACCGTGAGCGCCAAGGGCGGGGAGATCACCGCCCCTGACGACGTGGCGTTCGCCGACGACGGGACGCTGATCGCCACCGAGGTGATGGACGGCCGGGTCAGCGTGCTCGAACGCGGCCGCACACGGGTACTGCGCGACGACATCCCCTCCGCCAATGGCATCACCGTGTATCAGGGCCGGCTGTTCGTCGGCGAATGCCGCGAGGGCGGCCGCCTGATGGAACTGGACCTGGCCGGCGGCGCACCGCGGGTCCTGCTGGACAACGTACCGTCACCGAACGCCATGGAGTTCGGCCCCGACGGCCTGCTGTACTTCCCGGTGATGGGCGCCAACGAGATATGGCGGATCGATCCCGGCGCCGGCCGGCACAGCCAGCCCGAGCGGGTGGCCGCCGATCTGGGCGTACCGGATGCCGTCAAGTTCGACAGCGACGGGAACATCGTCTCGACACAGGTACACAGCGGACAGGTGCTGCGTATCGACCCACGCAGCGGTCACCGCACCGTATTGGCGCAACTGACACCGGGTTTGGACAACCTCACGTTCGTGGACGGCCGGCTGTTCGTGTCGAACTTCACCGGTGAGATCACCGAGATCCTGGACCATTCCGGTACCCGGACCGTGTTGCCCGGCGGGCTCAACTGGCCGATGGACCTGGCGGCCGGTACCGATGGTGAGCTGTACGTGGCCGACGGGACATACCTGTACGTGCTACGACCGGGCAGCCCTCCCGAGACCGCCGGAATGCTGTTCTCCCCGGGCTATCCGGGCTTCGTGCGCGGCCTGGCGGTTGCCGGACTTGGTGAACTCGTGGTCACCACCTCGGGCGGCCAGGTCGCCCGCTACTGGCCCGCGAAGAACGAGAGCGAGTTCCTGGCAGACGGTTTCGACCAGCTCTACGGTCTCGCGCTGACCCCCGACGGCACCCCCGTCGTGGCCGAGTTCGGCACCGGCCGCGTCCTGGCCGTGCACCCCGACGGTCCACACGTCCTGGCCACCGGACTGGTCGATCCCGTGGGTGTGGCGGTGACCGCCGACGGTGCGGTGCTGGTGGCCGAATCCGGTGCCGGACGGGTGCGCAAAATCGTTGGTGCACAACGTGAGACCGTGGTCGACGGCCTGCAGCGCCCGCAGGGCCTGCTGCTGCGCGGCGACACCCTCTACATCGTCGACGCCGGAGCCAAAGCGGTGATCGCCGCCGAGTTGAGCAGCGGAGAGCGTCACACCATCGCCGCCGACCTGCCGATCGGGCCGCCACCGGGGGTGGTGCCGAAACCACTGCTGGGCATGCCGCCGTTCTCGGGACCGCAGGGCCCGTTCGCCGGTATCGCCGCCGGACCGGACGGAGCGCTGTTCGTGTCCGCCGACGGTGAAGGTTCGGTCATCGAGTTACGGCGGGTCAGGCAGTGACCGAACTGCGCGCCGACGATCCCCGCTACCTGCAAGTGGCCCGGACCCTGCGGCAGGAGATCGTCGAGGGCGTCTATCCCGTCGGTTCACAGCTACCCACCGAACACGCTTTGTGTGAACGCTTTTCGGTGAGCCGATATACCGTCCGCGAAGCGCTTCGCCGACTCCGCGACGACAACCTGGTGTCGTCGCGGCCCAGGACGGGCACGCTGGTGGTGCCACGCGCCTCGACCGGTTCCTATGCCCAGGACGTGATGTCGATCAACGATCTGCTGGCCTTCGCCAGTGGCGCCCTGTTCGTCATCGAGTCCAACCGCATGGTCGACATCGACGACGAACTGGCCGCACGCACCGGACTCACCCCCGGCGACAGTTGGCTCGCGGTCCGCGGATTCCGTCGGGCCGAGGGCGCATCGTTTCCGGTGTGCCGCACCGAGTACTACATCAACCGCGCCTTCGCCGCGGTCGGCCGGATGCTGCAACGCCACAACGGCCCCATCTTCCCGCTGATCGAGGACATGTTCGGCCGCACCATCATCGAAGTCCACCAGGAGATCTCGGCGGTCCTGATGCCCGCCGACGTGGCCGTCGAACTCAAGGTCGGCGTGGGATCGGCGGCCATGGAGGTGTGTCGCACCTACACCACCTCCGACGGCGAGATCGCACAGGTCACCATCAACACCCACCCCGCGTCGCGATACCGGCACTCGATGACCATGCGCCGGGTACGAGGATGAGGCCCCACAGGTGAAAGAGGCCGCCTATGCCGCCGGTCTGTGGGTGCACCGCACACTGGCCGATGACCTGCGCGAGGCCGCCGCACGATCCCCGGAACGCGAACTGCTGATCGACGGTGAGCAGAGGCTCACCAGCGCGGACCTGTACCGGCAGGCATCCGCTGTGGCACAGGCGATGTCAACCAGAATGCCCGTCGGCAGCGTGGTGTCGTTCATGTTGCCGAACTGGTACGAAGCCGCCGTCGTCTACCTGGGCGCCACCCTGGCCGGAATGGTGGTCAATCCGATCCTGCCGTCGCTGCGCGACCGGGAGCTCGCCTTCATCCTCGAGGACTCCGGAGCCCGGATGCTCGTGGTGCCCGAGGAGTTCCGGGGCCACGACTACGCGGCGATGGCGGGCCGGGTGACCTCCGGGCTGGCGAGCCCGCCCGAGGTGGTGGTGGTCCGCGGAAACCACCACACGCACACCCCGTTCGCGGCCTTGCTCGACACCCCGCCCCAGGCGACACCGGTGGCGCTGGACCCTGACGCCGTGAGGATGGTCCTCTACACCTCCGGCACCACCGGTCGACCCAAAGGTGTTCTGCACAGCCATAATTCGATCCATGCCCTGATCTGTCAGCTACGCCGGCACTGGCAGATCAAACCCGGTGACCGCTTCCTGGTGCCCTCCCCCATCGCCCACATCGGCGGCTCGATCTACGCCTTCGAATGCCCGCTGCTCCTGGGGACCACCGCGGTGTTGATGGACCGCTGGGATCCCGGGGCTGCCGTGCAACTGATGACCCGGGAGCGCTGCACGCACATGGCCGGCGCCACTCCCTTCCTCGACCAACTGCTCCGCGCCGCCGAAACCGCGCACACCCGTCTCCCGGACCTCGAGGTCTTCATCTGCGGTGGCGCCTCGGTGCCGCCGGCATTGATCCGCCGCGCGGCGGCCTACTTCGAGCGCGCCAGGGTGACCCGGGTGTACGGCTCCACGGAGGTGCCCGTGACGACGGTGGGCTCACTGGACACCGACCATGGCGCCGACACCGACGGCCGGGTGGGAATCGCCGAGGTCCGGCTGGGCGGCTCCGGTGAGATCGAGGCGCGCGGGCCGCAGATGCTCACCGGCTACCTGCGCCCGGAGGACGCTCGCGAATCCTTCACCGGCGACGGCTTTTTCCGCACCGGCGACCTGGGGCGCTGGGTCGACGAGGACCACCTGGTGGTCACCGGCCGCGCCAAGGACATCATCATCCGGAACGGAGAGAACATCTCCCCCAAAGAGATCGAGGACATGCTGGCCGGACACCCCGGCATCGCCGAAGTCGCCGTGGTGGGGATCCCCGACCCGCGGACCGGAGAACGGGCGTGCGCCGTCATCGTTCCGGGTACCGCGGCCGCGCCCGGTGTCGACGAGCTGCGGATGGTCCTGCGCGACTCCGGACTCGCAACCTTCAAAGCTCCCGAGCAGGTGGTGGTGTGGGACTCACTGCCCAAGAACGACGCCGGCAAGGTACTCAAACACCGGATCCGAGAGGTACTCACGTCATGACACAGGTGGCCATCGTCACCGGCGCCAGCAGCGGGATCGGCTTCGGCTGTGCGACCACACTGGCCGACGCCGGGTACGCGGTGCTGGGCACGGGCCGCGACGCCGGGCGACTGGCCGAACTGGAGAACGCGGTCGGGGACAGCGAGCGGATCGCCACCGTCGCGGTTGACCTGACCGACGACGACGCCCCCGCCCGCATCGTCGATGCCGCCGTCGGGCGATGGGGTCGCATCGATTTCCTGATCAACAACGCCGGGGTGGGCAGCCCCAAACCGTTGCACGAGACCACCGACGACGACCTCGACTACTTCCTCGGCCTGATGCTGCGCGCCCCGTTCCGGATGGCGCGCGAAGTGCTTCCACACATGCGCGCCGGGTCGGCGATCATCAACGTGACGTCGACCTTCGCGGTGGTCGGTGGGCTTCGGGGCGGCGCCTACTCCGCGGCCAAAGGCGGCCTGACGGCACTGACCACTCACATCGCCTGCCAGTACGGACCCGAAGGAATCCGCTGTAACGCCGTGGCGCCCGGTGTCACGGTCACGCCGATGGTCGAACACCGCCTCACCGATGAGCGCTTCCGCAAGATCAACACGGAGATGACACCGCACCAGCGGCTGGGCCGCGTCGAGGACATCGCCAGCACGGTCGCGTTCCTGTGTTCTCCGGGTGGGGGTTTCATCAACGGTCAGACCATCGTCGTCGACGGCGGCTGGAGCTCCACGAAGTACCTGTCCGATTTCGCGTTGAACTCCGACTGGGTGCCGCGGTGAACCTGTTCCAGATGCTCGACCAGGCCGCCGCACGGTTCGGCGACCGGGGCGCGGTCTATCGCGGCGAGACCTGCCTGAGCACCTGGACCGAGTTGCGCGACCGGGCGCTGCGGCTGGCCGGGTCATTGCGCGTCCCGGCAGGTGCGCGCATCGCGATCGCCAGCGAGAACCGCCCGGAGATCGTCGAGCTGTTCTTCGCGATCTGGGCCGCGGAATGTGTTGCGGTGCCCATCAATTTCAAGCTGCACCCGCGGGAGATGCAGCAGATCCTCGAGGACTCCGGCGCTGTCGCGGTGTTCGCGTCGCCGAAGATCGGCGCCGCACTGGAACCGCTGACCGACATCGGGGTCGACATTCTCGGCTCCGCCGCCTACCTGGACCGGCTGTCGGCCGAACCCGCGGAGGTACCCGAGACCGACCCGGCGACCCTGGCCTGGCTGTTCTACACCAGCGGCACCACCGGTAGATCCAAAGGCGCGATGCTCTCGCACCGCAACCTGACCGCCATGACGGTGGCGCACCTGGCCGATATCGACGCCCCGGACGAGGACTGCAGCCTGATCCACGGTGCGCCGATGTCACACGGTTCCGGGCTGTACATCACGCCGTATGTCCTGCGCGGCGCCCGCCAGGTGGTACCCGCCTCCGGTGCGTTCGATCCCGACGAGTTCCTGGACCTGTGCGACCACCACCCTGGGTCCAGTGCGTTCCTGGCGCCGACGATGATCCAGCGCCTCGTCGAGACGGGGCGCGCGCGTCCGCGCCACCTGCGCACCATCGTCTACGGCGGCGGACCGATGTACGTCGACAGCCTCAAGAAGGCGCTGGCGGCGTTCGGCCCGGTCTTCGCTCAGATCTACGGCCAGGGCGAGTCGCCGATGACCATCACCGGGCTTTCGGCGGCCGGCCACACGGACGCCGACGACACCGTCCTGGGCTCGGTGGGGTGCGCCCGGTCCGGGATGCGCGTGGTGATCCTCGACGCCGACGGGCACCCGGCGCCCGTCGGTGCGATCGGCGAGATCGCCTGCCGCGGGGACGCCGTCATGGCCGGGTATTGGAACAACCCGGCCGCCACCGCCGACGCGCTGCGGCGGGGCTGGTTGCATACCGGCGATATCGGATCGTTCGATTCCCGGGGATTTCTCACGTTGCGCGACCGCTCGAAAGATGTGGTGATCAGCGGTGGCAGCAACATCTACCCCCGCGAGGTGGAGGAAGCGCTGCTGGAGCACCCCGGCGTCGCCGAGGCGTGTGTGGTCGGTGCGCCGGACCCGCAGTGGGGTGAAATCGTGGTCGCATTCATCGTGGCTGCGGTGCCGGAGGGACCCGGCGACAACACACTCGAGGCCACCCTCGACGCGCACCTCTTACAGCGCATCGCGAGGTTCAAGCGTCCCAAGCGATATGAGTTCGTCGCACGACTCCCCAAAAACAGCTACGGCAAGGTGCTCAAGCGCGAACTTCGCGCGCAGCTGAGCTGACTCCGAGCGCGTTTGCGCAGGTCTCGACCCCAAACGCATCCCTTGGTACCGTTCGGACATCGAGTCCAGAGGCTGGTCGCGCACGAGGCGAGGAGGCGGCTACCCGGTGATGGCCCTACGGCGCTGGTGGCGCCAACCCGATCACTTCTACTGGCTGACATCGCTGCTGGCATCGCGGGGGCTACAGGCCGTCACATGCCGGGTGTTGGCCGTGACCTTGCTCGGCCTCGGGGCCGTGAACATCGCGATGCTGTTCAGCCCATCCGGGCCTGCGGGCGTCGTGCCCCGCGCCGTGGCCATCGCGGTGGCGACGGCCTGTGTGGTGATGGCCGCGGTGTGGCTGCGGCGCCGATGGCCGGCCAAGGCGGTCTCGGCGGCGTTCGTGGTGATCGGCAGCCTGTGCGTCGCGGCGTCGTGTCTGGTGCAGACGCATCCGATGGCGGGCATGCTGGGCTGCACCGCATTCGCCGCCCTCGGGGGCTACGTCGCGTTCTTCCACCCGCCGCGCTTCATCGCATTCAACATCGTGGTCGCCTTGGCCACCGCGGTGGTGCTGGCGCAGCGGCTCGCCGGCGTCACCGACACCGTGTTCGCGGTGTGCGCATGGGTGTTCATCTCGGTGGTCACCATGTCGGTCCCGGCCGCCTGTCAGGCGATGGTGCACTTGCTGGGCATCAACGTGCTGGCCACCGAGATCGACCGGCTGACGGGCCTGTTGAACCGGGAGGCGTTCTACCGGGCCACCGGGGCGCTGATCTCGGCGCGGGGTCGCGTCGACGATCGCTACCTGGTGGTCCTGCTGGTGACGCTGGACAATTTCAGTCTGTTGCGGAGCACCAAGGGCACCATCGCCTGTGAACGCGCCCTCGTGGCGGTGGCACAAACCCTGCGTGAGACCACCCGCAACAACGCCATCGTCGGCCGGTTCGGGGACGCCGAGTTCGTGGTGGCCGACACGTTCTCCTCGACGGATTCCTCACCGCTGGTCGAGCGTATCCGCGGCGCTGTGGCCACCACTCCGCCGCGACTGACTGCGAGTATCGGTGTGGTGTGCACACCGCTGGGGGTGCTGTCCGACTGCCCACCGCAGGAACTGCTGGACGAGCTCGTCGGGCTGGCCGGCCAGAGCATGGCCGATGCCCGGCGCGGTGGCGGGAACCAAGCGCGCTACACGGTGTGCCCGACGCCGGCGGCGATCGACAAGCAGAACCGGTTCGATTCCGACGACCCGTGGTGAGCTTTATCATCCAGCGGTGAATCTGGACGAGCTGCGGTGGTTCGTGGTGCTCGCCGAAACCGAGCACGTCACCGAGGCTGCCACCGCGTTACGCATCAGCCAGCCCACGTTGTCCCGGGCCCTGGCCCGCCTCGAAGAGCAGGTGGGCGCCCCGCTGTTCGACCGCATCAACCGCCGGTTGACCCTCAACGGGTACGGGCGGATCCTGCTGGAGCACGCCCGCCGGTGCACCGCCGAGATGGATGCCGCGGTCGAGCGGATCACCGCCCTGCGCGACCCGGACACCGGAACGGTCCGGCTGGCGTTCCTGCACTCGGTGGCCAGTTGGTATGTGCCCGAACTGTTGCGCCGCTTCCGCACCGAGGTGCCGCACGTGGAGTTCGATCTGCACCAGGGTGCGGCGCACGAGATCTCGGAGCGGCTGTGGACCGGACAGGCCGATCTCGCGATCACCTCCCCGCGTCCCTCGGGCCCCGGGTTCGGATGGCACGCACTGTATGTCGAGCGACTGTGCCTGGCCGTGCCACGTGGGCATCGTTTCGCCGGCCGCACCGCGGTGCGGCTGACCGACATCGCCGCCGAACCGCTGGTCGCGCTGCCCGTGGGCTTCGGCATCCGGCAACTGAGCGACGAGATGCTGGCCCAGGCCGGGGTGTCGCCGCGGATCGTGTTCGAGGCGATGGAGATTCCGGCGGTCGAAGGCCTGGTGGCGGCTGGCTTCGGGGTGGCGGTGGTACCCGAGCCCCGACCCGGGCGGGGCGAGCCGATGTGCGAGTACGTCGCGCTGTCTCACCGCGGCGCACAACGACACGTCGGGCTGGCGTGGACAGCCCACCACGACCTCCCGCCTGCGGCCGAACGCTTCGCCTCCTTCATCCGCGCGACTCGTCCCGACTGATCATGCTTTTTACGCATCAACTTCATCACTTTCATACATTGGACACATTGCCGACCGCTGCTTAGCGTGGACCGGGTGTCCGTCGAGATCCAGTCGCAGAACCGCCCCGGGTGGGCCGGGCACCCGAAAGGCTCCACCGAATATCGCCGGCTGCTGGCCGCGCTGTTCTGCGCAGGTGTGGCCACCTTCGCCCAGCTGTATTCGCTACAGGGGGTGCTGCCCCAGGTCGCCGAACAGTACGGGATCGGGGCGGCGGACGCCGCACTCACCGTGTCCCTGGCCACCATCGGCCTCGCGATCTCGGTGATTCCGTGGTCGATGGTCGCCGACCGAGTGGGCCGGGTGCGCGCCATGTCCATCTCCGTCTCGGCCGCCACCGCCCTCGGTCTGTTGGTGCCGCTCGCGCCGGCCTATCCGCTGCTCCTCGGCGGCCGGTTGCTCGAGGGCCTCGCGCTCGGCGGGGTTCCCGCGGTGGCCATCGCCTATCTCACCGAGGAGATCGAGCGACGGCATTCCGCGCGCGCGGCGGGTATCTACGTCGCGGGCACCACCATCGGCGGCCTGCTGGGCCGGGTGGTCGCCGGCCCGTTGGCCGAGACGGTGCACTGGCGGATGGGCGTCTTCGTCGTCGCCGTGCTCTGCGCCTTCGCCGCGGTGGGTTTCATCGCGCTGGCGCCCCAACCGCGCGGGTTCGTGCCGTCGGCCGGACGCGGATTGGTCCAGCGCCTGGCCACCAACCTGCGCTCGCCGCGTCAACTGGCCTTGTTCGCACAGGCCTTCCTGCTGATGGGCGGGTTCGTCGCCCTCTACAACTTCCTCGGATTCCGGCTCACCGCAGCACCGTTCAACCTGCCGCAGCATCTTGTCAGCCTGGTGTTCCTGGCTTACCTCGCCGGCACCTGGGCCAGCTCACGAGCCGGCGCGGAGGCCACCCGGTTCGGCCGCAAACCGGTGCTGCTGGTCGCGGTGGCGGTGATGGCTGCCGGTGTCGCGATGACGCTGTCGAGTCATCTCCTCGTGGTGCTGGTGGGCCTGGTGATCGCCACCATCGGCTTCTTCGGCGCGCACGCCGTCGCCTCCGGGTGGACCGCCGCCGAGGCCGGGACCGGAAAAGCGCAGGCCTCTTCGCTGTACAACCTGGCCTACTACGGCGGCTCCAGTGCCGTTGGCTGGCTGGGCGGTGTGGCTTTCGACAGTCACGGCTGGCCGGCGGTGGCGGGTACCGTGCTGGCGCTCACCGTGGTCGCCGGAACGATCGCGACAGTGGTGTTGCGCCGGAACTGATCTGGTGCGGCTCAGCAGAGGAACGGCACCAGCAGCAGGATCGGCCACAGCACCGTCGACTCACCGAACGCCACCAGATTCGCCCCGGCAGGCAGATAGAACTCGAGCTGGCTCTGCATCACCTGCATGGGCACCGGATCCAGGAACGTCAGCACCACACCGATCAACAGATACGGGATGGCCAGCCACAGTCCCGTCTCCAGCAGCGCCTCGACACTGACGCGGTAGCCGAGCACCTTGCGCAACATCAACATTTCTTCGGCACCATGCTCAACACCTCCCCCGCCACCGCATCGTAGGCAGAGGAACGGGTCAGGCGAGGCCGAACTGCGCGAACAGAGATTGGGTGCGCCACCAGACCAGTGCGACGAACACCACCAGCAGAGCCAGGACGAGGCCGCCCTGGATCAGACTCTGCCGCTGCCGCGGCGCGTACACCAACGCCGCTGCCACCAGCGCGCCCGCGATCAACCCACCGAGGTGGCCCTGCCAGCTGATGTGCTGCGAGGTGACCAGCGGCACGATCAACGTGAACGCGACATTGAGCCCGATCAGCGCGACGATGGGCCGCACATCCAGATTCTGGCGCTTGGCCACGATGAACAGCGCACCGAACAGTCCGTAGATCGCACCCGAGGCGCCCGCGGTGGCGGAGTTCAGCGGCGAGAGCAGGTACACCAGCACTGAACCGCCGAGTGCGCTCATCCCGTACAGCGTGCCGAAGCGCAGTCTGCCGAACGTCTGTTCCAGCTGTGGGCCCATCACGTACAGCACCAGCATGTTGAACAGGATGTGCACGATGCCGTAGTGCAGGAACGCTGACGTCACGAGCCGGTACCACTCGCCGTCGGCGACCGCCGGCGCCCACAGCACCAGTTGCCGTTCGAGATCCGGGGACACCATCTGCACCACGAACGCCAGCACATTGATGGCGATCAGCGTGTAGGTGACCAACGGTGTGCCACCGGTGGGTCGCACCCCGCCGAACTGACCGCGCGGCTGGCGGACGCTCTTGTTGCCCTCGTTGACACACTCGACGCAGTGGTGGCCGACCGCCGCCGACCGCATGCACTCACCACAGATGAAGCGGCCGCACCGGGTGCACCGGACATACGTCTGCCGGTCGGGATGGCGGTAGCAGGTGGGGGTCTCCGTCGGCGGCGGCGGGGGTGTGCCGGGATAACTCATCGGCCAACTCTCATGGCCGCGAGTCTAGTGATCACCGGTAACGCAACCCGTGCCCGAACCGGAACTCCGGGTCCACGGTGTCGAACGCAACGTCGGCACCGCGACGTCGCCGCGAAGCTCGGCGGATCGGCTCATCTGAAACGCGCCCGAACTTGCCAAATCCTGCAAACTTGCCAGATTGGGAACCGGTATGAATACAGTGTCCCGATGAGTGGCGGCGCGATGAAGACGGGGCTACGTGAACAGAAGAAGGCCGAGACCCGGGCAGCGTTGAGCAAGGCTGCGCTCGACCTCGCCACCGAACACGGGCTGGACTCGGTGACCGTCGACGCCATCGCCGCACGCGCGCACGTCTCCAGTCGGACGTTCCGGAATTACTTCTCCAGCAAGGAAGACGCCATCCTGGCGCTACTCGAAGACGTGCACCGCCGTGTTGCCGACACCCTCGACGCCCGGGATCCCGACGAGCATGTCCTGGACTCCCTGGCCGCCGCGGTGCTCGAACTGTTCACCTCCGCCGAGGCCGTCGACCGGACGGTCAGCGTGGTACGGCTGGTGAGTCAGACCCCTCCGCTGATCGCCCGCTCGCTGGTGGCCCACGACGCGATGACCACCAGGATGGTGTCCGAGATCGCCCGTCGCACCGGCACAGAGCCGGACCTCGATCTCTATCCGCGGCTGGTGTATCACGCGGCGAGTTCGGTCATGGCGGCCATCCTGGACTTCCTGGCCGCCGCTCCCCCGGATGCACCGTCAGCAGAGTCGTTGGTACGCAACGGCTTCGCACAGCTGCGCGGCGGCCTGGCGGTGCCCCGGTGATGGTCACACCCGGCCGTCAACCCAGCACCGCAATCACGGTTTCACCGAACCGCGCGAGCGTCTCCACCAGGTGATCACGGCTGTCGCCGGGGACCGTCACCTGGAGCCAGGTCACCCCGAGCTTCTCCAACTCCGCAATTCCGTCCAGATAGGCCGCGGCGTTGAAGTCGTCCGCGCCAGGATCTCCGCCCCGGAGGTTGGTGAACATGATGTCCACGGCCGCAGGGTCTTTGCCTGCGGACTCGATTCGGCGCCGCAGGTCATCGGCCGCAGCCGAAAGCCGCTCCACGCTGTCCAGCGCCGCGGTGCGCGCGGTGGCGGCCAGGCCGGGCGGCGCGGGGAACGGGCACCAGCCGTCACCGTGATCGGCGACGCGCTGCCGCGCGGCGCCGGTGTTACCGCCGATCCAGATCGGAGGATGAGGCTCACTGGCCGGGCGCGGATGAGCGGTGATACCGCCGGCCGCAAATCGCTGACCCACAATGGAGAGGTCGTCCTCGGTCCAGATGCGGCGGATCACCGCCAGCGCTTCGTCGAACAGCGCGGTCCGCTGGTCGTAATCGACACCGAGAGCGGCGAACTCCCGCTTGAGGTAGCCGGCGCCCACGGCGAGGGTGAACCTGCCGCCAGAGAGCAGATCCAGTGTGGCACCGGCTTTCGCCACGATGAACGGGTTGCGGTAGGGCAGCACAACGATATTGGGGATGAGCCGCAACACCGTGGTGTGGGCGGCGGCGAAGGCCATTGCCACGAACGGGTCCAGCGCATCATGCCCACCCGCGTCCAGCCAGCGCTGAGTGGGTGCCGGGTGGTCGGTGAACCCGAAACCGTGGAAGCCTGCGGACTCCGCGGCAGCGGCGACGCCGGCCATCCCGGCGCCCGTGACCAGCTCCGGGTTGTAGGGGTGGGTGTGCATCGGGTAGGTGAACGCGAAGCGCATCACCGGGCTCAGCCGCCCGACGCCGCAGGGATCAGGTCGTCGGCCAGACCGCGTAGTGCGCCGCTGCAGAACAGCTCGATGCCGCCGACGGAGTGCGTCGCGACAGGCGCGGCGGCGCGCAGGGCGTGGGCCTTGAACGCCTGCGCCGCCGAGCTGAGCACATGCTCGACGCTGGCGAACCGGGCGCTCAATTCGGTGGGAATGGCCTCGCCCCAGACGGTGACTTCCAGAAGATCTCTGTCGTAGGCGTGCAGCACACGATCTCTGATCCGGGCGTCCATGGTGAACAGGTCAGCGGCCACAGCCACCGCGTCGGCACGCGTGCTGCGGTTCGAAGACGGCTCGTGGCGCAAGCTCGATGCCGACGCGCCGAGAATCCGCAACGGCCGTGCCGCAGTCTCGTCGAGCTCCGGCACCGCCACCAACACCTCGACATCCCAGCCGGCGAGGGCCCGGTCGGCCAACCAGCCGCCGGCCCGGTGCACCACGTCGTCGACGGTTCCCGCGAGCACATCCAGACGTGGACGTGCCGCCGGTCGACTGACCGCCGGCCGGCGTCGTGGACGCCGGGATGGCTGACCGGCGGCCGCGGCACCGACCGTCATCGAACTCCGCTCCCAGATGTATTCCACGACATGAGCTGAGCGTGACATTATCTTCTTCATTTGTAAAGATCGGTCCAAAGCGGTTTCACGGGAACGGAGGACACGATGAGCCTGGTCGCCGGTCGCGGTCCACTGAGCGCCGACCCGTCGGGCTGGTTCACCCCGGCACTGACCGCCGACGTCGTGTTCGTGGAGCCTCATCCGCGCCGGGTCCAGGCCATCCGCGGTGGCCAGACCGTCCTGGACACCGAACAGGTGCTGCTCGTGCACCGACGCGGCCACCCCCTCGGATATGCGTTCCGCGCCGACGCGGTGGCCCATCTGCCCGCTGCGCCGCTGCCCGAAGCTCCGGGGTTCGTCACGGTGCCGTGGGACGCGGTTGAGACCTGGATCGAGGAGGGCCGCACCCTCGTGCACTATCCGCCCAATCCGTACCACCGGGTGGACTGCCGGCCGGGTACCCGGCGGCTCACGGTCACTGCCCACGGCGTGGCGCTGGTGGACACCACCGACACGGTCACGGTGTTCGAGACATCGCTGGACCCGCGACTGTATGTTGCTCCCGCGCACGTGCGGACCGACCTGCTGCGGCCGTCGACCACCACCAGCTACTGCAACTACAAGGGTGTGGCCGCCTACTGGTCCGCAGTCGTCGACGGCACCGTCATCGACGATGTGGCGTGGAGCTACCCGGATCCGCTACCCGAGAGTTCCGCGATCGCCGGGTATTTCAGCTTCGATGCGGCACACGTGGACCTGACCGCCGAACTACCGCAACATCCGATCAGAGAGGCCACCTCGTGGGCATCGTGACCACCAGTTCGGCGACGGCTTTCACCCAGCCGGCGGAGACGGTGTACGACTTCGTGACCAATCCGGCGAACTGGACCAAGACCTACCCCGGCAGCAACTACGTGGGCAAGCTCGACGAACTCCCCCTCAAGGTGGGTGACACCTGGGAGGAAGGCGGCCCGGACGGCGAGCGCATCTTCACGTGGCATCTCGCGATGGCAGTGCGCCCGACGCTGTGGATGTTCACCTCGGTGGGCCGCCTGGGCCACGACCGGGAGGGCAACGGCGGGATGGAGGGCCGGATCACGGTCCAGTACCACTTCACCCACCCCGCACCCGAGGTCACGCTGTTTACCAGGACCATGACCGTCGAAGCTCCCAAACACGCACCGATGCCCGACGGCTTCTTCCGGATCGTCAACCCCGCGAACATCGACAAGTATCACGCCGCGATCCAGCGGGAGCTCGCCTAACTCACATGCAGCGCCCGTCGCAGCGCAGAACCCTGCTGCGCGAACAACTCCCGGCTCACCGCCCACTCCGGGGCCAGGGAATCGAAGCCGTGAACAGTCCCGGGGAACACGCGTAGTTCGGTGCCCACCCCCGCCCACATCAGCCGCAAGGCGTAATCGATGGCCTCATCGCGGAGGGGATCGAGCTCCGAGCAGGTGATCAACGCAGGCGCCATCCCGGTCAGGTCGTCGTGGCGTCCCGGCGCCGCGGCCCAGACATCCTGCGCCGCAGCATAATAGCTCCACATCTGCGCACAGGCGGGGCCGTCGAATCCCGGGGTGGTGGTGAATTCCTGTTTCGACGGTGACGGCCTGTCATCGAGAACCGGCTGGTGCAGTAACTGGAAGGCGACATCGGGTGCGGCCCCCGCAGCGGCCAATCGGGCCAGGGTCGCGGCCAGCGCTCCCCCGGCGCTGCTACCCGCCACGGCCACGCGGTGCGGGTCGAGACCGAGCTCGTCGGCCCTGTCCACCGCCCACATCAACACCGTCAGCGCATCGTCGAGTGCGGCCGGGTAGGGGTGTTCGGGTGCCAACCGGTAGTCAACCGAGATCACCACACAACCGCCGCGGCGGGCCAACTCGACACACTGCCGATGATCGGTGTTGAGATCGCCCAGCACGAATGCCCCTGAGTGGCAGTAGATCACCGCCGGGGCGCGGCCACCGATACCCCGGTACAGCCGGACCGCCACAGTGTCGACGGGTATCTCGGTGATCTGCACACCGGTGGTGTCAACCGTGCGGGCGGTTTCCCCACGGCGTCGGTTCAACCCGGCCCGGACGGTCTCGAGCACGTCGCCCGCGAGGTTGGTCCTGGCGTCCAGCAGGTGCCGAAGCGCAGGGTCGAGACGGGTTTCGACGCTGCTGTCCACGGCCGGGTTCACCGGAGCGGCCCGTCGAAGGTGAAGTCGGACGGCTTGAACCGGCGCGTCATCGCCCAGAAGGCGCGGGCGCTGCGCGGCCACTGGGTGACGACGCGGCCGCCTGCGGTACGGAAGTAGTTGCTGCACCGTGTCGTCCACACGGTGCCCTCCATCCACGTATCGATCTTGGCGAGGAAATCGGCCATCACCTCGGGGCGCACCACGATGGAGGACTTGCGGTGTCTGCGCATGTACCGCAGCGCCCGGACGATGTAATGCGCCTGTGCCTCCAGCATGAAGATGACGCTGTTGGAGCCGACATTGGTGTTGGGCCCGTACAGCATGAAGAAGTTGGGCACCCCGGGAACGGCCATTCCGAGGTAGGCGTATGCCCCGTCGCGCCAGCGCTCCCGCAACGTCGTACCGTCCGCACCGGTGACCTCGATCTGCCCCAGATAATCGGCCGCGGCGTACCCGGTGGCGCACACCACGGCGTCGACGTCGAGTTCACGGCCGTCCTCGGTGACCAGCGAGCGTGACCGCAACGCGCGGGCCGCACTGGAGATCACCTGGACGTTGGGGCGCGCCAGTGCCTGCAGGTAATCCGTGGCGAACACCAGCCTCTTGCAGCCCAACGGGTGCTCGGGTGTCAGCTGGGCGCGCAGTTCATCGTCGGAGATCGTGGCTTCCAGCACTTTCAACGCGATGGCCCTGAACTCCTGGGTCTTGTCACTGCCGTTCTCGATGACGGAGATGTTGGATTCGCTGCGCAACCACAGCCGGGTGCGGTAGACCTTCTTGGCGAACGGCACATGCTCGAAGACCCACTTCTCGCGCTCGGTGTAGGCCCGGTCCGGCTTCGGCAGGATCCAGGTGGGCGAGCGCTGCACCGAGTACACCGTGTCGGCCACCTTCGCGATCTCGGGAAGCAGCTGTGCCGCAGTCGATCCCGTCCCCAGCACCGCGACCCGCCGGCCGGCGAGCTCGATGTCGTGGTCCCAGCGTGCGGTGTGCATCACCGTGCCGGCGAACGGCTGCTCCTGCACCAGCGCGGGCATCACCGGCTGGGTGAACAGGCCGACAGCCGAGACCACCACGTCGAACGTGTGCTCGGCACCGTCGGTGGTGGTCAGCCGCCAGCACTGCTGTCCGGGATCCCACCGTGCTGCCGCGATTTCGGTGTTGAGGCGCAGATGAGACGCCAACCGGTAGCGCCGGGCACACTCCTCGAAGTACGCCAGGATCTCCGGCTGCCCGGACCACAGCCGCGACCACCGCCCGTTGAGCGCGAACGAGTAGGAATACAAATGCGATTTCACATCGCAGGCCAGGCCCGGGTAGGTGTTGATTCGCCAGGTGCCGCCCACCCCGTCTTCCCGGTCGAAGACGGTGAACTCGGTGAACCCGGCTCTCCTCAGGAAGATGGCCAGCGCCAGACCACCGGGGCCTGCGCCGATGATCCCCACGGACAGTTGTCTGGCCATCTGTCAACCAATCTGGAGGGTTTGGCCGCCGTCGACGACGAGCTCGGAACCGGTGATGAAGGACGCCTGCTCGGACAGCAGGAAGGCCACCGCGTCGGCCACCTCCATCGGCGAGCCCAGCCTGCCCGACATGGCCCGTGCGGCCAGGCGGGCCTGGGTGGTCTCGTCGAGCATCGGGGTGGCGATGGGCCCCGGGAACACGGCGTTGACCCGGATCCCTGCGGGGGCCAGTTCGGCGGCCGCCACCTGGGTCAGACCGCGCAGCGCCCATTTGGCCGAGCCGTAGGCGGCGTGATTCGGGAACGGCCGGAGGGCGCCGGTGCTGCAGGTGTTGACGATAGCGGCGCCCTCGGCGCGGGTCAGTTCGTCCAGCGTGGCACGCATTCCGAGGAACGGGCCCAGGCAGTTCACCCGCCAGCTGCGTTCGAATCCGTCGACGGTCTCGGTGCCCAGGGGCGCCCGGTGCAGGATGCCGGCGTTGTTCACCAGCGCGGTCAGCCCACCGAACCGATGGACCGTGGCGCTGACCGCCTGCGCCCACTGCTGCTCGCACGTCACGTCCAGCGGTACCGTCAGCACGGCGTCGGCAGCAGATGCGGCCAGCTCATCGGTGCGCACGTCGCACGCCGCGACGGCATACCCGTCGGCGCGCAAGCGGGCCACGATCGCAGCCCCCTGACCGCGGGCGGCGCCGGTGACCAGCGCGACTCGTTGACCCATTCAGTGGTATCCCTTCGACCTGTGCCCGGCGGCGTCGATACCGGCCAGCCGCAGCTGCTCGGCTGCGCCGTGCCGCAGGGCCTGCCCTTCCGACATGAGAGTTAGCATCCGAAAACCTCGTTCGCTGAACAGTTTTCCCGCTTGTCCGTGCCCGGCATGGATCCCGGCCACCAGTCCGGCTTCGGCAGCGGCATGCTGGATGCGGTCGATCGCGGCGTCCACTTCGCCGCCGCCGGCGGCGGAGAACCCCGAGGACACCGCCAGGTCTGCCGGTCCCACGTAGACACCGGTGAGCCCGGGGACCGCACAGATCTCGTCGACCACGGCCAGCGCCCGCGCGGTCTCGATCATGACGAACACGCTGACACGGTCTTGCAGTGCGGCGGTATCGGATCCGAGACCGGCGCGCAGCGGACCGAAGCTGCGTACACCGGCGGGCGCGTACCGGGTGGCCGCCACTGCCGCGGCGGCTTGTTCGGGAGTCTCGACCATGGCGATGATCACCGCGTCGGCACCGGCGTCGAGGACGCGCCCGATCGGGGCCGGTGCCGCTGACGGCAGACGCACGGCGGTGGCGATGGGCACCGGCTCCAGCCGGCGCAGCAGCACGGCGACGTCGGCATCGTCGAGATAGCCGTGCTGGGTGTCGAACCCGACGTAATCGTAACCGGCCCGGGCGAAATCCTCCGGGCCCGAGAACGACGGTCCGGTGATCCAGCCGCCCCACACGTGTGGTTTGGCGGTCAGCGCCTGCTGCAGCCGGCTGGCGCTCACTGCGCGATCACGATCTTGACCCGTGCGGGGTCGGGTCGGGCCCCCTGCTCGAAAGCTGCTTGTACGTCGTCGGTTCCGAACGTGTGTGTGACGTACGCGTCGAGCAGGTCGGGGTGGGCGGCGGCGAATTCGTCGGCGCGGCGCAGTACCCGCCGACGGTCCAGCGTCACGCCGGATTTGAGAGTCAGGTTGTTACGCAACAGAGTACGCATGCTGATCGGGTACCAGTCGTCGTCCGGCACCCCGAAGTAGAACACGGTGCCTCCGAACGCGACTGCCTCGACGGCGTGCCCCAGCGTGGCCACCTGATGACCGACCGCTTCGATCACGATATGAGGCCGGTCCTCGGAGCTGCGGTGCCGCACCCACCGGTCGCTGGTGGCCCGCACCGCGGTGTCCACCCCGAACCGGTGGGCGATCGCCGACCGGTCGATGGGGTCGATGCCGGTGACATGTTCAGCACCAAGGCTTTTGGCGACGAAGGCGAACAGCAAGCCGATCGAGCCCTGTCCGATCACCGCGACCCGGCGGCCGGCCAGGTCAGGTAGCTGTTCGAAGGCGTACAGCACACAGGCCAGCGGTTGCAGCCCGACCGCGTGCCGGGGTTCCAGCGCAGGCCGGTAGGCGGCCACCCCGTCGCCGTCGGTGATCACCTGTTCCGACAGCCCGTCGAACCCCGAGGCCCAGCCGACCACCCGGTCACCCGGATGGTGATCGGGATGGCGGCTGGCAAGAACCTCTCCGACGATCTCATGGATCGGGAAACCCACGATGCCCGCCGTACTGGCGCCGGTATCGCCGGGCAGCCGACCCTGCGTACCACGAAAGCCGGGCATGTCGCTGCCGCAGATCCCGGCGGCCAGGAAGCGCAGCAGCACCTGACCCGGCGCCGGCGCCTGCGGTTCGGGTACGGACAGCTTCTCGAAGACGAACGGGGCCACCAGCCGGTATGCCCACATGCTCACACCTGCACCGGGATGCTGTTCCAGCCCCACTGGAAGCTCGACGGCGGGCGTACCGCTGCCGCGGCATCGATGTGATACTCGGGTACACGTTTGAGCCACTCCTGCACCATGATCGTGATCTCCAGGCGGGCCAGGTGTACACCCAGACAGAAGTGCTGACCGCGGCCGAACGCCAGCAGCCGTCGGATCGGGCGGTTCCAGACGAACGCGTCGGGGTCGTGGTACTCCCGCTCGTCGCGGTTCGCCGATGCGAGCAGGGTAATGACACGCTGGCCGGGCCGCAGCGTGGTGCCGTGCAGGACGAACGGCTTGCGCACCGTGCGGGCGAACCACTGCGCCGGCGCGCAGTAGCGGATCATCTCTTCCCGTGCGATCACCGCGTTGGCCTCGGGATCGGCGCTCACCTCCGCGAGCTGTCCCGGATGGCGCAGCAGTTCCCACAGCCCGTGCGCGACGATCTTCGGCACGGTCTCGGTACCGCCGATGAACACCCCCAGCATCTGGGTGGCCGCCTCCGCGTCGGTGAAGGCGGAGCCATCCGGCAGCCGGAAGTTCACCAGTGCCTCGGCGATCGGTGTCTGCGCGGCGCCGGCCCGCTGCCGTTCCACGATGGGTGTCAGGTAGCTCAGGTACCCCGGCCGGGCGTTGGCCACATTCACGCCGCTACCGGGCTGCGCGAGACTGCCGGCGTTGACGGTGGCGAGCACGTCGGAGGCCAGTTGGGTTGGCAGACCCAGTAGTTCGCAGACCACCGCCGACGCGACGATACCGCCGTAGTCCTGGGTCAGGTCGAAGCCACCGCGAGGAAGTAGCTCGTCGAGTCGTTCGTTGGCCAGGGTCCGGATCCGGTCGGCCAGCTTCGACACCGACCTGGGGCGGAACTGCGCGGACGTGCAGCGCCGGACATCCTCGTACAGCGGCGAGTCGAAATTGGCGTGGAACGGCATGGGGTGCAGCGGTGGATCGGCGACCGCGCCATGATTGTGCTCGGCCAGAACCGTTGCGGCGGGCAGGGTTCCCTCTGATGCCACGAAGGTGCCGTCGTGAATTTCGAGCACCCGCCAGATGTCGTCGAAACGCGACACGGCGTAGGTGTCCCACTTCTCGACGTAGTACAGCGGGTGGTCGTCACGCAGCACCCGGTAGTACGGCAGCGGATCCGCCATCACGGCCGGATCGAACGGGTCGTACGAGAGGTCCGTCTTCATCGCAGTGGTGAGGGGGGTAGGGCTTGCAATATCGAGTCCTCCCAACCGTCGCGCAACGCCGGCGCGACGCTCATCCAGGTGACGATCTCGGCCGGCGGGTTGTCCTTCCAGGACGGGTAGTGGTTCTCGAAGCAGTCCCAGCCGCCGTCGAGGGCCCAGTAGTGGATCACCTCGTTGTAGCGGAAGGTACTGATGAACGAACCCAGCCAACGCTTACCGGTGCGCTCCGACCACGGCACGTACAACCGTTCCAACTCCCGGATGTAGTCATCCTGGCGGCCCGGTTTGGTCTGCATGATCTCCTGTATCACCAGGCCCGCCCCGAAACCGTTGTCCTGCAGCTCGGCCAAGGTCTTGTTGCTGCGGCCCGCATACATGATCCGGCCCTCACCGGAGGCGCCGTTCCGGGTCAGGAAGGCAGCCCACTCGCCGGCGGGCCCGCTGTGGGTTCCGCCCGGTGCTTGCGCGCGCCCGATCCGGGCGTAGTCGGCGAACGCGTCGAGTTCCCAGATGACGGTGGCCTGCGGCCAGTGCCCGTTGTAGGGCGTCGTCTCCCAGATCGCGAACAGCCGGGCCCCCAGATCGCTCATCATCGGGTGGTAGACGGTGTTGAACGTGTCGGTGAACCGCTGACTGCCGATCGCACCCAGGGCGACGGTCTCGTGCAGGTACAGCAGCGTGTGGCCGTGATACTTCTTCATGCGGTGCGCTTCGTGGTTGACACTGACACCTTGCGAGCGTGACACTTGAGACGTGTTTTGTAAAGGCATGGTGTGAAACCGGTCCCGCTGGCCAACGGCTTCTGTTTCGGTGAGGGTCCTCGCTGGTTCGAGGGCATGCTGTGGTTCTCCGACATGCTCGGCGAGGCGGTGCACACGGTCACCTTGGACGGCTCCATGACGACGCTGCCGCTGCCCGGACATGCCCCGTCGGGCTTGGGTTTCCGCCCCGACGGAACCCTGCTGATCAACTCCACCCGGCTCCGCCAGGTATTGCGCTACGACGGCGAGAACGTCGGCGCCTGTGCCGATCTGAGCGATCTGGTTCCCGCTGATCTCGGCGACATGGTGGTCGACGACACCGGTCGCGCCTACATCGGCTCTCAGGCCCGCAGCGGCGGTGTCATCGTGCGCCTCGATCCCGATGACACCGCCACCGTCGTCGCCGAAGATCTCGACTTCCCCAACGGCATGGTGATCACCCCGGACCGGCAGCTTATCGTGGCCGAGTCGACAGCGCGCCGGCTGACCTCGTTCCCCATCGACGACGCCGGCGGTCTCGGTGAACGCTCACTGTTCGCAGATGGGCTCGCCGGACCACCGGATGGGATCACCCTCGACGACGAGGGCGGGGTTTGGACGTCGATGACCCTGGCCTGCCGGTTCGACCGGATCATGGCCGGCGGCAGCGTCACCGACCGGATCGACCTCGGCGACCGGACCGCAATCGCCTGCACGCTCGGTGGCCCCGAACGCCGGGTGCTGTTCCTGCTGTCGAGCACCGACGCCTACCCGCAACGACTGGTCGGCACCAAGCTCTCCCGGCTGGACACCGTGACGGTCGCGGTGCCCGGTGCGGGCCTACCGTGACCCGAGAAAGGTGACGAATGTCGGACGCCTACTACGAACTGATCGATGAAAACGATTCGCGGGGAGAGAAATTCACCGCCAGCGATCTGGTCCGGAGCACCTGGACGGCGGCGATTCAGCACGCGGCTCCGGTGTCGGCGCTGTTGGTCCGCGCACTGGAACGGTGTGCGCACCGCGACGATACCCGGTTGAGCCGCGTGAGCATCGACCTGCTGGGCGGGGTGCCCGCCGACGGCGACCTGTGGGTACGCGGCCAGGTCGAGCGGTCCGGCAGGCAGATCGAACTGGTGAGCGCCGAGATGCTGGGCCCCGGTCGCGACGGCCGGCCACGTCCCGTCGCGCGCGCCAGCGGATGGCGACTGCAACAACTCGACACCGCTGAGCTGTTGCATGCTCCGGAGCCACCTCTACGGCCGGTATCCGAGGCGGTCAGCCGCGACATGAAGAAGGACTGGGATCGCAACTACGTGCACAGCCTGGACTGGCGATGGCTCACCACGCCGCTGGCGCCGGGACCTGGCGAGTCCTGGATCCGGCCCGAAGTGGATCTGGTTCTGGGCGAGACGATGACACCGCTGCAGCGGCTGTTCGCGGTGGCCGACGATGCCAACGGGATCGGCTCCACACTCGACATCCGGAAGTGGACGTTCCTCAACACCGATCTGGTGGTGCACGTGCACCGGATCCCCACCGGCGAGTGGACCGGCATCCGCGCCCAGACCAGCTACGGGCCGGACGGTATCGGGACAACCGTCGGCACACTGTTCGACGAGGCCGGGCCGGTCGGCGCGATCCAGCAGTCGGTGCTGGTGCGTCCGCGGCCCGCCGGTTGATCAGCCGACGTACGCCGGCACGCGTTTGATGCCGTGCACAAAGCTGCTGTGTAGGTGGTCGGGCTCACCGAACTCGATTCGATCGATCCGGGTCAGCAACTCGCGGAACAGGTTCCGCAGCTCGGACCGGGCCAGCTGGACACCCAGGCAGAAGTGTGGGCCGCCACCGCCGAAGCCCAGGTGCGGGTTGGGTGAGCGGGACAGATCAAAACGGTCCGGGTCGGTGAACACGGCCTCATCACGATTGGCCGAGCAGTAGAACAAGCCCACCTTGTCCCCCGCGCTGATCTGCGTTCCCGCGATCTCGACATCGGTGGTGGCGAACCGGGCGAACTGCAGCACGGGCGTGGACCACCGGACGAACTCCTCGACCGCCGTGCCGATCCGGCCGTCGAAATCCGCCATCAGCCAATCGCGTTGAGCGGGATTGTCCGTCAACGCCATCATGGCGTGCGTGGTGGCCTGTTTGGTGGTGTCGTTACCCGCCGATGACAACAGGATCAAGAAGGCCCCGATCTCGTCGTCGGTCAACCGGTGCCCGTCCACCTCGGCGTTGACGATGCTGGTCATCAGGTCATCGCCCGGGTGCTGACGGCGGAATTTCGCCAGTTCCACCCCGGTGCTGACCAACAGCATCATCTCGTTGATGGTGGCGGTGGCCCGCTCCTCCAGGGTGGAGTACTCGTCATCGCTCATGCTGAAGAGCTTTTCGGCGGCCTGGGCCACCGCGGGTCGGTCCGCCGGCGGTACACCGAGCATCTCCATGATGGTCAGCATGGGCAGCCGCGCGGAACATGCGGCCACGAAGTCGATGTCGCCCGCGCCTATCAGGTCGTCGACGACCAGTGCCGCGTTCTGCTGGATCTGCTGTTCGATCGTGCGGACGTTGCGCGGGGTGAAGGCCGAACTGATCAGCCGCCGGTACACGGTGTGCTGCGGCGGATCCATCGCCAGGAAGAACGTCGCGATCTTCTGCACCTCGGCCGGCATCGGGTCGAGCGCCACCCCGCGACTGGAGGTGAACAGCTCGGGATGCTGGCTGACGAAGGCGACATCAGCGCGCCGGGTCAGTGCCCAGAAGCCGTCCTCCTGCAGATCGAACAGCGACGACATGGGTCGCTGCCAGGACAATCCGTCGGCGGCGCGCAACTGCGCGAAGACCAGGTCGCGTTCGGCGAAGGGCCGGCCCCAGAATGCATGGGAGGTGATGTCCAACGAACTGTATTCGCGTGTGTGCGTTGAGCTTGCGACGGCCACGGGCGCTCCTTCCACAATCGCATCAGCGTGACATTGTTGATGCTATTTGTAAAGCTCGGCCAGGATCTCCGCGGTGTGTTCACCGAGCGCAGGTGCCGGCCCGCGCGGTGCCCAGGGTGTGGCGGAGAAGTCCACCGGCGAAGCCACCATGGGGACGGCTCCGTCGGGAACGGGGACGTCGACGATCCCGCCTGCGGCGTGGAACTGTTCGTCACCGAGGACGTCCTCCAGTGTGTTGATCGGAGACCAGAACAGGTCGGGCTCGGATGCGAAGATGTCAGCCCATTCAGCCAATGTCCTGGTGGCGAAAACAGCGTCCAGTTCGGCGATCAACGTTTCAGCATTCCTGGCGCGCTCCCGCGGACGGGCGTAACGCGGATCGTCGAGCCAGTCGGTCCGGCCCACAGCCCGGCACAGCGGCGGCCAGTGCCGTTCACCCTCCAGTCCCACGAGCCAGAACGGCTTGCCGTCCCCGGCCCGGTAGTTGTTCATACACGGATTGCCCATCGACTCCCGGCGCCCGATGGCGATGGGATGCCCGGTGGCCAGGAAGGTGTTGAGGTCGAAGCTCACGGTGTAGACACCCTGCCGGTACAGCGACGTCGCCACCAGTTGGCCTGCGCCGGTGCGGCCACGGGCCACCAGCGCCGCGCAGATGCCGGCGGCCAGTGTCATACCGGCGGCGTGGTCACCCATTCCGCCGCGCTGAAACGGCGGGGTCTCCCCGGGTCTCGTCAGCAGATGCGCCAACCCGGCGCGCGCCCAGAACGCCGCCACGTCGTACGCCGCACGGTCGGCGTCGGGTCCACCGACCCCGTAGCCGGTGATCAGCCCGTACACCAACCGGGGGTGGCGCTGCGCCAGCGTATCGAAATCGAACCCGAGCCGCCGCAGCGCAGCGGGGCGTACGTTCGTGAGGAAAACGTCTGCGCGGGAGATCAATTCGTCGGCCACCGCCCGGCCGTCATCCGTCGACAGATCGAGGACGACACTGCGCTTGGACCGGTTGTCCATGTCGAACGGCGGATTGACCTCAGGGTCCAGCCCCAGCATCCGCCCGAACCGCCGCGCGGGATCGCCGGCCGGCGGCTCGATCTTGATCACGTCGGCGCCCCAGTCGGCCAGCAGACCCCCCGCCGCGGGCGCAGCGACCCACACTCCCAACTCGACAACCCGGATGCCCGCCAATGGTCCCGTCACGGCTTGCCAGTTTACAAACCCGCTGGGCTTTGTAATTCTGAACGGACGAGCCGAAAGGGGCCTGTGTGAATCGACCACCGCCCGGCTCGCTCGCGTCGCTGGACAACGAGTCCTCGTCGCGACAGCGGATCCTGCGCGCCACCGCAGAGGTGTTGGCCCGCAGTGGCCAGTCCAAGCTCAGCCTGTCCGATGTGGCGGCACAAGCAGGCGTCTCGCGGCCGACGCTGTATCGCTGGTTCGCCTCCAAAGGCGAATTGCTCGACGCTTTCGGCGCCTTCGAACGGGACATGTTCGACGACGGGGTCAACCGGGCCACCGCGGGGCTGCGCGGCAATGACCGGCTCGATGCCGCGTTGCGGTTCATCGTCGAGTACCAGCAGTCCTATTCAGGGGTCCGGGTGGTGGACATCGAACCCGAGGTCGCCATCGCCCAGTTGGCCCGGGTGATCCCGCAGATGCGCGCGCGGTTACAGCGGTTGATCCCCGGCACCGGTGGCGCCATCAAAGCCGCCACCGCCATCCGCGTCGCCGTGGCGCACTACATCGTGCGCAGCGACGACAGCGAACAGTTCCTGGCTCAGCTCCGGCACGCGGTGGGCCTCAAACTGTAGCCACTACACCGTGACTCGATCATTCTCCAGTGCCCGGTTGAGCTTCTCGCCTTCGATGTCGAGGTCCGGCAGTCGGCGCTCCAGGCGCTCGGGCAGCCACCAGGCCCGGTCACCCAGCAGCGACATCACCGCGGGCACCATCGTCATCCGCACCACGAAAGCGTCGATGAAAACGCCGAAAGCCAAGGCGAATCCGATCTGTTTGATCATCGGGTCGGCATTGAACACGAAGCCGACGAACACGGCCATCATGATCACGGCGGCAGCGGTCACCACCCGGGCGGCCTGGGTGAAGCCCTGTGTCACTGCGGCATCACCGCGGTGGCCGTGCACGTGCGCCTCTTTCATCGACGACACCAGGAACACCTCGTAGTCCATGGCGAGGCCGTAGAGCACCCCGGTGACGATGATCGGCAGCAGGCTCAGAATGGGCCCGGTGGCACTGAGGCCGAACAACTGCTGCAGCCAACCCCATTGGAACAGTGCGGTGGTGGCACCGAAGGTGGCCAGGATGCTGAGCAGGAATCCGGCAGTGGCTTTCACCGGTACAGCGATGGAACGGAACACCACCATCAGCACCAGCAGCGAAAGACCCACCACCACACCGATGTACAGCGGGATCGCACTGGCGATGCGGTCGGAGATGTCGATGCCCATGGCGGTGATCCCCGTGACGCCGAGGTCGACGTTGTGCACATCGGCGAGCGGGCCGGTGTGGTCGCGGATACCGCGCACCAGGTCGGCGGTGGACTCATCGGTGGGTCCCGCGGTGGGGACCACCGAGAAGATCGCCTTGTCCGAATTGTCCGACACCATCTGCATGTTCACCGCCTGCACACCGTCGAGGCGGCGCAGATCGGTGTAGACGTCGGCGATCTGGGCCTCGGTCAGGGTGTCCGCGTCACGGGGTTCGGCGACCACCACCAGCGGGCCGTTGAACCCGTCGCCGTAATGGTCGGCCACCATGTCATAGCCGGCCCGCTGCGGGGTGCCCTCGTTGTAGGAGGAGCCGGCGGGCAGGCCCAGGTGCATACCGAGGGCAGGCACTGCGAGCACGCCGGTGAGCAGCACCCCGGCGATGGCCACCGGAACGCGGTGCCGCAGTACCGCACCCACCCAGGCGGCGGCGAAGCGGGGAGTGCCGGCGCCGTCGGACACCTGGGTACGGGCCTTGTCCGAGCAGATGCGTTCACCCACCAGGCCCAGGAGTGCGGGCAGGATGGTCAGGGCGGCAAGCACGGCCACGATCACGGTCGCGGCGGCGGCCAGCGCCATGGTGGTCAACAACGGGATGCCCGCCACCGACAACGCGACGAGGGCGATCACCACCGTCGTGCCTGCGAAAACCACTGCGCTGCCGGAGGTTCCGACAGCACGGGCGGCGGCGTCGGCGGCGGTCAGGCCCTGGTCGAGGATCAGCCGCCGCTGCCGGTTGACGATGAACATGGCGTAGTCGATACCCACCGCCAGGCCCAGCATCAGCGCCAGCACCGCGGTGATCGACTGCATGGTGAACAGATGGGAGAACAGGAACGTGCCACCCACCCCGACGGCGACCGAGGTCAGCGCCGTCGCCAGGGGCAGGCCGGCTGCCACCAGTGAGCCCAGGGTGATCACCAGGACCAGCGCAGCCACCATGACCCCGATGACCTCGCCGACGCCGACGATCTCGGGCAGTTGGGCCATCGACGCCGACGGCAGCACCTGCAGATCGGTGTTGGCCACGGCAGACTCGGCCGCCGAGACGGTGTGCTCCACCGCGCCGGTGGGCAGGTCGCTGGTCTGCTTGTCGAACTGGAATTGGAACAGCGCGGTCTGGCCGTCCGCGGAGACGACGACACCGGGCACCTGCTGTCCGTTGACGGTCAACGGGATGGGTGCGTCGGCCGGCGGCGGCAGCTGATGCTGGATCCGCGCGATCGCCGCCCCCGCGGTCAGGGTGGGGCTCGACGCGCCCTTGGCGAGTTCGGCCTGCGCGAGGGCGCGGGGATCGATGACGTGCTCGGCGTGCGACACCGCGTCGACGGCGGCTGTCAGCGCGGCCAGGTTGGCCCCCTGGTCGACCCGCTGCCCGTCGGGCGCGGCGAAGGCGATCATGCCCTGGCCGCCGGCCATCTCGGGCATCTCGGCGCCCAGCTGATCGATGACCTCCTGGGCGGGCGTGCCGCTGATCCGCATCTCGTTGGAGATCTTGGGCGGGTTCACCACCAGCAGGCCTGCGACGACGGCGATCAGCGCCAGCCAGGCGGCGAGCACCGCCCAGGGGCGGCCGAACGCGAAGCGTCCCAGACGATGGAGAAAGGTCGACATGTAAATGAGAGTAGGCTCCCAAAATGGGAGCGAGCTATCAATTGTCGCCAACACCACCACCGGCCTGACAGGATGATCTGGACCACTACTCGGAGGTTCCCGTGACCGAGATTTCGGCGGACGCCGACGCCGCCACCGCACCGGCCAAGCGCCGCCGCGCCGACGCATTCGCCAACGTCAACCGAATCGTTGCCGCCGCCCGCGAGGTGTTCTCCATCCACGGCGACTCGGCCACGCTCACCGACGTCGCAGCTGCGGCCGGCGTCGGCAATGCCACTTTGTACCGACACTTCGCCAACCGCCAGGCCCTGGCGGCGGCAGTGTACGAGGACATCTTCGTCACCGAGGTCGAACCGGTGATCACCCAGCTCGTCGAGAGTGAGGCGCCGCGTGAATCCTTCCTCGACGTCATCGAGCGCCTCACCGAGGTGATGTGCCAGCAGCGCCCGTTGCTGTCCTCACTGGATCATCTGGCCGAACTCACCGTCGCCCTGTTCAACCGCAACTCCGAGCTCGTCGCGGCCATCGTGGCGACCGGTCAGGCCAAGGGTGAGCTGCGCCTGGATCTGACCGCGGATGACGTGGCCACCTTCGTGGCCATGGTCACCACCGCTTCAGTGGCCCTGGATCAGCCACCGGAGTTACGCCGGCGCTACCTGAGCCTGATGCTCGACGCGTTGAACCCGGTCGGCGCTCAGCCACTTCCCTAGCTAGACGTACCGGTTGCGGCCGGCCACCGCGCCGGTGGCCATCTGCACGGCATACACCGCGAGGAACAGGATCCACGGCACCGTCCAGCCACCTGTGACGTCGTGCAGCACTCCGAACAGAAGCGGTCCCACGCCGGCTATCAGATAGCCGATCCCCTGCGCCATCCCGGACAGTTGCGCGGTCTCGTCCGCGGTCCGGGCCCGGAGTGCGATCACCGCGAGCGCCAGCGCGAACACACTCTGGCCGATGCCGATCAGCACACTCCACAGCACCGGTTGGGCCGCCGGCGCCAGCATCACCCCGAGGATGCCCACCACCCCGACCAGTCCGAGGCCGACGATCCATCCGCTCTGGCTCCCGCGGCGGGCGGCCATGGGCGCCACCACCAAGGCGATCGGCACGCCGATCAGCGCGGTCAGGCCCACCAGGATCCCGGCCTGCAGCTTCGGCACCCCGTTGTCGATGAAAACCTCTGGCAGCCAGCCCATCACGATGTAGGCCATGAAGGCCTGGCACCCGAAGAACACGGTGACGATCCAGGCCAGCCGATTACGCAGCAGCGAGCGTCGCGGCTCGGAGTGCTCGGCCCGTCGCGTCCAGGCGGCACCGTGGCGCCGGGACACCGGCACCCACACCGCCAGCGCGATCAAGGCCAGCGCACCCCAGACGGCGAGCGCCGGCCGCCAGCCGCCCAGCGGTTCCTCCAGCCCCGGCGTGAGCGCGGATCCCAACGCTCCCCCTGCCTGCAGCGCGGCCGTGTAGATGCCGGTCATCACGCCGATCCGGGCCGGGAACGAGCCTTTGATCACCACCGGGATCAGCACGTTCACCAAGGCGATTCCCGCGCACGCCACCAGGCTGGCGCCCAGGACCACGGTGGCCCCGCCCACCGCGCGGATCACCAGGCCCGCAGCGATGATCATCAGCGACAACGACACCGTGCGCCCCAGCCCGATTCGAGCGGACAACCGCGGTGCGGCCAGTCCGGCGGCGGCAAAACACAGCGCGGGCAAGGTGGTGAGGACACCGGCCCAGGTGGCCGAGACGCCGAACTCGGCGCGCATCTCGCCCAGCAGCGGCGCCACACTCGTCACCGCCGGACGCAGGTTCAGCGCCGTGAGGATCACCGCCACGGCCAGCAGCGCCCCTCCGGCAACCGCCGTGACAGCGGTCGTCCGCAACTCCGCTGCGGACCCGTACTGACGATCCGATTGTTTCATCCATGTTTCGGCCCTCACGGCTGCTATGGTCGCATACATCCCATGATTGGATGAAAGGACGCCCTGTGCCGTTGACCACTACCCGTCGAGCCGGCCTGGTCGAGCAGGTCATCGAGCAGTTGCGAAGTTCGGTCAACAGCGGCGAATGGCCGGTGGGTGAGCGCATCCCCAACGAAGCCGTGCTCGTCGAGCACCTGGGCGTAGGCCGCAACACCGTTCGCGAGGCCGTCCGCGCCCTGGCTCACGCCGGCATCCTGGAAGTCCGCCAGGGCGACGGCACCTACGTGCGTGCCACCAGTGAGGTGTCCGGGGCACTACGACGACTGTGCGGCAGTGAGCTGCGGGAGATCCTGCAGGTGCGCCGCGCACTCGAGGTCGAAGGCGCCAGGTTGGCAGCGCTCAACCACACCCCCGACGAACTCGCCGAACTGCGCCGACTGCTCGCCACGAGTCATCAGTGTCTCAGGACCGGACCCGACGAGTTCGCCCGTGCCGACGCCGATTTCCACCTCGCGGTGGTGCAGTACTCGCACAACACGATCCTGATCGAGCTGTATCGCGGGCTGCGCGAGACCATCGCCGCCAGCGTCGCAGCCACCACGTCGACCTTCGCCGAAGCTCTGGCGGACGAACACAGCGCGGTCGTCGAGCACATCGCTGCCCGCGACGAACAGCGCGCGGCCCAGTCCGCCGGCCGGCTCTTCGATCATCTCCTGGCGGGCGTGTCCCGGTAAACCGGCCGGCCCAAGCCCAATTCGTGCTGGGCGATCATGTTGCGGAACACCTCCAGGGTGCCGCCATAGATCCCGGTCGGTCCGGCCAACCGGAAGACATACTCCGCGGCACTGTCCGAGAGCGCCGAAGCACTGCCGAGGATGTCCATCAGATCCGGTGCGACATCCCGCATGGTCTGGGCGATGGCCACCCGGCCGTACACACCGGAGGTACTCAACGCGGCCTCCTGCCGCGCCACGCACCGTCCCAACCGGAGAGCGACGTCGTCGGTGGGCGTGCCCACCGACGCGGACACCGCATCGAGCGCCTCGGCGGTCAGCAGGGCATGTTCGGTCATCACCGCGAGCTTCTGCAGGCCTGCCGAATCCGGCTCTCTGACACCATGTTCGGCAGCCAGCGCGGCTCGCATCACCGTCCACCCGCCGTTGACGTCGCCGATGCGGTATCGGTCGGCCACCCGGACGTCGCTGTAGTAGACGATGTTGGTCCGGTCACCGTCGACGGTACGGACGGGTTGGATCTCGATCCCGGGGCTGGCCAGCGGTACCAGGAACAGGGTGAGATTGTGATGCCTCGGCCCGTCCGGGTCGGTGTTGGTCAACAGGAACACATACCGGCTGTTGTGCGCATTGGAGGTGAACATCTTGGACCCGTTGACAATCCAGCCCTGACCGTCCCGTACGGCCCTGGTCTTGCACGTGGCCACATCCGAACCGCCGTCGGGCTCGGTGTAGCCCAGGCACAGCAGGATCTCACCCGAGAGCACCCCGGGCAGCACCTCGTCGCGCAGCTCTCCGGAGGCGAACTGCGCGACGAACTTGGCCACCAGAGCCGTTGTCCCCCAATGGAACCACGGAGTGTGCGCCCGCCCGATCTCCAGCTCCCAGATGCGGCGGCGCACCGCGGAAAAACCGCCATCGGCTTCGCCGGCCCAGTCCGCCGCCAGATATCCGGACGCGCCCAGCGCACGGTGCACCCCCTCGTCGAAGTTCTCACCGGTCCGGCGGTCTCGCTCGATCACCTCGCCGGTGACGTGCTCGGCGAGGAATGTCCGCAGGCCGTCCCGGAACGCCCAGTCCTCGTCGCTGAGCTGCACGTGGGAGAAGTCCATGAGCATTCCCGCCTATCGGCATTACATATTCTGCTATCACTGTAAACCATGACGTATCGTGGGGATTCGGTCGGCCTCGCTCTTCACCTGGGCCGCGGGATACAGCGCGTCCTCACCCAACCGTTGATCGGGTGGGCCCGGCCGCTGCCCCGGCGGCCCGCCCAGCTCGACGCGCCGGCACTGTCCCGGCTGCTCGGGCGACGCGTAGCCTCGGCATCCCCACTCGGCGGTGACGACGGAACCTCCTCGCGTGTCCGGCTGGCCCTCACCGGCGACGACGTGCCCGCCACCGTCTTCGTGAAGATGCCCGCCCGCACCGCAGGCACCCGGTTCATCGGCGAGCTGGGCCGCCTCGGACACACCGAAGTCCGCTTCTACCAAGAGATCTCACAACAGATCGACGGGGTGCCGCAGTGTCATGCCGCGGCGTTCGATCCACTCACCGGTGGCTTTGTCCTGGTGCTCGAGGACCTGGCGGCCGGCCCCTGCGACTTCCCCGACACGCTGCACCCGCTGGGCGCCGACCGCGCCGGCCTGGTGATCGAACTGCTCGCCCGGCTGCACGGCCGGTACTGGGAACGGCCACTCGCGTGGACCTATACCGCCTCCGAGGACCCCACCTCGCAGCTCACCGGCTCGCTGCTGAACACGTCGGCGCGCCGGCTGACCCGCCGCACCACCATCCCGATCGAGGATGGCCGGTTCATCATCGACAACTACCGCGCGGTCGCCCGGCTGATCGACCGGCCGCCGCACACCGTCATGCACGGGGACGCCCACCCGGGCAATGTGTACTTCCGCGGCGGGGGCGCGGGGCTGCTGGACTGGCAGGCAGTGCGCCGCGGCCACCCCGGCCGCGAACTCGCCTACACCCTGGTCACCGGCATGACCCCCGACGAACGCCGGACCCACCAACGGGATCTGCTGGACCGCTACCGCGGCGCGCTCGCGGCCGCCGGCGGCCCGGCGCTCGACCCCGACGAGCTGTGGCTGCGCTACCGCCAGGGCGCGCTGTATGCGTATGTGGCCGCCCTGGCCACGGCCGGGATGGGCGGGATGCAGAACGAGGACATCGCCCTCGAGGGTCTGGCCCGCAGCGTCGCGGCCCTCGGCGACCTGGACACCGTCGCGGCACTGCGGCGGGGACTCTAGAGTTACATCTTCGATTTGTTGTGTAATCCAGCGCCGGTCGTCTTAGATTGAGGCCATGAGGATTCTGGTGGCTGTCGTCGCGATCGCCGCGTCGATTCTGGGGCTGGCGCCCACCGCGCATGCGGCCAAGATGTACTACGGCGCCTACAACGTCGCCATCGACGGCCGCTACGACTTCCACACCTGGATCTTCTCGATCAGCGGCTGCAACGAATCGGTGCCCGACTGCGTCAGCGTCATCACACTGCCGCAGCCCATCGCCAAGGCCTATGAGGCGTATGTCAACGCCTACTACGCCGACGGCAAGTACACGATGACGATCGACGACCCGTTCGGCCTGCGCTGCGGCAATGTCTACTACGGCCCCACCATCCCGACCCGCGACGTCTACACCTGGGACGCCAACACCCTCACCGGAGCCATGGTCTCGTCGTTCGCCACCGGCTGCGACGGCGCCCCGGGCGGCAGCTACACATATCCGATTCGCCTGACCAGGATGTGAATCATCCGCTCTTGGCGGCGATGAGCCTGTCGATGGCAGCACGGGCCGCCGGGGTGATCTCGTCGATGTCGGCACCGGGACGGGCGCTGTAGCCGTCACCACGGACGGCCACGATCGGATCCTCCACATCCCGGTAGTAGCCCATGGCGTACGCACCCTGCTGGTAGCCGATCAGCCTCAGCATGTCGTCATCGAGACCCGCGGCCACGTCCGGCGGGCAGGCCAGATACTGGTTCTCCTCTTGCCGCACCCACCCGACCGCGTAATTGATGTTGACGGCCTTACGGATCCGGCTCGACCGGTTCGCCCCGCCGCTGTGCCAGATCTTGCCCGAGTACAGAAGCACCGAACCGCGTTCCATCTCCGCTTGCAGACAGTCGGCGTCGCTGAACTGCGCGTCGGGCCCGGCCGTATGGCTGCCGGGTACCACGCGGGTGGCTCCCATCTCAGCGGTGTAGTCCGACAACGCCCACAAGGTGTTGCACTGTACGTGATAGTCCAGCGGGAAAGGGAAGTAATCCCAGGCGTTTTCGTCCTGATGCAGACCCTGCGCCGACTCGCCGGGGTAGATGGAGATCACCTGGGTCAGCATCAACTGGTAGGCACTGGCATGCCCGAGGAAATCACCGACCGCACCCAGGATGGTGGGGTGGCGGATCAGCCGGTGTGACAACGGTGAGCGGGCCACCAGGGCACCGGTGCGACGGGTCTTCTTGCCCAGGTGGTCTTCGGCACCGACCGGACTGTCGTTGATGTACGGGTCCAGTTCGGCCTCCAGCTCGTCCATGAACGCGGAGGAGACGAGGTTGTCGATGATGACGTAGTTGTCGCGCCGCAGGGCTGCGATCACCTCGTCGAGGGGCGCGGTGGCGGGCAGGTGGTGCAGGGTCACCCGAACCAGTCTGGCGCGGGCCGTGTTTCACGTTCCGCCGACGGCGTAAACGACGCGTTACGGCAGCACGATCCGCAG
This sequence comes from Mycobacterium sp. Soil_C_30, assembly GCF_057656995.1. Classification (NCBI taxonomy): domain Bacteria; kingdom Bacillati; phylum Actinomycetota; class Actinomycetes; order Mycobacteriales; family Mycobacteriaceae; genus Mycobacterium; species Mycobacterium sp. Soil_C_30. Next base: position 432,437 of record NZ_JBDGJH010000003.1, on the reverse strand, counting down.
CTCCTCCCAGCCGCGCACCGTCGAGGTGGGCGCCAGCCGCGCCGTGTCGTGATCGATGTCCCACTCCGGAAACCGGTTGAGCAGTTCGTCGAGCGCGACGCGGCCCTCCAGGCGCGCCAGGTTCGCCCCGAGGCAGTAGTGCGTGCCCTTGCCGAACGTGAGGTGGCTGTTGCTGCGGTGGATGTCGAAGGTATCGGGGTCGATGAACCGGCGGGGGTCACGGTTGGCGGCGCCGAAGAGCAGCAGCATGGCGCTGCCCGCCGGCACAGTGGTGCCGTACGCCTCGAAATCGCTTGCCATCCAACGCGCTACGTGCGGGCCCGTGGGTTCGAACCGCAACGTCTCGTCGATCACCCGGTTCAACAGCGAGCGGTCCTGGGCGACCTCGCGGCGTTGCCCGGGATGGTCGGCGAGCACCTTGGCCAACCACCCGATCAATCTGCCGGTGGTTTCGTTGCCCGCACCCGCGACCACCTGGGTGTAGTGCAGGACCTCGGTGCGGGTGAGCTTGCGGACCGTGCCCGTCTCGTCCTCGAACTCGACGGTGAGCAACGCGGTCATCAGGTCATCGCCGGGGTTGTTCACCCGCCAGTCCACGTAGTCGGCGTACATCCGCCCGTCGGCGATCCGGTCTGCGTTGGCGACCTTCATCGGGGCGCCCGGCCTGGTTCGCAGATTCGCGTCGTTGGCGTCGCGGAAGCCGGTCTGCTCGGATTCCGGGATGCCCAGCAGCATCCCGATCACCCGCATCGGCATCATGGCGGCCAACTCGGCCACGATGTCGAATCCGCCTGATCCGACAAGAGGATCCAGGCATCGCACACAGTACTGCCGGATCTGATCCTCGATGGCGGCCATGCGCCGAGGGGTGAACACCCGTGACATCAGCCCACGCAGCATGGTGTGCTGCGGCGGGTCCTGGAACATCATCACCCCGGGCGGCATGTCGAAATCCGACTGCACCAGTTCCAGGATGTCGCTTCGGCTGTTGGAGAACGTCTCCCAGTCGCTCAGTGCGTGAGCGACGTCGGCGTGCCGCGACAGCGCCCAGAAGTCGTAGCGCTCGTTGTGATAGAGCGGCGCTTCTTCGCGCAGCCGCGCGTACACCGGATACGGATCGGCCACGATGTCCTGGTCGTACGGGTCGTAGTAGACGCCCATCGCGTCATGCTATGCAGCTGCTCAGCATGGGGTCAAGGTGCGCCCTCGTCGACCCGGCTCACACCGGCCACGAGCGTTGGGCCGACGCGGGCGCACCGACGTCCCGGGGATCCACCTCCACCGCATAGGACGTGATGGCGGCGATCCGGTTCCCGTCGAATTCGAAGATGTGGCAATCAGATACAGCGGTCACCCCGCCGGGGCTCTGATAGCGGGTCATCGAATCGATCACCACCGCATCCGGGCTGGTGACCACCACGCGTCGATCCGTCACCTCGGTGGTGTCCTCGAGACTGCCCGCGGTCTCACGACAGGTGCGCCGCAGGGCGTCGGCACCTTCGAGCACCATGTAGCCGGGCACCGTCCAGCGCACATCGGCGGCCAGGTGGGGGAAGACGTCGTCGAATCGGTGCTCACAGAAGGCGAGGCAGATCTGCTCCCGGTCCACCGGTTCGTCCGCCACTGCTCGACCGTACCGCCTCCAGGACGTCGCCGAAGGTAGTCTGGCCACCTCGTCACCCGCCGGAGGTTCAGCTATGGATGCCGCGACCGCTGTGCTCGAACTCGACTCGATCAAGCAGCTCAAAGCCCGTTACTGCCGTCATCTCGACGCCAAGGACTGGCAGTCCTGGCGCACCGTGTTCGCCGATGACTTCATCAGTGACACCGCGGCCGCCGGTGGCGCGGTGATCATGGGCGCCGACGAATTCGTCGCGTTCACCAGAAAGAACATCGGCCGGCGCTCCCAACCGACCGTGCATCAGGTGCACGCCCCGGAGATCGAGCTGACGTCGGATACCACCGCGCGCGGTGTCTGGGCCCTCCACGATGTGGTGCGCCTGGCCCCCGGGGTCAATCTCAATGGATACGGCCACTATCACGAGACGTACGAGAAGCTCGACGGCCAGTGGCGGATCACGAGTTCCACCCTCACCCGGCTGCGTGAGGACATCTTCAATCCGTTCTTCTCGATACGTATCTCCGACGGTATGAGGCGTACGGGGGCGCGGTTGGCTCGCCGGCTGACCACATGACCCCCCCGGCCGGAGCCGACGCGGTCGCCGCAAGTCCTGCGGGAGCGCACATCGGCGCCTTCTTCGACGTGGACGGCACCCTGGTCGACGGTTTCACCGCGGTACCGCACGCAGGTCACCGAATCCGACGGCGCCAGGCCAGGATCGGCGAGGTTCTCGGAGTCATCGAAGCCGCGACGCGCTACCGGCTCGGCCGGATGGAGTTCGAACGCCTCGTGGTGCGCGCTGCTGGTTATCTGCGGGGCGAATCGCTGGCCGATCTCGACGTCCTGGGTTCCGATCTGTTCAACCGCCGCATCGAAGCGCGGATGTTCCCGCGGATGCGCGAAATCGTCGCGGCCCACCAGAGCCGGGGACACACCGTCACCATCCTCACCTCGGCCCTGAACATCCACATCGACGAAGTGGCCCGCTCGCTGGGCATCACCAACGTGGTGTGTAACCACTTCGCCGTCGATGACCACGGCCGGCTCACCGGCGACATCCGTAAGCCGATCATCTGGGGCACCCGCAAGGCCGAGGCGCTCGCGCGGTTCAGCGAACAGCACCAGCTGGACCTGGCCGCGAGCTACTTCTACTCCGACGGCGAGGAGGATCTCCCGTCGATGCGATTGGTGGGGAACCCCCGCCCGGTGAATCCGCGCCGGACCCTCGCCGCGGCCGCCGCCGAAGCCGGGTGGCCGGTGCTGCGCGTGACCCGGGCTCTCAGTTAGCTCGTCTATTCTTGTCTGCTGTGTGGACGAAGAGATCAGCAGCATGGGTATCGGCGCTGGCCCTTGCGGGCCTGTGCGTCGCGGGCGGAACAGCCCACGCAGAACCCGAGCCCGCACCGCCCCCGGCGCCCAAGACCTCCATCGACACCAGCGGCACCTACGCGGTGGGCACCGACATCGCGCCGGGCACCTACCAGTCCCCCGGGCCGGTCGAGGGTGATGCCTGCTACTGGAAGCGGGTGGGCGGCGACCAGATCCTCGACAACGCCATGAGCAAAAAGGCCCAGGCCGTCCAGATCGAAGCCACCGACACCGCGTTCACCACCAGCGGCTGCCAGCCGTGGCAGAAGACCGACTGTGCGCCCGGCTGCCTGCCGGTACCCGCGTCCCCGCTGGACGTGTTGGGCCAGCTCGGCCGCGTCCTCACCGGCCCCAAGACGCCACCGGCTCCGTCGGCCCCGGCCCCCGCAGAAGCGCCGTCCACCCCGACGCCGTAATGACCGCGGACGGGCGGATCGCCGTCCCGAAGGACCTCGACGCCGTCACCGCTGTCGGTGACGAGGACCGCACCGGCATCGACCCGGCTGCGCTCGAGCGCATCTGGCAGGCGGCGCGGCACTGGTACGCCGCCGGAATGCAACCGGCGATCCAGGTCTGTCTGCGCCACCGCGGCCGGGTGGTGCTCAACCGGGCGATCGGACACGCCTGGGGTAACGGCCCCACGGACCCGCCGGATGCCAGGCAGATCCCCGTCACCACCGATACGCCGTTCTGCGTGTACTCCGCGGCCAAGGCCATCACCACCACCGTGGTGCACATGCTCGTCGAGCGCGGCGAGTTCTCCCTCGACGACCGGGTCTGCGACTACCTGCCCACCTACACCAGCCACGGCAAGGACCGCACCACCATCCGTCACGTCATGACACACAGCGCCGGCGTGCCCTTCGCCACCGGTCCGCGTGTCGATCTGAAGCGGATGAACGACAGCGAGTACGCCCGCGAGATGCTCTCCCAACTCAAGCCCGTGTACCGACCCGGCTTGGTGCACATCTACCACGGGCTGACGTGGGGACCGTTGATGCGCGAGATCGTCTCGGCGGCCACCGGCCGTGACATCCGCGAGATCCTGGCGACCGAGATTCTGGACCCCCTCGGCTTCCGGTGGACCAATTACGGTGTGGCACATGACGATGTGCCACTGGTCGCACCGAGTCACGTCACCGGTAAGCCGCTGCCCGCACCGATCGCCAAGGCGTTCAAGATCGCCGTCGGCGGCACCCCACAACGCATCATCCCCTTCTCCAACACCCCGGCCTTCCTCACCAGCGTCATCCCGTCATCGAGCACGGTGTCGACAGCGTTCGAGCTGTCCCGATTCGCCGAGATCCTGGTGCGCGGCGGCGAACTCGACGGTGTGCGGGTGCTGCGACCCGAGACGCTGCGCGCCGCGACGACGGAAGCCCGCAGGCTGCGCCCGGATCTCGCCATGGGCCTGATGCCGCTGCGCTGGGGTACCGGATACATGTTGGGCTCCAAGCGGTTCGGCCCGTTCGGCCGCGACGCAGCCCAGGCGTTCGGCCACACCGGACTCACCGAGATCGCGATCTGGGCCGACCCCGAGCGTGAGCTCGCGGCCGGAGTGGTCAGCAGTGGCAAGCCCGGCCGCCATCCCGAGTCCGGCCGTTACACCGCGCTGTTGGACAGCATCGCGGCGGCCATCCCGCGCGTCTGACCCCGCCCCCCTTCTCTCTCGCTCGACCGCCACCTCTCTCTGACGCCACATATATGTGCCCAGCGACGGCCACACGGCGTGTCGCGCGGTAAACCGCATATATGTCGCCGAGGGTCGGCGATCGACCGCCACATATATGTGCCCGGCGACGGCCACACGGCGTGTCGCGCGGCAACCCACATATATGTCGCCGGGTGTGGGGCGCGAGTCGCCGGGTGTGGGGCGCGAGTTGCCGGGGCAAGCCGCTCGAACGGCCACCCCGCCCGGAGTTGACAGAAGTCAATTTTCTACAGTGGCGTGATGAGCACCACATCTGACGAGGTTCGTGTCGCCGAACTCGCTCGAGCCGTAGTGCAGGAGCACGATCCGAAATCGGTCCCCGTCCGCGAGTACCTCGGCGCCTGCTACGACGCCGGGCTGTCCTGGGTGCACTTCCCCGAGGGCATGGGCGGCCTCGGGGTCTCCCGCGGCTTACAGGCCGTCGCGGACCGGATCCTGCAGGGCGCCGGCGGGCCGGTTCCGTTGGGGCTCAACCCCATGGGCTACGGCATGGCCGCGCCCACTGTGCGTGAGCACGCGCAGACCGACGAGGTGAAGCAACGCCTGCTCCGTCCGCTGGCCACCACCGAGGACATCTGGTGCCAGCTGTTCTCCGAACCCGGGGCCGGTTCAGATCTGGCCGGGCTGGCCACCTCAGCGGTCCGCGATGGTGAAGACTGGGTGATCAACGGCCAGAAGGTCTGGACCAGCTTGGCGCACCGGGCGCGGTGGGGCCTGCTGCTGGCACGCACCGATCCCGACCTGCCCAAGCACAAGGGACTGACCTACTTCGTCATCGACATGCACTCTCCTGGCGTGGAGACCCGGCCACTGCGGCAGATGACCGGCCAGGCCGAGTTCAACGAGGTGTACTTCACCGACGCCCGGATTCCGGACACCATGCGCCTCGGCGCCGTGAACGACGGCTGGCGGGTGGCGATGACCACCCTGATGAACGAGCGCAGCGCCCTCGGCGGCAGCGGATCTCGCCGCGGAGCGGGCACCATCGCCGACGCCACCGCGCTGTGGGCGTCCCGCCCCGAACAGCAGACACCGGTGCTACGTGACCGCCTCACCCAACTGTGGCTGCGCGCCGAGGCCCAACGCCTGACCTCGGAACGGTCCCGCGCCGCGGCGACGGTCGGCGGACCGGGCCCCGAAGGATCGATCGGGAAACTGGTGGGCGCCGAGCTCAATCAGCACATCTACGAATGGTGCATGGATTTCCTTGGCGCAGAGGCAATCCTGTACCACACGTACGACCTGCTGGATGAGGACGACAACGCCGATTGGCGGGGACCGGTACAGCAGCGGTTCCTGCGCAGCCGCGCCAACACCATCGAGGGTGGCACCTCGGACGTCATGCGCAACATCCTCGGCGAGCGCGTACTGGGGCTGCCCGGCGATCTCCGCGCCGACGCCGGGATGCCCTGGAAGGAGATTCCCCGTGGCTAGTGAGTTCGTGTTCACCGACGAGCAGGAGCAGCTGCGCCGCGCGGTGCGCAAATTCTGCGCCGACAACTTCGACGAGCAGTCGGTGCGCCGTCTGATGGAGACCCACCCGCCGTTCGACGCCAAGGCCTGGCAACGGCTGGGATCGGAGCTCGGTGTGCTGGGCCTGGCGGTTCCGGAGGACGACGGCGGCGCGGGCGGCACCCTGGTCGATCAGGCCGTGGCCGTCGAGGAGCTCGGCGCAGCCCTGGCCTGCGGGCCGGTGTTCGGCACGGTGTTCCTCGCCATCCCCGCGCTTGTCGCGGCGCCGGCCTCCCCCACTCGTGACGAGCTGCTGGCCGAGCTGGTCGAGGGACGGCGCACCGCGGCAGTCGTGGTGCCCGACCATGCCGGCATGTTCCACCCGGAGTCGGTGTCCATCACCGCGACCGCGGCAGGTGACGGGTTCACCCTGACCGGGTCCGCAACCCAGGTGGTCGACGCCGGCGCAGCCGATGTCCTGCTGGTGGCGGCCGACGGCCCCGACGGCGTGGCGTTGTACGCCGTCGACGGCTCTGCCACGGAGCGCACCGACCTGGCCACCCTGGACCTGACCCGGCCGCAGGCGTCAGTGCAATTGACCGGTGCGCCGGCGAAACTCGTTGCCGGTGCCGGTGAAGCCGACCGGGTCATCAGCCATGCGCTGCACGTCGGCGCCACCCTGCTCGCGGTCGAACAGGTGGGTATCGCCGCACACCTGCTCGACCTCGCCGTCGACTACGCCAAGGCGCGGCTGCAGTTCGGTCGGCCCATCGGCTCGTTCCAGGCCGTCAAACACCGACTGGCGGACATGCTGGTGGACGCCGAGCATGCCCGCTCGACCGCCTACCACGCAGCCTGGGCGTTGACCGACGGCTCCGATGATCCGGCGCTGGCGGCGAGCATCGCGCAGTCCACCTGCTCTGCCGCGGCGGCCCGCATCGCCGCCGACACCATTCAGGTGCTGGGCGGGATCGGCTTCACCTGGGAACACCAGACCCATCTGTACTTCAAACGCGCCAGCACCGATGCGGCCCTGCTGGGTTCGGCTGAGCAGCACCGGGATCGGGTGGCCGCGATGGTGCTCGACACGGCGTCGGCAGACCGGGCGCCGCGGGTGGCGGCGGGCTAGCGCCGGATCCCGCGGTAGATTCCACGCCGGACGATCCACGGTTGCAGTACCCGATCGATGGACCACGCCGGAAAACGGAACGCGTGACCGGACGGAGCGAACACCTCCAGCCCGTCCGGTTGCACGCCGAGCACCGAACCCCACCGCCGCTTCGGCGGCGTGTAGGTGCGCAGCGGTGCACCGTCGAGTGACGCTGTGACGTTGTGCGCCAACAGTTTGTCGGCGCGGTTGCGTGCTGAGCTGCGCAGCGGATCGGTGGCCGCCACATCACCGACGGCGAACACGTCCGGATGGCCCGGCACCGACAGATCGGGTAGGACCCGGACGAAGCCGTGTTCGTCGAGCATCGTCGACGGTAGCCAGCCCGTGTTCGGCTGCACCTTCCCGACGGCCCACAGCACCGCATCGGCAGTGGCGGGCGGCTGGCCGGTGGTCCACTGCACGGGCCGGTCGGTGATCCTGTCGAACCCGAACCCGTGCGGGATCTCGGCCCGGTGTCCCGGATGCAGCACGACCCCGCGGTCGACCAGACGCCGCCGCACCGTCGTCCAGGTCTTGAGGTGGTGCGCCGGCAGCGCGCGCTCACCCGGGTAGTACAGGTGGACGGACTTGCCCGGCCATCTGCCGGCCAGATTGGCGGCGCTGCTGACCGCTGCCGCGCCGCCCCCGACGACGATCACCGACGTCGCGGCCGACAACTGGGCATGTGCCGCATGCAGATCGGCGGCGATGTCCGCACCGGACTGCACTGTGGGTCGTCGCCAGAAGCCGTTGGTGACACCCGTGGCGATGACGAGCACGTCGTAGTCGAGTCTGACGGTGGTGGCGTCGGCGACCGTCACCGTGACCGTGCGCGCGTCCGGGTCGGCGCCGGTGAGAGTGCCCTGCACGGTACGTACGTCATCCAGGCCGCGGAAACGTTCGAAGGCGATCCAGTAGTCGCGGGCCCACTCGTCGGGCCGCGCCAGACGCACACCCAGCTCTTGACCGCTGAGCAGCCCTGGCTTCACCGAGACACCCACGACGTCGGCGGTGCGGGCCAACCGGATCGCCGTCAGGACACCGGAATCGCCGAGACCGGCGACCACCACGCGTGGACGGGTCACACCCGCGCCTTCTTCGGCGGGCGCGGCACGAACCGCGGCACCCGGGTGATCACGTCGCCGTAGTGCGGCCGGCGTTCGAGACTGCGAGCCTCCATCATCGGGATGCTCGCCCCCAGGAACATGGCGAGCATCGAGGCTGCCCCGAGCACCAGCCACCACCAGTCACCCGGAGCCGCGGCGATGCCGAAGAGCGCCAGCGCGAGCCAGAACAGGAACTCGCCGAAGTAGTTCGGATGCCGCGACCAGCTCCACAGGCCGCGATCCATCACCTCACCCGGCGCGCGGTGGCGGACAAAACGATGCATCTGCACGTCTGCGACGAGTTCCAGCAGCACCGCGGCCAGGCCCAGCGTGAATGCGGCCGCGGTGAGCCACCCGATCCCGTCGCTCGGCCGCGTCACCGCGATGTACACGGGGAGCATCGCCAGAAACACCTGGAGAGTGGGGATCAGGTGGATCGCGACCAGATCGGCGACGAACTCCAGCCGGCCCGCCCGCTCCCGGAACATGGGGTAACGCCAGTCCTCGTGGTGCAGCCCGGGGAACGCGTACACCCAGTTGGCCGTCAAGCGAATGGCCCACGCCACCACCACGATGGCGACAAGCCAGCAGCGGGGATCATCGAACCCGGCCTCACCACGGAGCCACCAGTAGAACAGCAGCAAAGGTGGGACAACGCTCCAGAACGCGTCATAGAAGCTCGAGTTGCCAAAAGCGCGGGAGAACGCAAACACCACCAGTGTCGCGAGGACATCGGCGATCAACGCATCCAGCCACAGCCGCCCGGTGTCCGGACCCCACACCAGCCAGCAGACCGCCAGGACAACGGCGACGGAATAGGCGAGCACCACCCACGCCAGCGACGCCGACTTGCTCCGTGGTCTAGTCAAAGATGGCCACCGTTCCTCCGCCGCTTTGCATCGCTCCGCACTCACGCCGGCCCGCTCGGCCGACGCTCGATGCGAGCCGACGAAACGGCCGCCACGGCAGGACGATCCCGAGTGATTCTGTTGTGGCGCAACCGGGAAACGCGCAACCAGCGTGCGTCTCACGGGAGCGCCCCACCGGCACCGTCATGAGGGCGACGACCGCAGAACTGTAACACGTTCCAGTAACGGTGGGGCCCGGTTCGCCGACGTACCCGCTATGCTGTCGGCAAACAGTTGCGGATGCTTGTCCCGTTGGCGTCCCAGTCTTCACAGGATGGACCGATGACCGACACCGGCGCGCCAGCCCGACGGTGGCGGCGGCTCCTCTCCATCACCCTGCTGGCCACGCTGATCGCCGGCTGCTCCAACGCGACCTCGGGGGCCGGCTCGGAAGACGCTCCCGACGGCACCGTGTCGCTGTCCGTCCTGGCGTTCACCTCGGCCGCTCCCGGGTGGAATGCCAGCATTCCGGCCTTCGGCGCTACCGAGGCCGGCGAAGGCATCTCCGTCCGGACCACCTACGGACCGTCGGCCGAACTCGTGCAGTCGGTCCTCGACGGGGCCCAGGCCGATATCGTCTACCTGGCCGATCAACCCAATATCGATCGGCTGGTGCGGGAGGAGAAGATCTCCGCCGACTGGAACACCGGACCCCACCACGGGCAGCCGTTCGGTTCGATCTCCACTCTGGTGGTGCGTGAGGGCAACCCGCTCAACATCCAGACGTGGAACGACCTGCTTCGGCCCGGCGTCGAGGTGATGGCCGCCAATCCCGTCCTGTCCGGCTCTGGCAAGTGGGGACTGATGGCGGGGTATGCGGCCGCCAGCCGCGGCGGGCAGGACAGAGCCGCCGGCATCGACTACCTCAACAAGTTGATCCTCGAACACGTGCTCGTCGGCCCCACCACCGTCCCGGAGGCCATCGACCTGTTTCTCGCCGGCACCGGCGACGTCCTGATCGCCCCGGAGAACAGCGCCATCGACGCCGAACGGCACTCCTCCGGCGTGGAGCGCATCGTTCCTCCGCAGACCTTGAAGATCGACAACCAGGCTGCCGTCGTCAGTACCAGCGAGCATCCTGACGAAGCGGCGCGACTGGTGGACTACCTGTACACCCCTGAGGCGCAACGACTCTGGGCCGAGGCCGGCTTCCGTCCGGTACTGCCGGAGATCGCGGCGGAGTTCGCCGCGGACTTCCCGACCCCGGAGAAGTTGTGGACCATCGACGAGATCGGTAGCTGGGCGGTCCTGGACCCGCTGTTCTACGACCCGGAGAACGGCATCATCACCCGGATCTTCGATCAGGCCACCGCGTGAGCGACATTCGCCTGTAGTTTCCTCGCCGGCAATGTCGCGCAGGTAGTTTCGCAGGCTGTGACGGGTGCGGTCCTGGCGCTGCCCGAGGTCATGGACCCGATGTACTGGCTCGGTGACACGGGGCCATTCGGGTCGGCGGTCCTGCTGGGTGTCGTCGTCATCGTCTTCATCGAGACAGGGCTGCTGTTTCCGTTCCTGCCGGGGGACACCCTGTTGTTCACCGCAGGTCTGATTGCGGCCCAGCCACATTCAGCCGTCGACCTGTGGTCGGTCGGTCCGTGCGCGGCCGTCGCCGCGGTGGCGGGCGGTCAGGTCGGTTACGGGTTGGGCCGGCGTATCGGTCCGGCGTTGTTCGGCAAACCCGATGCGCGGTTCTTCAAACAGCGCTACCTGCGTGAGTCGCATCGTTTCTTCGAGCGCCACGGGGCCAAGGCCCTGGTCATCGCGCCGTTCATCGGCGTGGTGCGCACTTTCACACCCGTGGTCGCCGGTATCGCCGGGATGCGCTACCGGATGTTCCTCCTGTTCAACATCATCGGCAGCAGCTTGTGGGGCCTGGGTCTGACGACGGTCGGTTATTTCCTGGGCAACGTTGCGTTCGTCGCGCAGCACCTGGAGCTCATGGTGCTCGCCATCGCGGTGCTGTCCACCCTGCCCGTGGCCATCACGGTGGTGCGCGCGGCGGTGGTCACGCGATCGCGCCGGACTCCTTGAGCTCGGCGATCCGGTCCCAGTCGATGCCCAGTTCCATCAGCACCAGCTCCGTGTGTTCGGAGGCCTGCGGGGCGCGGGTGGTCTCCAGCGGTTCGTGGTTGAACTGGACGGGTCCGCGAACCACCTTGAACGGGGTGCCACCGTCGCCGGCTTCGACCTCGACCACCATGTCGTTGGCGATCGCCTGTTCATCACCTGCCAGGTCGACGAGGCTCTGGAAGGGCGCCCATTGGCCGCGCATCGTCCTCAGATGCTGACGCCAGTATTCGAAGGGTTTACTCCGGATCGCTTCGGCGATCAGTGCCCCACCCTCGGCGGCGTTCTCGATCAGCGGCATCACTTCGGAGAACCGGGGGTCGTCGGCGAGTTCCGGCAGGCCCAGGTGCTCGAAGGCGTCGCGGATGTAGCCGGTGGGGCTGACGATGCACAGGTTGATGGTGCCGCCGTCCGAGGTCTGGTAGTTGGCCATGAACGGATTGACGGACGGCCCTGTGGAATTCGGCATCAACGAACGCATGGTCTGACCGGTCTCCATGCCCTGCGTGACACTGGCACCGGCGGCCCACCACGCGGTGGACAACAACGACACGTCGATTTCGGTCGCCTCACCAGTGCGTTCCCGGTGGAACAGCGCCGCCGAGATGCCGCCGGCGATGTTCATCCCGCCGATGGAGTCGCCGAACGCCGGAATGCCCTGCGACAGAGCGCCGCCCAGCTCTTCCGGCGTCAGCGCATGCCCCACTCCGCTGCGCGTCCAGAACGCGGTTCCGTCGAAGCCGCCGGTGTCCCGCTCCGGACCCTTGTCACCGTAGGCGCTGCCGCGGGCGTAGATGATGTCCGGGTTCACCGCGCGGATGTGTTCGACGTCGAACCTGTTCTTCTGCCGTTGTGCGGGCAGGTAATTGGTGAGGAAGACATCTGCGGTCTTGGCGATCTCGTAGAGCACTTCCTGCCCGCCCGGGGTGGACACATCGATCCCGACGCTGCGCTTGCCGCGGTTGGGATGTTCGATCAGCGGGTGGCGGTCCGGGTCGAGCTGGAATCCGCCCATGTTGATGAATCCGCGTTGTGTGTCACCCCGGACGGGATGTTCGACCTTGATGACATCAGCTCCCCAGTCCGCGAGGATGGCGCCCGCGGCGGGTACGAACGTGAACTGTGCTACTTCCAGGACCCGGACACCTGACATCACCTTGGTCAACTCTGACCCTCCCGTTCGACTGATGGCTCTTGCCGTATGGCGAACAGTATGCCTTGCAGCAGTGGTACTCAGTCGGTGTCGTCGTCGGCCGGTTCCAGTGCCACGCTGTGCGAGCGCGTGTACCCGCTGCTCTTGGGGCGAGGAGTCTTCACCGGCCGCAGCCGCACCCCGCGGCCGACCGCGCGGCGGATTCCGGGTGGCTCCGGTCGCTGGAAGAAGCGACTGAACCGGCCGGCACCGGACCGCAGCGGCGATCCGATGAACTCCCCCATCACCACCCCGCTGCCGATCGCGAGCGCGGTGGCCCCCGCGGCCAGCATCTGGGCCAATCCGTCGTCGAAGCGTTTGTCCACCGCGAAGGCGAACACGGCCTGGAAGACGGCCAGCCCCGGGAGCAGCGGAGTGATGCCGGCGGTCGCGGTGACCAGCGCCGGTGCCCGCCGGCTGATCGACATGACGGTCGCGACCAGGCCGACGCCGACGGCGGCCATCCCGGTGGCGACCACCTGACCGAACCCGACGGCGCTGAGACCGATGACGAATGCCGATGCGAGCGCGGCCGCGAATCCGGCCGGAACGGCCGACCGCAGCGGGCCGTAGCTGGCGATGGTCAGGCAGACACCGGACAGCGCCGCCCCCGCCACCGCGACGGCGATCGGCAGGGGCTGCGAGGGGGTGACGAATGTCTGGCTGACGTCGACGTGCAACTGGATGGTCACGCCGGCGACGGTGACGACCTGCAGCGCCGCCAGGATTCCGACCACGATCCCGCCGGTCAGGAACAGCGCGTCACCCAACCGGGCCAGCGCCGTGATCATGTAACCGGTCAGTGCGTCCTGCATCGAACCGACGATCGTCATCCCCGACAACAGCACCACGATTCCGGTGGCCACCAAGGCGGCGAGACCCTGCCCGGCGAACTGCGCCACCACGACGGCGACCAGGGTTGCGATGGCCGCGCCGACGGCGTGTTGGAAGAAGAACGGCGTCTTCATCCGGTTCAGGACGCGGCCCACCCGGTCGATCAGTGCCGCGGTGACGGCCGCGACCAGGCACGTCAGCGGTGAGCCGCCCAGCAGCATCGCGATGCCGAGGGCGAAGCCCGCCCAGCTCACCGTGGCCAGCCAGCGTGGGTACGGATGGGGACGTTCGGTGAGGTCGTCCATCGCGGCGTGGGCGTCGTTGACGGTGACTCCGCCGGCGGTGATGCGCTGGATCAGCCGGTTCAGCTGGTCGAGACGGGTGTAGTCGATCGATCGGGTCCAGACCGACCGCACGATCGTCACCGGCGGACTGTCCGCTGTGGGCAGCGCCGAGACGATGATCGTGGTGAAGGTGACGTCGACGACGCAGTCGGTGAGTTGATAGGCCTGGGCGACATCCTGGGCGGTGGCGACGACGTCCGCGGTTCCTGAACCGGAGGAGAGCATCACCTCGGCGAGGCGGATGGTGAGGTCCAGGACGCTGCGGGTGTGCACATCGCCCATGCCGCCGGACGTCCGGCGGCGTTGTCCGGCCAACGGCGCCGGGTCCCGGCTGCCGTTCAGCGCCGCTTTGAGACCCCGGCTGAGGCGGATCCTTCCGCTCGATCGATCGTGCGCCATCGCCAGCAGGATACTGACGGGCGGCCCGGTCGGTGGCGGGTCAGTTGTCGGCCTGTCAGTTGTCGTCGTAACCGCGGGGCATCGCGTCGTGCCCGTTGACCCTCTCGTCGACGGCCACGCCACCACGCTCGTACTCGCGGGCCCGCTCCTCGGCTTCCCGGCTGCCGCTGAACACCCCGGCGGCGGCCTTGGGCTGACCGTTGTGACCGTTGCGGCGGGCGAGTTCCTGCGCCGGCGCCGACTGGACCTCCTCGAGCCGCTGATGCGGCAGGGCACCCCGGTTGGTGCGCTGCAGCCAGTCCACCAGTCCTTCGCGGACGAAACAGCGCAGGTCGAACAGCGCGCTGGCATTCGGGGCACTGAGCAGCATGCGGACCCGCACGACCCCGTTGATGGCGTCGGTGACCTGCAGGACGCCGGTGCGGCCGTCCCACAGATCGCTCTGCTCGAGCCGGCGCTGGAGTTCCACCCGCATGTCCTCGATCGGCACGGTGAAGTCGACGTCGAATTCGACGGTGCCCAACAGCTCGGTGGCGTTGCGGGTCCAGTTCTGGAACGGCGTGGTGGTGAAGTAGGTGGTGGGCAGCACCAGTCGACGCTGGTCCCACAGTTTCACCACGACGTAGGTGAGGGTGATCTCCTCGATACGGCCCCACTCCTCCTCGAGAACCACCACGTCACCCACGCGGATGGCGTCGGAGAACGCGATCTGCATGCCCGCGAACACCGACCCCAACGAAGTCTGCGCCGCCAGGCCGGCGACCACCGACAGCACACCGGCCGAGGCGAACAGCGTCGTGCCGATGTTGGCGAAGGCGGGGAAGGTCATCAGCGCTGCGGCCAGTCCGAGTAGCACCACGACCGCGATGACCAGCCGGCGCACGGTCGTGACCTGCGTCCGCAGCCGGCGGCGTTGCCGGTCGGCGTCGGTCATCTCCTCGTCGCCGCCGCCGAACTTGGCGATGACCCGGCGCTCGACCACTTTCACGAAGCTGGCGATCAACCAGGTGACTGCGGCGATCAGCAGGATCACCAACGTGTGGTCCACCCAGGACCGCCAGCTGGCACCGGGATCGGCGAAGCGCCGGATCGCGATGTTGGCCGCCATCACCATCAGCAGGAAACGGAACGGTGTGCGCGTGATCAGGGCGACGTCGAGGATCGACGCGCTGCGGCGGCCGAGCCGCCGCAACAGCCAGGGCACCAGCAAGCCCAACAGGTACGCGATGGCGATGGCGCCCGCCACCCAGGCGAGCGTCACGGCCAGGGATGTTGCGGATTCGAGCTCGATCTCTTCGGGCATCGTTGACTCTGCGCTCCCGTTCGAAAAATCGTGGGCGGGTTCAGGGGGTCGTCATCGACCGTACGGGACTTCCCCTGATCCCGTCACATCGAAACCCGTTGAAAACCCTTGTGGCGCCGCCTGGTTCAGCGAGTTTTGTGTTCCGCACCACATTCGGATTCGGCAGCGTCGTGGACGGTTATGCGACGGTGTCGACTGAGGTCAAGGGCATGTGTGACGCCCTGGGCCGAGAGACTCGCCACAGTCCGGGCTCGGCTCGAGGCCTGGATTTCGCGCTACCGACGCCGCGCCCCGATAATCGAGGTGTTGACGGGCCCGGGCTGACTGCCCCGGAAAGGGGTTTCAGTGCTGGCGGTGTTGGAGGCCTTCGCCGTCATCGCCGTCATCATCGCGGTGGGCATGATCGTGGGCTGGCGCGGCGTCCTCGGAGAGAACGCCCGCATGGTGCTCAACCGCGTGGCATTCCATGTCGGAGTGCCTGCGCTGCTGCTGCTGTCACTGTCCGACTCGACACCTTCGCAGGTGTTTTCGTTCCCACTGCTGGTGTCCGCGGTCACGACGTTCATCGTCTTCGCCGTCTACTTCGTCATCGCGATGGCACTGCGGCGGCGCAGCCGTGGTGATGCCACCGTCGGCGCCTGGGCCGCGTCGTGGGTCAATTCCGGCAATCTCGGCATACCGCTGAGCACCTACGTCCTGGGCAGCACCACCGAGGTGTCGGCCCTCATCGTGTTCCAGACCGTGGTGCTGGTACCGCTCGGCGTGGCGATCATCAACTCCGACGGCCGCGGCGCCTCATCGGTGAAGGCACAGGTCAAAGACCTCGTCACCAACCCGATCATCGTGGCAAGTGCCCTCGGACTGGTGATGGCCTTCACCGGGATCACTCTGCCGCGGGCCATTCACGAACCGCTGGACCTGTTGGCGGACTTGGCAATTCCCACCGTGCTGTTGGCCTTCGGCATCGCACTGGTCACCCAGCGCGGAGGTTCCGGCGAAGAGAGCCGCGTGGATCTCGTTCTGGCCGTGGTGTTCAAGGTGATCCTGATGCCGGCGCTGGCGTACGTGCTGGCCCGCTGGGTGTTCGACATGTCGGCGCACGGGATAGCGGTGGCGACGGTGCTGGCGGCGCTGCCTGCCGCTCAGAACCTGAACACCTACGCCGCGGTGTTCCAGCGCGGTGAGAAACTCGCCCGCGACGCCACCTTGATCACCACCGTGGCCTCGGTTCCGGTGATCGCTTTCATCGCCTTTGCACTCGGGCTGTAGTACTCAGCGCATCTGGTCGAGCAGCGCAACGAGTTTGACGGTGGTGGTCCAGCTGCGGATGGTCATCTGCTTGTACTCGGGCTTACCGACGATCTTGCTCATCTTGCTCTTGGTCCGTTCGGCGCCGAGCCGGGCGAAATAGACGACGCCGGGGCCGGGCCAGGCCTGGTCCACCCCGTCCCGGAGTTCGACGATTCCCATCACCTGCTCGGTGGTCAGTGGCGCTTTCAGGAACACCGCGTCGGAGTAATAGGTGTCGGGGTCCGTCCCGAAACCGGACGGTGCCTGCTTGAGCACGTTCTGCATCTGCCGGTGCGAGCGCAGCACCACCACCAGCGGGACGCCCAGACGCTTTTGCAGGGTGGCTTCGATCTCGGCTTCCAGCGCAGCGCGGGCGGCATCGGTCTCGAACAGGACATTGCCGGAC
Organism: Mycobacterium sp. Soil_C_30; assembly: GCF_057656995.1. Lineage (NCBI taxonomy): Bacteria > Bacillati > Actinomycetota > Actinomycetes > Mycobacteriales > Mycobacteriaceae > Mycobacterium > Mycobacterium sp. Soil_C_30. Next base: position 415,286 of record NZ_JBDGJH010000003.1, on the reverse strand, counting down.
TGGATGTAGGTGGAGACGTTGTGCAGACCGTGATCTTCCATCGCGGCGCGCAGATCCTTCATGCCGATGAGGTTGCGGCCCCCGACGTTGATGCCGCGCAGCAGCGCGACGTATCGCGTCATCGCCATGAGGGGACGCTACCGCTTGGCGTATTTGCTGACCAGGCCCGATCACCTGCGTTGCTAGCATGGCGCTCGCTGACCAAGGAGTGCCGCCAGGCCGGCCGAGACGATTGCCGCCCATTCGCTCGCACATTCCTCGCCCGAGAGTTCGACCGCAGAGAGGTTTGTGTTTTGCCACCAGATACCGCTGAACTCGGGGGCCTCGCCGGCTGGGCCGTGAATCTGATGGAGCGCATCGGCGGTCCGGGCGCAGGTCTGGCCATCTTCATCGAGAACCTGTTTCCTCCGGTGCCCAGCGAGGTGGTCCTGCCGATGGCGGGGTTCGCCGCGCGGCTCGGTCAACTGTCCCTGACCGAGGCGATCGTCTGGACCACCCTCGGATCGGTGCTCGGCGCCTGGGTTCTCTACGGCCTCGGCGCGTGGTTGGGTCATGAGCGCGTGCGCACGCTCGTCGCGAAGATTCCCCTGATCGACGTCGACGACATCGACAAGACCACCCAGTGGTTCGCCCGTCACGGCACCAAAGCGGTGTTCTTCGGCAGGATGGTTCCGCTGTTTCGCAGCTTCATCTCCCTGCCGGCGGGCACCGAGCGGATGAACTTCGCGGTCTTCACGCTTCTCACCTTGCTGGGCAGCCTGACATGGAACAGCGTCTTCATCGGAGCCGGCTATCTGCTGGGCGCCAACTGGCATGCCATCGAGCCCTACACCTCAGCGCTGCAATACGTGGTGCTCGCCGCGGTGGCCGGCTTCTTGGTGTGGTTCGTGGTCACCAGAGTCAGAAGACAGAAGGCCAACCCCAACGAGGCCTGAACGCGCCGGCTAGGCCCCTGGGATGCGCACCCGGAACATCGCCGGCCAGTTCTTGCCCGTCAGCAGGAACTCCTCACCGTCGATGTGGGCGATGCCGCTGAACACCTGGGCAGGCGAGCGCTCACCGAAATGCCACAGCCCCGAGGTATCGACGATCATCGTGATCGCCCCGGTCGCCGGGTCGATACGCGCCACCTCGTCGGTGGGCCAGAGACTGGCCCAGACCTGGCCGTTGACACATTCCAGCTCGTTGAGCCCGGTGACCGGCACGCCATCGCGGGTGACGGTCACGGCGCCGGTCTCGGCGAAGCTCCCCAGCTCGCGGAACTGCAACCGGCCGGTGCCGTCGCTCATGATGAAACGGCCGCCGTCACGGCACAATCCCCAGCCTTCGCCCGCCACCGGGATCTCGCGCAGCGGGGTCAACGTGGCCTTGTCCCACACGATCGCCACACCGTCCTGATAGGTGAGCTGCCAGATGGTGTCGTCGACGAGCGTGATGCCCTCGGCGAAGTAGTCGCCGGGCAGCGGGACCGCGCGGCGCACCACTCCGGTGCCGGGGTCCACCTCACGCAGTTCGGAGCGGCCGATCAGTCCGGTGGCCTCGTACAGTGTGTCGCCCTCGATCTCGAAGGCCTCGGTGTAGGCACCCGGGTCGTGCGCGATCTCGGCCAGCACCACCGGTTGCACCACCGGGATGGGGATCGGTTCGGCCCGCGCCACCGGCGTGACACCGGCCAGAAATGCTGCAGCGGCAACGAGAAAGGCGGAAGCGCGTCGCAAGGCCATGACCGCAGTTGTACCCGTTGCGCGTCGCGTACCGCACGTTCACGCACAGTTCACGGCGAGTACCTGCGCCGATTAGGTGCTGACGGCGAAACGCACTAATCTTTGCTGCGGTCTTGCGACGACAGTCGAAGCGCTCCCAGAAAGAAAACTCATGCCCATTCAGCCCACGCTCGCGCATGCGTCCGGTCTCCGCAGACGACGTGTTGCCCCGCGCGCCAGCTTCACCACAGTCGGACAGTGTTTCGACATCGAGGTCAGCCGCGACGCGTCCGGATGGGTGATCCGGGTGCCCGAGATCGACGCCGTGACCTATTCCCGCCGCCGGGCCGCGGTATCGGCAGCCGCACGCGAATGCATCGCCGCGCACACCGGCATCCCGATCGGCTACATCGCCGTCATCGTCCGGGACTGATTTCACTCAGGTGATCGCGTCGATCGCCCGGTAGATCCGTTTCTCACTGACCGGCATTGCCGTCCCCAGCTGCTGGGCCCACAGGCTGACCCGCAGCTCCTCGATCATCACGCCGATGTCCCGCACGTCTTCGGCGGCGGCGCGTACCGGCGAAAGCGCCTGCCGCAGTTCGTCGTAAGCGTCCTGCACCGCGTGAACGCGCTGCATCCGCTCCCGGTCCGCCGCGGGCGCCTGCGGCAGCCGTTCCAGGCGCCGGACGATGGCGATCAGGTACCGCGTCAGATGATTCAGCTTGGCCGCGCCCGTCCGCGCGACGAATCCCCGTGGCATCAACTCGTTCAGCTGGGCCCGGATATCGGCGACGGCCTCGGCCTGCGCCGCCGTCGGGCGCTCGGGCAGGGCGATCTGCGCGTCGTGGGCCGCGACGAGTACCTTCTGCACGCGCTTCACGATGTCGAGCGTGGTGGGCACCAAGGAGGCGGCCACCCGGTCTCGCGCTGCCGTGAAATCGGCTTTGTTCCAGACCGGTGCAGGTGTGATGACGGCGACGGCGGCGTCAGCACAATCGTCGATGAGCGCCGCCAGCGACCCGTCCGGGTTCGACCCCAGAGTCAGCCGTGCCCGCGGATCCAGGGCCCGTTCAACGTTTTTCGACGGCGACGGGACCGTCAGCCGCAACAGGCGACGGGTGCCCGGTCCCATGGCGGCCTGCTGCTCGGCCTGGGTGGCGAACACCCGCAGATCGACGGTGGCACCGTTGTCGACGAGCGCGGGGTAGCCGCGCACGGTATGCGCGCCGCCGCTGCGGGACACGCTGCGCGGGATCTCGTCGAGATCAGCCGGCCACGCGCGCAGGCCCGTTCGCTCCAATTCTCCTGCCACGGCCTTGGCCACGGCTTGGCGCACCGGGGCCGCCAACTGGGTCTGCAGCGCGTCCAGATCTTTTCCACGTGCCACCTCGGTGCCGTCGGCGCTCTCCACCGCGAACGTCACCCGAAGATGCGGCGGCAGCTTCTCGAGGTCGAAGGCGTCGATCGGCACCAGGATTCCACTGCGTCGCTTGAGTTCTCTCTGCAGACTCTCCAGCAGGGCGCCCTCGTCCGGGGACAGGTCGGCCAGTACCGCGCGGGCGGTGTCCGGTGCGGGTACGAAATTGCGGCGCAGTTCCTTGGGCAGGGAGCGGATCAACGACGTCACCAGTTCTTCACGTAGAGCCGGTACCTGCCAGGCGAATTCGTGGCCACCGAGATTGGCCAACACCTCGACGGGCACGTGGACGGTGACGCCGTCGTCGGCGGCCCCCGGCTCGAATCGGTACGTCAGCGGAAGCGAGACCTCGCCGGACCGCCAGGTGTCCGGGCGGTCGCCTGCGTCGTCGTCGCTGCGCAGCAGTTCCTCACGCGTGAAGGTCAGCAGCTCGGGGGTCTTGTGTCGTTGCTTCTTCCACCACGCATCGAAATGCCGTGCCGATAGCGCGGACTCGGGAATTCGCGCGTCGTACAGCGCGTAGATCTCGTCATCGCCCACCACGAGATCCCGTCGCCGGGCCCGCTCCTCGATCTCGGCCAACTCCTCCAGAAGCCGGGTGTTGTCGCGGAAGAAATGGTGCCGGGTCTGCCAATCGCCTTCGACGAGCGCGTGCCGGATGAACAGTTCCCGGGCCAGCACCGGGTCCACCTCGGCGTAACCCACCCGACGGCGCGGAACCAGCGGCAGTCCGAACAACGTCACCCGCTCGAAGGCCATCACGGCACCGCGTTTGGCGTCCCAGTGCGGCTCACTGTAGGTGCGCTGGACCAGGTGCGACGCGATCCGCTCCAGGGCCTCCGGCTCGATCCGCGCGGCGGTGCGGCCGTACAGCCGGCGGGTCTCCACCAGTTCGGCGACCACCACCCACCGCGGGGGCCGTTTGGTCAGCACCGAACCCGGGGCCAGGACGAAGCGGGTGTTGCGTGCTCCCAGGAAGTCTCGCGTCTCCCCCTCGCGTACACCGATGTGTGACAGCAGACCCGCGGCCAGGGCCCGGTGCACGGTGGCCGCATCGGCGGGTTCGTCGGACTCGGGGGCTTCGCGGATACCCAGGTCGCGGGCGATGCTGCGCAGCTGCCCGGTGAGGTCCTGCCATTCGCGGATCCGCAGGTAGTGCAGGAACTCCTCACGGCACATCCGCCGGAACGAACTGCCGGAGCGCTCTTTTCGCTGCTCCGACAGATATCGCCACAGGTTCAGGTAGGACATGAAGTCGGAGTGCTCGTCGGCGAACCTGGCGTGTTTCTGCCGGGCCGCCTCCTCGTGCTCGGCCGGGCGCTCGCGGGGGTCCGGTATCGACAACGCCGCCGCCAGCACCAGAACCTCGCGTACACAGCCTTCGTCGTGCGCGGCCAGGATCATCCGGCCGATGCGGGGATCCAGCGGTAGCTGAGCGAGCCTGCGCCCCACCTCGGTCAAGGTGCTCTGCCCGTCGAAGGCGCCGAGTTCCTGGAGCACTTGCACACCGTCGCGGATGCTGCGGTTGTCCGGAGGGTCCAGGAACGGGAATGCCTCGATCTCGCCGAGCTGCAGGGCGGCCATCTGCAAGATGACGGCAGCGAGGTTGGTGCGCAGGATCTCCGGGTCGGTGTAACGCGGCCGGCTCTGGAAATCCTCCTCCGAATACAGCCGGATGCACACACCGGGCGCGGTACGGCCCGACCGTCCAGAGCGTTGCGCGGCCGACGCCTGCGAGATCGGCTCGATGGGCAGCCGCTGCACTTTGGTGCGCCGGCTGTAGCGCGAGATGCGGGCGGTGCCGGGGTCGACGACGTACCGGATGCCCGGCACGGTCAGTGACGTCTCGGCGACGTTGGTGGCCAGCACGATGCGCCTGCCGGCGTGCGGTTGGAACACCTTCTGCTGCTCGGCGGTGGGCAGCCGGGCATACAACGGCAACACCTCGGTGGTGTGCCGGTTGAAACCCGGTGCACCGCGCAGCGCTTCGGCGGTGTCGCGGATCTCGCGCTCGCCGGACAGGAACACCAGGACATCACCGGGGGGCTCGGACTCGAGTTCGGCCACCGCGTCGACGATCGCCTCGGTTTGATCGCGCATCACGGTGCGCACCAGATCATGGTCGGGATCGTCGGGGTCGTCGTCGGTCTCCGGCGCTACGCCCACCTCGAGCGGCCGGTACCGGATCTCGACGGGGTAGGTGCGGCCGGACACCTCGACGATGGGTGCGTCACCGAAGTGGGCGGCGAATCGGCCGGGCTCGATGGTCGCCGAGGTGACGATCACTTTGAGGTCGGGGCGGCGGGGCAACAGCTCGCGCAGATAGCCCAGCAGGAAGTCGATGTTGAGGCTGCGTTCGTGCGCCTCGTCGAGGATCAGGGTGTCGTAACGCAGTAGGCGACGATCACGCTGGATCTCGGCGAGCAGGATGCCGTCGGTCATCAGCTTGATCAGGGTGCGGTCGCTGGCCTGGTCGGTGAACCGGACGGTGTAGCCCACCGTCTCCCCCAGTGGGCTGCCGAGTTCGTCGGCGATACGTTGAGCGACCGTGCGTGCGGCAAGCCGGCGCGGCTGGGTGTGTCCGATGGTGCCCCGGATCCCGCGGCCCAGCTCGAGGCAGATCTTGGGCAGCTGCGTGGTCTTGCCGGAACCGGTCTCCCCGGCTACCACTACCACCTGGTTGTCGCTGATCGCTGCGGCAATATCGCGACGCAGGTCACTGACGGGCAGGTCCGGGTAGGTGATCTGCGGGACGGCCGCCAGCCGGGTCGCCACCAGGGCTTCCGCCGCGGCGATCTGCTGCGCGATCGGTTCGAGCTTGGCCGGGTCATCACCCCGGAGGCTGCGCAGCCGGCGGCGCAGGCGCGCCTCGTCCCGGAAGGTCAGTGCCTCCAGCCGCTGATAGAGCTCGTTGCGGGACTTCTCGGACACTCCGGCAAGGATAGGCGGGCGTGCCGGGGTTACGGCAACTGGACGGCCGGCGGACTCGCCGGCACCGGTTCGGCGCGCTTGCGGGACGCGATCAGCCACGCGGCGCCGGCCACCGCGGTGACGAGCAGTGTCGGCCACAGCAGGATCTGTGCCAGCCAGACGCGGCGCTGGATGCGCACGACCCGCCGCTCTGTCCGCGCGGCGGTGCTGACGACTGACTTGGCTTTGGTGATTGCCGACATGCCTGTCTGTGCCCCGCCAGGGCCGGGCGGAAACGTACCCACTTCCGTTCGGGAAGCATCCCGGCTGACGAGCCGTTGGCACTGCCATGAGCACCTGTCCCACGGGCCAGCACGACCACCATGACGTGTACGCCGAAGCCTGTCCCTGTCGGGCGTTACTGGATCTGCTGGCCAACAAGTGGTCGGCGTTGATCATCGGGTTGCTCGAGGACGGCCCGCAGCGGTTCACTCACCTGCAGGCCGGCCTGCCCGGGGTGGGGCCCAAGATGCTCACCCAGACATTGCGCCGCCTGGAGAACGCAGGGCTGCTCACCCGTACCGTCTACGCCGAGGTGCCGCCACGCGTCGAGTACCACCTCACCGAACTCGGTATCAGCGTCAGCGACCCGCTGGCACGCCTGCGGCAGTGGGTGGAAGACCACATCGACCACGTGCCAGCTCGCGTCGACGCGCTGACCGGCGAACCTTCCCTACAGGGAAGTTAGTGCCCTTGCAGGGAACCGCGGCAGCGGGCCTACCATCGCACCATGTCCTCAATGAAAGCCATCGGTTCCTTCGCCGGCTCCTCAGTCGACGACCCAAATGTCCTGCAAGACATCGACATCGACATCCCTGAGCTTCGGCCCCACGACATCCTGGTCCGCGTCGAGGCGGTGTCAGTCAACCCTGTCGACGTCAAACGACGCAAGTCCCTCGATTCTTCGGACACACCGGTCATCCTGGGTTTTGACGCGACCGGGGTGGTCGAAGCCGTCGGCCCCGAGGTCAGCACGTACGCCGTCGGCGACGAGGTCTGGTACGCCGGGGACATCAGCAGGCCGGGCAGCAACGCGCAATTCCAGGCCGTCGACGAGCGCATTGTCGGGCGCAAGCCGAAGTCGTTGTCCTTTAAGGATTCTGCGGCCTTGCCGCTGACGGCCATCACGGCGTGGGAGGCTCTGTTCGAACGATTCCGGCTGACGAAGGAGTCCACCGGTGACCTGTTGGTGCTGGGCGCCGCCGGCGGCGTGGGCTCGATCATGATCCAGCTCGCCAAGGCGCTGACCAGTGTCCGGGTGATCGGCACCGCCAGCCGGGATGACTCACGGGACTGGGCCCGGCAGATGGGCGCCGATGTCGTGATCGATCACCGTGATCTCGAGGCTCAGGCCTTGGACGTGGCATCCGATGGCGTCAGCTATCTGTTCTCCCCGCACAGCGCCGGCAACATCGAGACCTATGCGAAGATCGTCCGGCCGTTCGGCGAGATCACCGCGATCGACGAGCCGCCGGGCCTGGATCTGGTGTCCCTCAAGCAGAAGAGCATCGCCTGGCACTGGGAGCTCATGTTCACCCGGTCGCTCTACGGCTATGACCTGAGCTACCAGCAGGACCTGCTCAATTCTGTGGCTGAGTTGGTGGACGCCGGCACGGTGCGTAGCACGGTGACCGCGGCCATCGACGACTTCAGTGCCGAGGGTATCCGGGAAGCGCATCGCCAGGTCGAGTCCGGTCGCATGGTCGGCAAAGTCGTCATCCATCGGTGAGTTCGTTGGTGAGCAGTCAGCGTGCCGTGGGTACCCGCGTCATGTGACCGACCTGAACCGCGAGCTGTTGCAGGAGTTGCTGTGGGCGTACGGACCCTGCGGCCAAGAAGATGCCGTGCGCGACATCTGCCGCCGCGAACTCGAGAAGCTGGTCGACGACCTGTGGGTGGATGACGCCGGAAACCTGGTGGGCCTGATCCGCGGCGATCGCGGTCCGGTGCACCACCCTGGCGTGCGCGTGATGGCTCACCTCGACGAGCTGTCGACGATCGTGAAGCGGGTGGACCCGGACGGCACGCTGCACCTGTCCGCGCTGGGGTCCATATACCCCGGCAACTTCGGGCTCGGCCCGGTGGCGGTGCTCGGCGACAAGCAGACGCTGGTCGGGGTGCTCACCGTCGGCTCGGAGCACACCACCGCGGAAAGCCAGCGGATCTGGGAGACCAAACCCGGCCAGGGTGACAAGGCGCTGGACCTGACCAATGTCTACGTGTTCACCGCCTGTTCCCCAGATGACCTGGCGGACGCCGGTATCGGGCCGGGCACCCGCGTGTGCATCGAGCGCAGTAAGCGGACGCTGACCGATATCAACGGCTATCTGGGTTCGTATTTCCTGGACGACCGCGCTCCGGTGGCGGCGCTGCTGCACACCGCGCGGTTGTTCGCCGAACGTGGAGTCCGGCCAGCGCAGGACAGCTATCTGGTGTTCACCACCAATGAGGAGATCGGCGGCGTCGGCGCGGCGTACGCAAACCGCACGCTGCCCGGCGACCTGACTCTCGCCCTGGAGGTCGGTCCCACCGAAATCGAGTACGCCACAACCGTTCACGGCGGACCCATCGTCGGTTACGGCGACGCGCAGTGCGTGTACGACAAAGACGTCGCGGACCGGTTGATGAACATCGCCGACGGACTCGGTTTCTCCCCCCAGGCGGCGGTGCTGGGTGCGTTCGAATCCGATGCCTCTCATGCCAAGTCGACAGGACTGACACCACGTGCGGGGCTCCTGTGTGTACCGACCCTGAGTACGCACGGTTACGAAGTGATCGCCCCCGAAGCGATTCCGCAGGTGGCCGCCGTGGTGGCCGACTTCCTGCTCAATCCAACGGCTTGACCGCCTGCAGGGTGTAGGTCAACGGCATCCGGTCGCGATCGCGCGCCAGGACGAATTCGCCCGGGAAATCCGGGCTTTCGACCATGACGTCGCTCTGCCCGTCGAAATCCAGTGGATTCCACGGCACTTCACGATGCTCCTCGAGATGGGTCACCATCAGGCCGGCTTCGGTGAGTGCCGTGAAGATCTCTCCGAGGCCGTGGTTGAACGACATCGCCCGCGGCTGGGTAACCGTCGCAGTGCCGGCGTAACTGGTGTCCTCCTCGAAGATCACACCGTCGGCCTCGAAGTACGGGTACTCGATCACCAGCAACCCGTCCGGGCGGGGCTCGCACATCGACCACAGCACGGGGTGGCCCTCCCGCATGAAGAAGCGTCCGCCCGGTTCCAGCAGCGTCGCCACCACGTGGGCCCAAGGTTTGATGTGCGGAAGCCAGCAGATGGCACCGATTCCGGTGTAGACGAGATCGAAACGGGTTCCGAGCGCGGTCACGGCGTCGTACAGATCGGCCTCGACGAATCGGCAGTTCACTCCAGCACGCGCAGCCAGTTCCGTCGCCGCTCGCACCGCGGATCCGGAGAAGTCGAGACCGGTCACCGAGTTCGCACCCAGCCGCGCCAATGACACTGTGTCGGTTCCGATGTGGCACTGCAGGTGTGCGATGTTCAGCCCGTCGAGCCGCCCCAACCTCGGCGCATCGTAGCGCACCACGTCGGACAGGTGGTCGGGATCCTCGAAGGCCGCCAGGTCGTAGCCGTCGGCCGCGGTGTGCACCGGCACCCGCGACTCCCAGTTGGCGTGATTGAGCGCCCGCCAGTCTTCGTCCACCGGGCGATGGTAGCCCCGGAGCTCCACTGCACCAAGGGAATTTCTTTTCAGGTTCGGGCGACGCCTTCGAAATCCCTCCGGCGAGTCGTCCCACTTTTCCCGGCAGCCCAGCGCCGACGGCTCAGCGCAACTCCGCGCCCTTGGTCTCCGGCAGTAGCCACGTCACCACCAGACTGACGGCGACGAGCACGGCCATCATCACGCCGATCACGTCAGGACCGAACAGGTCCACCAGCGGCCCAGCGACGATTGGGGGCACCGCGCCACCGACGATGCCACCCAGGTTGAACGCCAGGCCGGCACCGCTGTACCGGTACCTCGTCGCGAAGATCTCGGGCAGGAACGCCGCCATCGGTCCGCTGGCGATGCCGAGGATGGCGTAGGTGCCGACGATGGCCACGCCGAACAACACCGGAGAGTCGGTGTCCATCAAGGGCATCACTGCGAACGACCACGGCACCGCGAGGGCGAACCCGCTCAGGATCATCCGCCGTCGGCCTACCCGGTCGCACAACCCGGCTGAGATCGCCGTGCACACCAGCATGGCCACCCCACCGAGCACCCCTACCGACAGCACGAGCTCGCGCGGATGCGCCAGGATCGTGGTGGCGTAACCCATCAGATAGGTGCCGCCCATGAAGCTGAACGTGAAGATGCCGATCATGCACCCCGAGGCCAGCAGGGTGTGACGCAACTGTGCACCGAAGAGTTCCGACAGCGGCGCCTGCGCCGGACCGTGCACCTGGGCGGAGAAAACCGGTGTCTCATCGATGCTCACGCGGATGTACAGGGCGATCACCAGCAGGACCGCGCTGAACAGGAACGGCAGCCGCCATCCCCAGTCCATGAAGGTCGGGCTCTTCTCCCCGACCGTCAGGTTGACCACCAGGAACACCGCGTTGCCCAGCACCAGGCCGGCGCCCACACCCAACTGGGTGAACATGCCGTAGCGGCCGCGTTGGTCGCGCGGTGCGTACTCCGCACTGAGCAAGGCCGAACCGGCCCACTCGCCACCGACTGCGAAACCCTGCAAGAGCCGCAGGGCCAGCAGAAGCAGCGGCGCGGCCATGCCGATGGTGTCGGCGCTGGGCACCAGGCCCACCGCGACCGTGGAGAACCCCATGATCAGCAGCGTGGCGACCAGAGTTCGCTTGCGCCCCAGCCGATCCCCGAAGTGACCGAACACCGCGGCACCCACCGGCCGGGACAGGAAGGCGACCGCGAACGTCGACAGTGAGGCCACGGTCGCCACTGTCGGACTCAGATTGGGGAAGAAGACCGACGGGAACACCAGCGCCGCGGCAGTGCCGTAGATGAAGAAGTCGTAGTACTCGATGGCCGTGCCCACGAAGCTCGCAGATGCGACGCGGCGCAAGCGGAGTTTCGTCGGCGTTGCTGTGAGGGTCACCGACGAAGATTAGGTGACCCCGGTTCCGATTGCGCGCGCAGCGGCAGAACGACGAGCCGGAGCCGTCGTAGGGGACTCGGCAACGGCAGCCAACGGCCATTCAGCCCGGTGTTCCCGGCGACGTAAATCTGGCGGTTCTACCATCGCCCTGGTCTGCCCACCCCGGCCGCGGTCATACTTGTGGGATGCCGGAGCGCAATGTCCTCGGAGGCCCACTGGAGCCGTGCGGCACCGATCCGGTCACCGGGTTCTACCGGGATGGCTGCTGTTCCACCGGTGAGGAGGACGCGGGCCGACACATTATCTGCGGTGTGGTCACCGCTGAATTCCTCGCCCACCAGCGCTCCATCGGCAATGACCTGTCGACGCCGATGCCGCAGTACCGGTTTCCCGGGCTGGTGCCGGGTGACCGCTGGTGTGTCACCGCCGCGAATTGGTTGCGTGCGCACCGTGACGGCCAGGCATGCCCGGTGGTGTTGGCGGGCACCCACGAACGCACACTCGAGTTGATCAGCCTGGACGAGTTGCGGCAGTACGCCGTGGACGTTCCCGACGATCTGGAAGGAATCTGAGCTCCCAGTCAATCCGGGACAGCGGCGCCACCGGTGCGGCGACTCCTCTAGAACGGTGATTTTCGTGGGGGTTTCCCGAGGGCGCGTTGCAGGGCGTTGTGTTCGCGTTCGGCGTTGATGTGTTGTTGGCGGTCTTGGTCGCGGGTGCGTTTGCGGGTGGGCATGGTGATACCCGGGTGCGCTGTGCGGCGTCTTGTGGGTGTCGGGGGTGGCAGGGTGGCGGTGGTGCAATCCCAGTCGGGGAACAACAGTCTGCTCGTCGGTTGCGTGATGTAGGTGTGACCGGTGGGTGCGGTCCAGCGGACGTCGCCGTTGGGCAATTGCTCGTCACACCAGCCGTCACCAAAGGTCTTCGCGAGGTGATGTTCTCGACACAACACCTTCCCATTGGAGGGGTGGGTGGGTCCGCCATCTGCACCGTGCGGGACGGTGTGGTCGATGTCGGCGTATTCGGCTTTACGGGTGCAGCCCGGGAACCGACATCGCATATCGCGGCATTGGATGAACTCGCGGGCCTTGCCGGTGAACTTGTAGCCGCGGGCAGGTGCCGCGGGCGGGATCGGTAGCGCGGTGACGGTGGCGCCGTCGCGGAGCATGGCGGCGAGTTGGTCGAGTGGAATGAGGGTGCCACCGAGGGTGACTGCGGGGCGCGGCCGCCGTGGTGGGGTGTGCGCGGCCGGTGCCTGCGGCAGATCCTGGGTCCAGACCTGCTCGGAGGCAGCGTTGTTCACCCGGTCGTCTGCCTCAGGGGTGGCTGCGGTTCCGCCGCCGGTGTCGGGGGTGGTGGGTCCGGGTGGGGGTGGCGGTGCACTGCCGGTGCCCCACGGCGGCTCGCCCTCGTCCCCGTCGTCAGCGTCGGGGTCGTCGGTCTCGGTGTCGTCGGCGGCGCCGTCGGCCTCGTCCGTCTCATTGATGCGGTCAGCGCCCTCGTCGATGTCGTCGCCTGTTTCGTCGCCGGCGCCGTCTGTCTTGTCAGGTGCTTCCAGCGCGGGTGGGGTGGGGTGCGCCCAGGGTGGCTCCTCCCCGTCGTCGTCACGGGGTGAGGTGGTCCACCAGTGCGACCAGTCGACGCCACCGTCATCGGCGGCCGGTTCGTCGGGCTGCCCAGCCTCCGGCTCCGACTCGGGTTCGGGTTCGGTTGTGGGGGTGTTGTTTTCCCACGGTGGCGGTTGGGGTGGGGTGGGGATGCGGGCGGCTTCGGCCGCGGCGGCCTCGCGGGCCAGCACCTCGTAGTCGATGGTGGGTGGGGCCGCGGTGGCATCGGTGGACTGGGCTTGGCGCAGGGCGTCGATCTGGGCCAGCACATGTTCGAGGGCGCCTTGTTCGGCCAGCACATGAATCACCGCCGACGGCACCGCCGAAGGCAGACTGGCTGCCTCGCAAGTGCGGTCACCGCACTGACAGGCCAGCCGGTCGTGACGGCGGTACACCGCCCCCAGCGCCGCGGCCCGCAACTCCCCCTTACTGCGCGGATCGTTTTTGCACACCGTCCCAGCCAGGGCATTGAGCACCCGCCAGCCCAACTCCGCATCAGCCGCGGAGATCCGCCCATACAGCGACGCGGTGCCGGTGGCGTCATCGCGTTTGCCGAACCCCACATCACAGCCTTGGGCGGCCTCACGGTAGCGGCGCACCGCATCGGGGTCGTGTTCTTCGATGATCGCATCCACGGCCAGCACCAGGTCATCGTCGGAGAGCAGGGTGTAGCCGCCCGCCCGGGCGGCGAGCTCGGCATCGACGGTGGCCTGCACCGACGGCAGCAGCAGCTCGGTGCGATAGATCAGGGTTTCGGCGACCCGGGTGTTGATCACCCCCGCCGCCAACAACGCCGCGACCTTCGGGGACCGGGCCAGCCCTTCGGCCAGCCGCATCTGGGTGGAGGCCCGCCGTGCGCTCAGCCGCATCACCGGGCCCACCTGATCCCGCACGGCGTTCCATTCGTCGTAGGCCCAGGTTTTCTCCTCGGCGGCGGCATTGTCTTTGTGGTGGGCCAGCAGGCGGGCGATCATCGTCCATTTGTGCGCGACCATGGTGGCCTCAGCCCGGTGGAAGGCGCCGATGGCATCGACCATCGCCGCGGGGGACAAATCCCCGCAAGTGGTCGGATCAATCACGCCTTCGAACATACATTCGAGACTACCCACGCCCACCGACAAGACATGCGCCACAAGGCAATCCACCACGACAAGCGCCTACTTATCCACAGTCAACGCTTCATCCACAACCCCCACGCACGGGGCTTGACACGGGACGGCAGGTTGCGCTCGCACATCGGAAGTGGGGAGGAAGCGGGTAGTGAGACTATGCCTGAATCAGGCCGGGCCGCTGATATTTCCGCGGCGCACGTCGTCCCGGCACTCGATCCGGCTCTTGCCGGTCTGCTGCACGCACAGCTGTACCTGTTGTTCGATGCCGGGCGGGTAGACCTCATCGGACGGGCCGGGGGTGACGGTGGGGCTGGGCAGGGTGCCCTCGTACAGCGACCACACCGCTTGATTGGCCGCGGGCAGATGCGCGCAGTACGCCTGCGCCCCGGTGGTGCTCTCGCCCGCCGCGCCCAGCGGTTCGCAGTCCGCGCCGATGATCACCACCGGCAGATGCGGCACCGCGGTCGGTTGGGCGCCGGTAGCCGGCTCGTCCGGTTTGCGGACTTCGAGCACCACGATGGTGGCCACCAGCGCGGCGATCAACACCACCGCCGCAATGCCCCCGACCCACAACATGTTTCGCCGCGGCGAGCCACCCCGGGCCTTACCCGGGCCTGACGGGAACGCCAACTGGGTGGCGTCCGAGTCGTCGTCGGGCACACCGAGCTGCTGTTCCAATGCCCTGGCGAACTGCCGGCAGCTGGCGAACCGCTCCCGGGGTGTCTTGGCGAGCGCACGCGCGAACACCGGACTGAGCGCCGCGAGCTCGGGTCTGCGCTCGCCGATATCGGGCGGCTCGGAGCTGATGTGCTGACTGATCACCACCGCCTGATTCCCGTGCTGGAATAGCGGTTTACCGGTGAGCAGCTGAAAAGCCGTGGCCGCCAACGCATACTGGTCGGCACGGCCGTCGACGTCGCCGCCCATCAACTGCTCGGGCGCCGCGTATGCCACCGTTCCCACCGCCACGTCGGTGGCGGTCAGCTTGCTGGTGTCATCAGCCCAGCGCGCAATACCGAAGTCGCCGAGGTAGATTCGCGGTTCGTCCGAGTCGACGTCGGTGATCAGGATGTTGGCCGGTTTGATGTCGCGGTGCAGCAGCTGGCGCTGGTGCGCGTAATCGAGCGCATCGGCGATGCCGCGGACGATCCGGATGACGAGCTCGACCGGCATACCGTCGGGGTACCGGTCGGCCAGCAGCTTGCCGGCGTCGGTGCCGTCGATGTAGTCCATGGCGATCCACAGCTGGCCGTCGGCCTCGCCACGGTCGTGCACGCTGACGATGTTGGGGTGCGAGAGCCCGGCAACGATGTCGGCCTCGCGGATGAAGCGCTGACGGTATTCCTGGTCCTCGATCACGGTTCCGCGGAGGATCTTGAGCGCGTCCCGACGGGGCAACCGGGGATGCTGACCCAGGTACACCTCACCCATACCGCCGACACCCAGCGTGCCGACGATCTCGTAGCCGGCGAACACCTGGCCCGCCTCTAGCGCCATGACGGTCCGTCGCTGCCGGTGGGACGGTGGACGCAGCGCACGGTGGATCTCACCGATGATGTCGATCTCAGCGCCGCCACCTCCTCCCGCTGCCTACCTGTTGACTTCGGCGGAGTCGAGTAAACCCTGCGGCTTGTCGCGGTGCACAGTGAACCCCACCCTCGGCGCGCGGTCGATCACCGGCGCCGGGCCGCCACCAGTCCGCCCTCCAGCCGCTGGAGCAGCCGTTTCGCCGAAGCGATGTCTCGGTGATCAGCACCGAGGCCGACGTCGAGGGCATGCGCCCACTCGCGTCGCACCAGCTCCAGATTGCGCGCCGCCCGCGGGGTCGGGAACAGGTTGACTCCCCGCCCGTCGTTGGGGTCGACGCGGCGCTCGACGAATCCACGCGACTCCAGATCGCGCAGGGCCGTGCTCAGGTTGCTGCGCCGCAGGCCGGTCGCGTCGGCGACCGCGCTGGGCGTGGTGCCGGGGTGGGTGTCGATGTAGCGCATGACGTTGGCCTCCGAAGCGTTCAGGCTCACCGCCTCGGGGTCGTCGTATCCGCGGAACCGGATCTCCCGCGCGACGCTGAGGATCAGCTGGGCCAGTTCGGCCAGTTCGTCGCCGTCGGTCATGCCGCGATCGTACGACAGGATAGTTATGGTTGTATAGTTATCATTAAATAACTACTTTGAGGACTTCCATGACTGATATCGACGTGGCCGGCGCACGCCACGCGGGGGTGACCACGCCGGACCGGGGCATCACCACCTCTCTTCTCCTGGCGCTGGCGCTGCTGTCGGCGGTCGCCCCGGTGGCCACCGACCTGTATCTGCCGGCGTTTCCGGAGATGGCCGGAGTACTCGAGGCCAGCGCGTCAGCGGTGCAGCTGACATTGATGGCGTTCCTGCTCGGCATCACCCTCGGCCAGCTGGTTTTCGGCCCGCTGTCGGACCGACTGGGCCGGCTTCGGCCACTACTGGCCGGCACCCTGCTGTGTGTCGGTGCCAGCGCGGTGGCTGCGTCGGCGCCCACCATCGAGGTCCTCACCGGCGCTCGCTTCGCGCAGGGCTTCACCGGGGCCGCCGGCATGGTGATCGGCCGGGCCATCGTGTCCGACCTCGCCAGCGGTAAGGCAGCGGCGCGGGCCTTCAGCTTGATGATGATCGTCGGCGGGGTGGCACCCGTCATCGCTCCGTTCGCCGGCAGTCTGCTGGTGGGCCAGATCGGCTGGCGCGGCATCCTGTGGGTGGTGTGCGCCGTGGTGGTGCTCATGTTCGCGGTCACCGCCGCCGTGGTGCGCGAGTCGCACCCCAAGGAGCGACGGCAGGAGTTGCGCGCGGCCACCACCGGGTCGACGGCCCGACGCGCGCTGCTCACCCGGACCTACGCCGGCCACACGGTGGCGTTCGCCTTCGGCTTCGCGGTGATGATGGCCTACATCTCCGCCTCGCCCTTCGTGTTCCAGACCATGATGGGAATGACGCCGGTTCAGTACGGGCTGACCTTCGGGGTCAACGCGCTGGGAATCAGCGTGATGAGCGCCCTGTCGGCCCGGTTGTCGCAGCGTTTTGCGGTACGCACCCTCCTCGGCGTCGGACTGCTGACCGCTTCGGCCGCCGCCTTGGTGTTGCTTGCGCTGGTCCTCACCGGGGCGCCCGTCTGGACACTGGCGATACCGATCTTCGTTGCCGTGGCCAGCCAGGGTCTGATCCTGGGCAATGCCACCGCACTGGCGCTGGCCGCCGTCCCGCACCAGGCGGGGACCGGATCCGCGGTGCTGGGCGCCCTGCAGTTCGGCATCGGCGCCCTGGTGGCGCCACTGGTGGGCCTGGGCGGCGAACACACCGCGTTGCCCTTGGCGCTGGTGATGGTGGGGTGCGCCGCCGTGGCCGTCACCGGGTTCGTCACCGCGGCGCCCCGCCCGGAAAGCTCTCCCACCTCGGACTAACCGCGAGGCCGCGCCGCCGACAGGATTGGTCCGTAGGGTGGTTTCTCATGTCGGGGATGTGCCCAGTGTCGCCGTGGGCGGTTTTATCTGCGCCTGGGGTTGGCAATACCCCCTAGAACGCCCGCGGCCGACGCCAACGCATCGACGCGGCTTCACGAGCCTTCTACTACGAGCTTTTCGCGAAAGGGATTCATGACTCAGGCGGCAGAGTCGGAACGCGATGATCAAGCCCGCGAGGATCAGACGAACGAGCCGACCGAAATCACGTTCGACGAGCATCTGCATCCTGCGCGCCCACGCTCACTGCGGTTCCGGCCGCGCGTCAAGACCTCGTTCACCCGGCGCTCGCTGAATCAGGACGGCCCCGCCCGTGGCGACAACCCGGCCTATGTGTCGTGGCTGTTGTCCCAGTCGATGCTGTCCGACGCCAACGAGATCAGCCAGCAATTCTCCGGTCAGGGCTCGATGTGGCAGAACCCCTACGCCACACCGAGTCCGCGCGGCGCGGTGGAGACGGCCGCGGTCTGGTTCACCGCCTACCCGCTGTCGTTGATCACCCGTCCCAACGAGTCGTTCCTCAAAGCCATGGCCGACGAGGACATGTGGCAGGCCTTCTCCGAGATCGGCATCGAGGCCGTCCACACCGGTCCGGTCAAGCGCGCCGGCGGCATCTGGGGCTGGGAGCAGACTCCCAGCGTGGACGGCCACTTCGACCGCATCAGCACGCAGATCGACCCGGCGTTCGGCACGGAAGAAGAATTCCGGCAGATGTGCGGCACCGCCGGCTGGTACGGCGGCACCATCATCGACGACATCGTCCCGGGCCATACCGGCAAAGGTGCCGACTTCCGCCTGGCCGAGATGAAGTACGCCGACTACCCCGGCATCTATCACATGGTCGAGATCGACCCCCGGGACTGGGAGCACCTGCCCGAGGTTCCGCAGGGCGCCGACTCGGTCAACATCGACACCGCCACCGAAGAGTGGTTGGACAAGGCCGGTTACATCATCGGGCGGCTGCAGCGCGTCATCTTCTACGCCGAGGGGGTCAAGGAGACCAACTGGAGCGTCACCCGGCCGGTGGTGGGGATCGACGGCGTGGAGCGGCGCTGGGTCTACCTGCACTACTTCAAGGACGGGCAGCCGTCGATCAACTGGCTGGACCCGTCGTTCGCCGGTATGCGCCTGGTGATCGGTGACGCCCTGCACTCACTGGCCGACCTCGGCACCGGCGGTCTGCGCCTGGACGCCAACGGTTTCCTCGGCGCGGAGAAGACGGCAGCCGAGGACAGCACCGCCTGGTCGGAAGGCCACCCGTTGTCGGAGGCGGCCAATCACCTGATCGCCAGCATGGTGCGCAAGGTGGGCGGTTTCACGTTCCAGGAGCTCAACCTCACCATCGACGACATCCGTGAGATCGGTGAAGCCGGCGCCGACCTCTCCTATGACTTCGTCAACCGGCCCGCCTATCACCACGCCCTGGCCACCGCGGACACCGAATTCCTGCGCCTGTGTCTGCGCACCACCCTCGAACTGGGCGTGGACCCGGCGTCACTGGTGCATGCACTGCAGAACCACGACGAGCTCACCTACGAGCTGCTGCACTGGTCGCACGGGCACCGCGACGACCACTTCACCTACAAGGGTTCGGAGATCACCGGCGAAGAGCTCGGTGCCTCCGTACGCGCCGATCTCACCCAGCACCTCACCGGTGAAAATGCCTCGTACAACCTGGTTTTCACCACCAACGGAATCGCCTGCACCACGGCCACCGTGATCGCGGCGGCCCTGGGTATCTCTGATCTGGACCGGATCGACGACCCCGTGGTGGTGGACCACGTCCGTCGGGCCCACCTGCTGCTGGCGATGTTCAACGCGTTGCAGCCGGGTGTTTTCGCACTGTCGGGCTGGGACATGTGCGGCATGCTCACGCTACCCACCTCCCAGGTCTCGCAGCTGCTGCAGGGCGGTGACACCCGGTGGATCAACCGCGCCGCGCACGATCTGATGGGTGTCAACCCCGACGCCACCCAGTCGTCGGCCGGAATGCCGCGCGGCAGAAGCCTTTACGGTTCCATCCCGGAGCAGCTGGCCGACGAGACCAGCTTCCTGCGCCAGCTGCAGGCCATCCTGCGGGTGCGTTCGCACTACGGCATCGCGACCAGCCGGCAGGTCGACATCCCGGAAGTGGCCCACCGCGGCATGCTCGTGCTGGTACACGAACTGGCCGGGGAGGGTCGCTATCAGCTGACGGTGCTCAACTTCGCCAACGAAGAGGTCTCTGGCTCGGTCCGTTCCGAGACGCTGCCGCCCGGTTCCACCGTGTCGGACATGTTCACCGGCAAGCACATCGCCAGTGTCGATGACCTGCACAGCTTCGCCGTGGAGATGCCCGCGCATCACGGGATGTCGCTTCTGGTCGAAGCTCCTGTCGAAGGGCCGGTGCTGGCATGACAGTTCAGCCGGGCACCGGCGTCATCCCGGTCACCCTCGATGACCGCTTCGCCCGCGAGCTGCCGGAAATGGCGGTTCGCTGGCAGGCTGAACCCGCACCGCACCCGCAGCTACTCGTGGTCAACGATGCCCTGGCCGTGGACCTGGGTCTGGATCCCGACTGGCTGCGCAGCCAGGACGGGCTGGGGTTTCTGGTGGGTGCCGCGGTGCCCTCGAACGCCGCGCCGGTGGCGCAGGCATACGCCGGCCACCAGTTCGGCAATCTGCAGCCACGGCTGGGGGACGGCCGGGCGCTGTTACTCGGGGAACTGCGCGGCCAGGACGACCGCGAGCGTGACCTTCATCTGAAGGGCTCGGGCCGCACGCCGTTCGCGCGCGGCGGCGACGGGTTGGCCGTGGTGGGTCCCATGCTGCGCGAGTACATCGTCAGTGAAGCCATGCACGCCTTGGGAATTCCGACCACCCGGTCGTTGGCGGTGGTGGCGACGGGCCGGCCGGTGCAACGGGAGACCGTGCAGCCCGGCGCGGTGCTGGCCCGGGTGGCGAGCAGTCACCTGCGGGTGGGCAGCTTTCAGTACGCGGCGTTGACCGGTGATCTCGGGCTGGTGCGCCGCCTCGCCGACCATGCGATCACCCGGCACCACCCGGCGGCCGCACAGGCCGACAACCCCTACCTGGCCTTGTTCGATGCGGTGATCGACGTTCAGGCCGCACTCGTGGCCCAGTGGATGATGGTCGGCTTCATCCACGGTGTGATGAACACCGACAACACCACCATCTCCGGCGAGACCATCGACTACGGCCCGTGCGCATTCATGGAGGCCTACGCCCCGGAGACGGTGTTCAGCTCGATCGATCAGTGGGGGCGCTACGCCTACGGCAATCAGCCGGCGATCATCGGCTGGAACCTGGCGCGGTTCGCCGAGACGCTGTTGCCGCTGCTGGCCGAGGAACCCGATGAGGCGATCACCATCGCCCAGAACTCCCTCACCGGTTTCCGGGCGCGCTACGAATCCGCGTGGTCGACGGGCATGCGTGCCAAACTCGGTCTGGCCGAGGGTCTTCCGGATGACCTCGTGGCAAGTCTCATCACCGATCTGCTCGCACAGCTGACGCAGAGTCGGGTCGACTTCACGTCGTTCTTCCGTCACCTGAGCGCCGCCGCCCGCGGCGACAACGAACCGTCCCGCGGCTTGTTCGTGGACTTGGCCACTGTCGATGCGTGGCTGGACCGCTGGCGCGCCCTGGGACCCGACGCCGAGTCGATGGATCGGGTCAACCCCCTCTACATCCCGCGCAATCATCTGGTCGAGGAGGCGCTGGCGGCGGCAACCGCAGGTGACACCGCACCGATGGAACGGTTGCTGGTCGCGCTCAGCGCACCCTACAACCAGCGGCCGGGACTGGAACGCTACGCCGAGCCGGCGCCGGATGATTTCGTGAACTACCGGACGTTCTGCGGCACTTGATCTTTCAGTCCGGTCGGACCGTACTCAGACAGAACGGGTGCCCCACCGGGTCGAGCAGTACCCGCCACTGCTCGGGTGCCGCCTGGACCTCGGCCTCGACCGCACCGATGGCTTTCGCCGCCGCCACCGCCTGTTCCAGGTCATCGACTGCGAGGTCGAGATGCATCTGCTTGTGCTGCGGCCCGTTCGGCCATGACGGCGCCTGGTACTCGTCGACCCGCATCAGGGTGACCATCGGACCAGCACCGGACAGTGAGATGACGCCCCGGTCCGGAGTGGCGAAAAACTCCTCCAGACCCAGTAAGTCGCAGTAAAACCGCACCAGGGCATCCGGATTCGGACAGTCGATGGATATCGACGCCAGGTATCCCACGGGAACGCTCATACCGTTCAGACTAACGTTCGCGGTAGCGCCGGGGCACCGACCAGGGACGGCCGAACACCTCGTCGAACGATTCGGGATCGAATGGGCTGTCCCCGCCCGCGGGGAAGCTGGTCAACTCACCGAAGACGACACGATTGTCTGCGCCGTCCGGAACCGCATACAGGTCGACGCGCACGAAATCGGTGTCTGCGCCCAATCGCTGCGCGATGTCGATCATCTCGGCCAGGCAGGCAGGCCGGGAAGGCTCCGGATCCGCCCACGGCAGGCCTCCCCTCAGCGGAAGATGCCGCCAGTCGGGCTGGAAGAAATCCTGGGTGCGCCGGCCGAACCGCCCACTGTCCACCTGCACGAAGGCGCACTTGCCGTGGAAGACGAAGAATTTGTAGTCGTCGGGGACCGTCCCGTCGGGTCCGGCGAGCATCTCCTCGACGATGATGCGGCGGGGAATCTGCCCGTACACCCATTCCCGGTTGGGGCCCTGGCCGTAGAGCTGGGTCACCCAGCCGCGCGCGATCCTGATGATGTCCTCCCGAGGCGCGAACTCGGGCCGGACATGCTGATACACCCAGCTTCCCGGCTCCCGGGACAACCGGGCCTGCGCATCGGCACGGTCGGACACCACGATGGCGGCTCCGCTGCCGTGGGTGGGCTTGACCACGTAGGACTCGGGCAGGTCCACCTCGCGCAGCGCCGCGGGATCATCGACGACGGCGTACACCCGCGGCAGGTAGTGCTCCCCGACGGCGGCGGCGACGTAGGCGCGCACCGCCGCTTTGTCCGCGAACGTCACCACCAGCTGCCGGCGGTCGCGGAGCATCTTGTAACGCACCTTCTCCCGAAACGTCCGTGGACGCCTGGTGCGCCACAGACGCAGGACACGGACCAGGGCACTTCGCTCACGCCAGCGGACACTCACCGGCACATGCTACGGTCTCGGCGATCAGGCGCAGGGTATGACGGGTCGCTACGGGATCGTGCGCGGTGCTCTGCTGTGAAAAGTGCTCCACAGCAAGGATGTCGACGAACGGTGAAGACACACCCTCGTCGAGGTCGTTTCTACCGACGACGGCGAGCACCGGCGTGGGGAAGGCCCGAGCGGCCACCGCGGCGGGCAATTTGCCGCACAGCGTCTGACCGTCCAGTCTCCCCTCCCCGGTGATCACCAGATCGGCATCCTCGCACAGGGTCTCGAAGCCCAGTAGGTCGAGGAAGAAGTGCGCCCCGGAGACGATCCGGGCGCCCAGCAGCGCTGCCGCGAAACCACATCCCCCGGCCGTACCCGCCCCGGACAGCTCCGCAACCGCCGCCGCGTCGGTCCAGCCCGAACGGTGAAACGCCTGAATCAGGGTGTCGTATCCGGTTTCGAGCGCGTCGATCTCGGCCTGGGAAGCCCCTTTCTGAGGGCCGTACACCGCGGCCGCACCGGACGGGCCGGACAGTGGGTTGATCACATCGCCGGCCACCACCAGCTCCACGGCGGGCCTGGCGCTCCCCCACCTGACGGTGTGGATGGCCGCCAGGTTGCGCGCCGAGGCCACCAGCACTTCCCCGCCGACGTTCAGGAATTCACATCCAAGCGCTGCCAGCATGCCGATACCGGCGTCACTGCTGGCGCTGCCGCCGAGTGCCAGCACGACCCGGTGCACGCCGAGTTCGATCGCGCTCCGAATCGCCTGCCCGAAGCCGCGACTCGAGGCATCCAGCGGTGCCAGTCGCCCCTGCGGCAGCGTTGCCAGCCCGCACGTGTTGGCCACCTCCACCACCGCGGTGTCACCGCGGACGGCGATGACACTGCGATGAGGGGTTCCGAGCGCGGACTCCACGATGACCTCGTGAGCGGCGAAACCGGCGGCCAGAGCGGCGGCGACGCTCCCGTCGCCGCCGTCTGCCAGTGGCAGGGTGAGGACGTCCATGCCGGCCGCGGCGAACCCTTCGGCCAGGGTGTCGGCGACCTCCGAGGCCGTCAGGCTGCCCTTGAACTTGTCCGGCGCGATCAGCACGGTGCTCACTTCGTGGTACTCGCCAACACCGGTGCGTTGTGAGGCGCGGTCACCTGCTGTGGGGCCGCAGGCTCAGTAGGGTCGCTGCGCAGCGGCGGAACGTCTTTGCCGGCGAACACCTTTCGCGCCCGGTCGATGTCGACCTCACCGTTCCACTTGGCGACGAACAGCGTCGCGACGGCGTTGCCGATGAAGTTGACCAGCGCACGGCACTCCGACATGAACTTGTCGATGCCGAACACCAGCATGATACCGATGGCCGGGATGGTGCCCAAGGTGCTCAATGTGGCTGTGAGAGCGATGAATCCACCACCGGCCACCCCGGCGGCACCCTTGGAGGTCAACAACATGACGGCGAGCAGACCGATCTGCTGGCCGATCGACAGATCGGTGTTGGTGGCCTGGGCGATGTACAGCGCTGCCAGCGACAGATAGATGGCTGCGCCGTCGAGGTTGAAGCTGTAGCCGGTGGGCACCACCAGGCCCACCGTCGGCTTGCTGACACCGGCGTGCTCGAGCTTGCGCATCAGGGCAGGCAGCGCCGGTTCGGCGGTGGAGGTCCCCAGGATCAGCAGCAGCTCCTCCTTGAGATACCGGAGCATGTGGAAGATGTTGAGCCGCAGGTACGCCATCACGGAGCCGAGCACCACGAACACGAACAGGGCGGAGGTCACGTAGAACAGCAGGATCAGGCTGCCCAGGCTGGTCAGTGTCGAGACTCCGTACTTGCCGATGGCGTAGGCCATGGCCCCGAACGCGCCCAGGGGAGCCAGTTTCATGATGTAGCCCAGCACCTTGAACACGATGGCCGTCAGCCGGTTCACCGCATCCAGCACGGGTCCACCGATCTGGCCGACGGCGTTCAGCGCCACACCGAAGATCACCGCCAGGAAGATCACCTGCAGGATGTCGCCCTCGACGAACGGACCGAACACACTGTCGGGCACCAGATGGGTGATGAACTCCCACCATTGTTTCTCTTCGCCCGCGGTGATGAGTTTCTGCGCGGATTCACTGGCCTCGATGGTGTCGGGGTTGGCGTTCACCCCGTCGCCGAGCCGGAACAGGTTGATGGCCACCAGACCGGTGACCATCGCGAGGATGGTGCCCACCTGGAAGTAGGTCAGCGCTTTGATACCAGTCATGCCAACCTTTTTCAGGTCGGCGACGCTGGCGATACCGCCGACGATCGTCAGGAAGACGATCGGGCAGATCAGCATCTTCATCGCCGTGATGAACGTGGTGCCGATGGGCTCCATGGCCTCGCCGGTGGATGGCGAGAGCCATCCGACCAGGACGCCGGCGACGATGGCGATCAGCACCCAGAAATACAGCTGCCGGTACCACCGCTTCTTCTCACGTGCCGGCGTATCCGCCGGGTCGATGTCGATCATGGTGTCAACCTTCCCGATCAGGCGTGCGTGAGGGCAGGAGTGAGGGCGGCGACAATGGCATCGGTCATGGTGTCGGTGTCGGCGGTGCCGCCGATGTCACGCGTCAACACCCCGTTGCCCGTGGCGATCTCGATGGCCGCCTCGACACGGCGGGCTTCGTCGTGCAGACCGAAGTGATCCAGCATCAGTGCGGCGCTGGCGATGGCGCCGACAGGGTTGCTCACGCCACGGCCGGCGATGTCGGGGGCTGACCCGTGAACGGGCTCGAACATGCTCGGGAAGCGGCGCTCGGGGTTGAGGTTCGCACTCGCGGCCACGCCGAGGCTGCCTGCCAGCGCCGAACCCAGGTCGGACAGGATGTCGGCGTTGAGGTTCGAGGCCACCACCACCGACAGTTCTTCGGGATGCAGGATGAACTTCGCGCTCATCGCGTCCACCAGGACGCTCTCGGTCTCGACGTCGGGGTAGTCGGCTGCCACCCTGGCGAATACCTCGTCCCAGAGCACCATGCCGTACTGCTGCGCGTTGGATTTGGTGACACTGGAGACCTTCTTGACGCGGCGGGTCCGGGCCAGGTCGAACGCGAACCGCATGATCCGCTCGCAGCCCTTTTCGGTGAACAGCGCGGTTTGCAGCGCCACCTCGTTGCCCGGTCCGCGCCCGCTGAGGTTGCGGCCACCGAGCCCGGCGTATTCGCCTTCGCTGTTCTCCCGGACGACCACCCAGTCGAGTTCGGTGTCATCGGCCTTGCGCAGCGGGGACACCACTCCGGGCAGGAACCTGACCGGGCGGACGTTGGCCCACTGGTCGAAGTTCTGGGTGATGTTCAGCCGCAGCCCCCACAGGCTGACGTGGTCGGGCACGTTGCGCCAGCCGACCGCACCGAAGTAGATGGCGTCGAAGGATTTCAGGGTGTCCAGCCCGTCGTCGGCCATCATCATGCCGGTCTGCGCGTAATACTCACAGCCCCAAGGGAATTCGGTCCATGCGAAGGCGAAGCGGCCCTGTGACTGGTCGGCCAGCGCGTCGAGCACGCGTCGCCCCGCGGCCACCACCTCTTTCCCCACGCCGTCGGCCGGAATCGCCGCGATGCTGAAAACCTGATCTGCCATCTGTTCTCTCCCTGAATCCATTGTTGTGCGCGTCACACAGCGCGTAGATCCCATTAGCAGTCACAGTGGGGGCGAGCGTCCAAGACCAAAGTGCGATCCGGGGTATAGGCTGGCCCTATCGACGCAGCTGAGAGGGTCTGCTCGTGGACGTTCGCCAACTCAAGTTCTTCCTCGCCGTGGTGGACCACGGTGGTTTCAGCAGGGCCGCGGAACAGCTGATGGTGGCGCAGCCGTCGCTGTCTCAGGCCATCGCCGGTTTCGAGCGCGAACTCGGTACCCCGCTGTTCCACCGGGTGGGACGCGGTGTGGTGCTCAGCGAGGCGGGCAAGGCGCTGGTGGGCCCGGCCCGCACGGTCCTGCGCGACGTCGACGAGGCCGATGCGGCGATCCGTGAACTCCGGGGGCTGCGCGGTGGCCGGGTGGACCTGATCACCATGCCGTCACCGGGCATGGAACCGCTGACCACCATCTTGACCGAGTTCGCGCGAGAGCATCCCGACGTGACCATCAACGCCGAAGCCGGCTTCACCCCGGAGGAGATCCTGGACAGCGTCCGCAGCGGAGCCTGTGAGATCGGTGTCCTGGGTTCCCCGGAACCCACCCGGGCCCCCGACTTGACCGTGATTGCGCTGGAAAGCCAGGCGCTGGTGCTGATTTCGGGCCCGGATGATCCTGTGAGCCCGGGGCCCACCGTGCGCCGCGACGAGCTCGACGGTTGCCGGCTGATCGTCTCGCAGCGCGGTTCGCTGATGCGTGCGCTGGTCGACGAGGTGATCGCCGAGGGCACCCGGATCACCATCGCCGCCGAGATCGCGCACCGCACCTCGATCCTGCCGATGGTGCTCAACGGTCTGGGCCGTGCGGTCATGCCGTCGGCCTGGACCGAATCCGCGCGCCGCGCCGGAGCCCGCGTACAACGCATCGTCCCGGAGTCCTATCTGCACGTGGCCGCTGTCAGCCGGGGCAGGCACCTCACCGCGCCGGCCGCCGCGCTGATGGAGCAGGCCCGTCGTTACTCACGCTCGCCGTACTCGTCGAACCAGTAGGCGAGCTTGCCCCGGCGGCTGACCGCCCTGAGGCGTCGCTCTGCGGCAGCCCGGGTCTTGCTGGTGGTGACGATCAGCAACTCGTCACCGGTCTCGATCCGCGTATCGGGGAGTGGCACGAACGTGTGCCCGTCGCGGATGATCAGCGTGATCACGCTGGGATCCGGCAGCCGCAGTTCGAGCACGGTGACGTTGTGCAGCCGCGATTCCGGCTGCACGGTCATGGTGAGCAGTTCGGCGTCCAACACGTCCAGCGGTGCCGCCTCCACCTGGATCTCCCGGGTGGAGACGCGGGAGATCAGGCCCAAGCCCTGCGCCACCGGGCGCAGGCTCGGGCCCTGGATCAGCGTGAACACCACCACCAGGACGAACACGATGTTGAGCAGCCGGTAACTGTCGGGCACGCCGGCGACGATGGGAAACGTCGTCAACACGATGGGGACGGCGCCGCGCAGACCGGCGCAGGACAAGAAGAACTGCTCGCGCCAGGGAATGGTGAACCCGAGCAGCGACACCACCACCGACACCGGTCGCGCCACGAACAGCAGCACCAGGCCGATCACGATCGCCGGAACGACGTCGGGCAGCAGTTCACTGGGATCGATCAGCAGGCCCAGGATCACGAACAGCCCGATCTGCGCCAGCCAACCGAGCCCTTCGGCGAAGGACCGGGTGGCCGACCGGTGCGGCAATCCGCTGTTGGCCAGCACCACCGCGGCCAGGTAGGCCGCCAGGAATCCGCTGGCGTGCAGGCTGCCCGCGGCGGCGAACGCCACCATGCCCAGCCCGAAGATCGCGATGGGATAGAGCCCGGACGCCGGCAGGGCGACGCGGCGGATCAGCGTGGCACCCACGGCACCGCACGCCAGCCCGACGGCAGCACCGGCACCCAGCTCGTACACCAGATCGAAGGCCGCCCCGTCGGGTTCGAAGACGAACGGCACGACGCTGAACATCAGCACCAGGATGACGGCGGGCGCGTCGTTGAAGCCGGACTCGGCTTCCAGCAGCCCGGCCACCCGGCTGGGCAGCGGGATCATCCGCAGCACCGAGAACACCGCCGCGGCGTCGGTCGAGGACACGATGGCGCCCAGCAGCAACGCCAGCTGCCAGTCCATCCGCAGCAACACATGTGCCCCGGTCGCGGTGATCACGGTACTGACCACCACCCCGACCGTCGCCAGCATTCCCGCCGGTGCCAGCACTCTGCGGATGTCGCTGAACCGGGTGGTCAAACCGCCTTCGACCAGGATGACCGCCAGCGCGACGGTTCCGACATTGCGGGCCAGCTCGGCGTTATCGAAGTCCAGGCCGAGGATGTCCTCGCCGAGCAGCACACCGACCAGCAGGAAGAACAGCAGGGCCGGAAAACCCACCCGGGTCGCCACCCGCGTACCGACGATGCTGAACAGCAGGACCAGCCCGCCGATCAGCAATGCCAGGTACAGCTGCTGCAAAGTCAATGTCAGTCCTGTCGGGCCGCTGTCAGATGGCGCTTCGATGCGTGCCCAGTAAATCAGCACAGGGACTGCGCGGCCGCGCGTGAAGTGCGCGAAGATAACCAGGTGGCAGCGCGGAAACTGCGGATCGCTGTTGCCGGGGCAGGCAACGTCGGTCGCTCCGTCGCGCGCGAACTCCTGGACTACGGCCACAAGGTGCTGTTGATCGAGAAGGAGCGCCGCCGGTTCGACCCGCCGGCAGTGGCGGCGGCCGAATGGCTCATGGGCGACGCGTGCGAGCTGTCCACTCTCGAGGAGGCCGGCGCGCAGACGTGCGACGTGCTGATCGCGGCCACCGGTGACGACAAAGCGAATCTGGTGGTCGGCCTACTGGCCAAGACCGAGTTCGGCGTGTCCCGGGTGGTGGCCCGGATCAACGAGGTCCGCAACGAATGGTTGTTCAGCCAGGCCTGGGGTATCGACGTGGCCGTATCCACTCCCGGGGCGCTGGTGGCGGGGGTGGAGGGTGCGATCGACGTCGGCCACCTGGTGCGCCTGATGGGTTTCCGCGAAGGCCAGGCCGAGCTGACCAAACTGACCCTGCCCGACGACAACCCGCTTGTCGGTGCCCGGGTTGGCATGCTGGAACTGCCGGAGAACACCGCCCTGGTCACGGTGCTGCGGGGCAGCGAGGTCATTCTTCCCGCGGCCGATTACGTGCTCGAAGCCGGTGACGAGATGGTGTTCGTGGCCGACAGCTCCGCAGAGGGCTCGGTCCGGGACGCCATCCACGGCGCCGAGCTCTTGCGCGCTCGTCCTCCCGGAGGCTCGGACAGCGGCCTTTGACGGGTAGCATCGTCGTCGCAATGAGCGAGAACGTCCCTGGTGTCCGGACGACCGCCGACGGGACGAATTTCAACCATGTCTCCGCCGAAGCGCGTCGTCGTCGGACCTTCGCAGTAATCAGCCACCCCGACGCGGGTAAGTCGACGCTGACCGAAGCGTTGGTGTTGCACGCCCGGATCATCACCGAGGCCGGCGCCATCCACGGCAAGGCCGGTCGCCGGTCCACCGTTTCCGACTGGATGGACATGGAGAAGGCCCGTGGCATCTCCATCACGTCCACGGCGCTGCAGTTCCCGTACTCCACCAACGGCCAGGACTGCGTGATCAACCTGCTGGACACCCCTGGTCACGCCGACTTCTCCGAGGACACCTACCGGGTGCTGTCGGCGGTGGACTGCGCGGTGATGCTCATCGACGCCGCCAAGGGCCTGGAGCCGCAGACCCTCAAACTGTTCCAGGTGTGCAAACACCGGGGCATCCCGATCATCACGGTCATCAACAAGTGGGACCGCCCGGGCCGGCACGCCCTGGAACTGATGGACGAGATCAACGAGCGCATCGGCCTGAAGACCACGCCGCTGACGTGGCCGGTCGGTATCGCCGGAGACTTCAAGGGCGTGCTCGACCGGCGCACCGGCAATTTCATCCGCTTCACCCGCACCGCCGGCGGTGCCACCGCCGCACCCGAGGAACACATCACACCGGACCGCGCACACGACGCCGCGGGCATCGACTGGGACACCGCGGTCGAGGAATCCGAACTGCTCGAGGCCGACGACGCCGACTACGACGAGGCGTCCTTCCTGGGCGGCAGCTCCACTCCGGTGCTGTTCACCTCCGCGGCCCTGAACTTCGGCGTCAACCAGCTGCTGGACGTGCTGGTGCAGCTGGCCCCGTCGCCGTCGGGTGCGCTGGACGTCGACGGCAACCGGCGTTCGCCGGAGTCCCCGTTCAGCGCCTTCGTGTTCAAGGTGCAGGCCGGCATGGACTCCGCCCACCGCGACCGCATCGCCTACGCGCGGGTGTGCTCGGGCACCTTCCAGCGCGGTGACGTGCTGACCCACGCCGCCACCGGCAAGCCGTTCGTCACCAAGTACGCCCAGTCGGTGTTCGGGCAGAACCGCTCCACGCTCGACAGTGCGTGGCCCGGTGACGTCATCGGGCTCGCGAACGCCGCGGCACTGCGCCCTGGTGACACGTTGTACCGCGATGTCCCGGTGCACTACCCGCCGATTCCCAGCTTCTCCCCCGAACACTTCGCGGTGGCCCGCGGCACGGACCCCAGCAAACACAAGCAGTTCCGCAAGGGTATCGAGCAGCTGGAGCAGGAGGGGGTGGTCCAGGTGCTGCGCTCCGACCGGCGCGGTGACCAGTCCCCTGTGCTGGCCGCGGTCGGACCCATGCAGTTCGAGGTGGCCACCCATCGGATGGCGACCGAGCTGTCCGCACCGATCGCGCTCGAACCGCTGCCGTATCAGGTGGCCCGCGCGGTCGACCCGGCCGATGCCGACTTCGTGAACAGACAACCGTCGGCCGAGGTACTCACCCGCAGCGACGGGGTGATGCTCGCACTGTTCTCCACCAAATGGCGGCTCGAAGGTTTCCAGCGCGACAACCCCAAGGTGACGCTGCAGTCGCTGGTCGCCGCCGGCGACGATTGACGACTACCGGCTAGCAGGTAGTCAGGTTGGCGGCTGGCGTTGACGACGCCGGGATGCTGACCGAGCAAGGTGGTCGGCATGCCTACCATCACTTCCTCCACCGTGAGAACACCTGACGGCATCGACATCTTCTACAAGGACTGGGGCACCGGCCAGCCCATCGTCTTCAGCCACGGCTGGCCGCTGTCCAGTGATGACTGGGACAACCAGATGCTGTTCTTCCTGTCCCAGGGTTACCGGGTGATCGCCCACGACCGCCGCGGGCACGGCCGCTCGACCCAGGGCGCCGACGGCCACGACCTCGATCACTACGCCGACGATCTGGCCGCCCTCACCTCCGCGCTCGACCTGCGCGACGCCATTCACATCGGCCACTCCACCGGCGGCGGTGAGGTGGTGCGTTACCTGGCCCGCCACGGCGAGGACCGGGTATCGAAAGCTGTTCTCATCAGCGCGGTTCCGCCCCTGATGGTGCAGACCGACGCCAACCCCGAAGGCCTGCCCAAGTCGGTGTTCGACGACCTGCAGGCACAGTTGGCCGCCAACCGTTCGGTGTTCTACCGAGCCCTGCCGACCGGGCCGTTCTACAACTTCAACGGTGAATCCTCTGACGAACACGAGGCGATCATCGCCAACTGGTGGCGCCAGGGCATGATGGGAGGCGCCAAAGCCCATTACGACGGCATCGTGGCGTTCTCGCAGACCGACTTCACCGAAGACCTGAAGCAGATCTCCGTGCCCACCCTGGTGATGCACAGTGAGGACGATCAGATCGTGCCGTACGTGGCCTCGGGCCCCAAGTCGGCGAAGCTGCTCCAGAACGGAATCCTCAAGACGTACCAGGGTTTACCGCATGGCATGCCCACGACGCACGCGGACGTCATCAACGCTGACGTGCTGTCCTTCCTGAAGGGTTGACAACGGTGATCGGAGAACCGATCGACCGCGTGGAGGGCAAGGCGAAGGTCACCGGCCACGCCCGCTACACAGCGGACACGCCGGTGGCCGGACTGACCTACGCCGTGCTGGTGCAGGCCGACGTGCCACGTGGTGTGGTCACCGCCGCGTCGCTTCGCGCCAGCTCCGGCCGCGCCGCAGCCGTCCCAGGTGTGCTGCACGTCCTCACCCCGCTGAATTGTCCTGCGCTGCACGAGCCACCGCGGGAGCTCACCTGGGACCTGCCCATCGAACGCAGGCCGCCGCTGTCGGATCTGACCGTGGTGCACGTCGGCCAGCACATGGCGATGGTGGTCGCCGACACCTGGGAGACGGCCACCTACGCCGCTTCCCTGTTCGACCTGCGTTACGGGCCGGGTACCGATGGCGACGACGGCCGGATCCGGCGCGACAGCTACCTACCGGATCACTTCGTCAAACTCGAGGACGAGAAGCTGCAGGACCAGCGCGGGGCTGCCCCCTCCGAGGCCGCGCACCGGGTCGCGTCGCACTACACGACACCGATCAACGCCCACTACCCGATCGAACTGTCGGCCACCATCGCGCAGTGGGACGGCGACCACCTCATCCTGCACGACACCACCCGGTGGATCACCGGCGAAAGACGCGTCCTCGCAGCCTATCTCGATATGCCCGAAGACCACATCCGCATTCTGTCGCCGTTGGTCGGTGGCGCGTTCGGCTCCAAGAGCTTCCTGTGGATGCACGTCGCCCTGACCGCCGTTGCGGCCCGCGAAGTCGGGCGGCCCGTCAAGCTGGTACTGACACGCAATCAGATGTTCTCCTCCACCGGGCACCGGCCGCGCACCGCGCAGGACCTGGTGTTGGCCGCCGATGCGGCCGGGCACATCCTGAGCACCGAACACCACACCGAGACGGAGACCTCCACCGTCGCGCACTTCTGCGAGCCGGCGGGGTTGTCGAGCCGATTCCTGTACCGGTCACCGCATCTGGTGGTGTCACACCGCACCCAGCCGATCAACGCGCCGACGCCGTGTTTCATGCGCGGGCCGGGCGAGGCACCGGGGCTGTTCGCCCTCGAGGTGGCCATGGACGAGTTGGCCGTCGAGGCCGGAGTCGATCCGCTGGCACTGCGCATCCGCAATCATGCCGACCACGACCAGACCACCGGCCAGAGGTGGTCGGGCGCCCACCTGCTCGACTGCTATCACGCGGGCGCCGCCCGCTTCGGCTGGCAGGATCGACCCCTGACATCGCGTGCGTTGCAGCGCAACGGCACCCAGGTCGGGTGGGGAATGGCCACCGCCACCTATCCCGGCCGCCGGATGCCGGCGTCGTGCCGGGTGAGCACGCTGGCCGATGGGCGGGTACGGTTCGCGTCGGCCACCCACGAAGTGGGCACCGGCGTACGCACCGTGATGACCCAGATCGCCGCCGACGCCACCGGGTTTGGGCTCGAACGCGTCGAATTCGTCTCCGGCGACTCGCATTTCCCGGATGCACCCTATAGCGGCGCCTCCCAGACCAGCGCCACTGTGGGTTCGGCGGTACTGCAGGCGGCGCAGGAATGGCGCAGGCGCGCCGAGGCCGGCGAGGAACTCGACTTCACCGTCACCAGCACACCCGACGGCGGCGCCGGCGGGGTCTCGCAGTCCTTCGGTGCACATTTCTGCGAGGTCGAAGTCGACGAGC
Organism: Mycobacterium sp. Soil_C_30; assembly: GCF_057656995.1. Lineage (NCBI taxonomy): Bacteria > Bacillati > Actinomycetota > Actinomycetes > Mycobacteriales > Mycobacteriaceae > Mycobacterium > Mycobacterium sp. Soil_C_30. Next base: position 381,548 of record NZ_JBDGJH010000003.1, on the reverse strand, counting down.
AGCTCGGCCGTGCGACGGTGACCCGCTGGGTGGCCGTGATGGACTGCGGGCGGGTGCTCAACCCCAAGCTGGCACGCAATCAGGTGATGGGCGGCATCACGTTCGGTCTCGGCATGGCATTGCTGGAAAGCGTTCCCTACGACAAGAATTCGTCACAGCTCATCGGCGAGTACTACGTACCCACCCACGCCGACCGTCCCGACTTCGACATCACCTTCGTCGACACTCCCGACTACGGCCTCGACCCGGTGGGCGTGCGCGGTATCGGCGAGATCGGCGCCTGCGGTGTCCCCGCCGCGATAGCCAACGCAGTCTTTCACGCCACCGGAAAGCGGGTGCGTGACCTTCCGATCACACTGGAGGACCTGATGATTCCCTACCCATCCCCGGATGTCCGATGAACATCGAACTGACCGTGAACGGCCACAGACACGACCTTGCGGTCGACGTCCGCACCACCCTGCTGGACGTGCTGCGCGAGCGGCTCGCCTCGACGGGCACCAAGAAGGGCTGTGACCACGGGCTCTGCGGCGCCTGCACCGTCGCGGTGAACGGGGAGCGTGTGGTGAGCTGCCTGACGTTGGCGGTGTCCGTGGACGGAGCCGAGGTGGTGACCATCGAGGGACTCGCCGACGGTGACACGTTGCATCCGCTGCAGGAGGCGTTCCTGGAACAGGACGGATTCCAGTGCGGCTATTGCACTCCGGGGCAGATCATGTCGGCGCATGCGATGCTGCGTGAGCACGCCCGGGGCGACCTCAGCGTGGCCTCGTTCGAAGCATCCGGGTCCGCCGCCTTGACAGCCTGCGAGATCAGAGAACGCATGGCGGGCAACATCTGCCGGTGCGGTGCGTATGCCAATATCGTCGCCGCGATCAGCACGGTGGCCGAAAGCGGCCGGCAGTGAAGACCTTCGATTTCCAGCGCGCCACCTCACCCGAGGACGCTGTGCGCCGCGTCACCGAGACCGGTGGCCGCTACTACGCCGGTGGCACCAATCTCCTCGATCTGATGAAGAACGGGGTCGAGCAGCCCGACACTCTGGTGGACCTGCGGCAGCTGAACCTGTCCGCCATCACCGCCACCCCGGACGGCGGCGTCATCATCGAAGCGGGCGTCACCAACTCCGCCGTCGCCAACCATCGGCTGATCCGCACCCAGTACCCGATGCTGTCGCAGGCCATCCTGAGCGGGGCGACCACCCAGCTGCGCAACATGGCCACCGCCGGCGGCAACCTGACCCAGCGCACCCGGTGCCCGTACTTCATGGACCCCGCGTTCGCCGCCTGCAACAAACGCCGGCCCGGTTCCGGGTGCGCGGCGCTGCACGGGTTCAACCGTGAACACGCCATCTTCGGCGCCGGCGACGACTGTGTGGCGGTGCACCCCTCCGACATGGCCGTCGCCCTGGCCGCACTCGACGCCACCGTTCAGATTCACGGTGCCGACGGGCGACGGAACATTGCCATCGCAGACTTCTTCCGGCTCCCCGGCACCACCCCGCAGCGTGACAACACGTTGCGGCCCGGCGACTTGATCACCGGTATCGAGCTGGCGCCCTCGCCGTTCGCCGCGCACTCGTGGTATCTCAAGGTCCGTGATCGGCACAGTTACGCCTTCGCCCTGGTATCGGTGGCCGCGGGCCTGGTGATCGACGACGGTGTGATCCGCGCGGCCGCACTGGCTCTCGGTGGTGTCGCGGCCGGCCCGTGGCGCGTTCGCGACGCCGAAGACGCCTTGATCGGTCAGCCGCCGGGCCCCCAGGCTTTTCACGCTGCGGCCGAGGCGGCATTACGCGGGGCAAAACCCCTGAGCCAGAACGGCTTCAAGGTCGACCTGGGCAAGCACAGTGTGGTCAGGGCGTTGACGCTGGCCGCGCAGAAGCGCTGAAGCAGCGCACGGCTCGACGGGCATGGAACAATCTGGCGACACCGCTTCGATGCAGGAGGCCGCCATGAGTGACGTACGGGTCGTGATCGCCGACGACGACGTCCTGTTACGCGAGGGACTGGCCAGCCTGCTGGAACGGTCCGGCTTCGAGATCGTCGGGCAGGCCGGCGACAGCGATTCGCTGCTGTCGGTGGTCCGGGCACACAAACCCGACCTCGTGGTCACCGACATCCGGATGCCGCCCACGCACACCAGCGAAGGCCTCGATGCCGCGCAGGTGATTCGAGCCGAGTTCCCCGATACCGCAATTCTGGTGCTGTCCGCGCACGTCGATGTGGACCATGCGATGGAGCTGCTGGCCGGCGGACGCGCCATCGGTTACCTGTTGAAGACCCGGGTCACCGATGTGGCCGACTTCGTCGACACGGTGGGACGGATCGCCGGGGGCGCCTCGATCGTCGACCCTGCGCTGGTCCAGGAACTCGTCTCAGCCCGTCGGCGCGATGACCCCCTGGCGGCGCTGAGCACCCGCGAACACGAGGTCCTGACGCTGATGGCCGAAGGACTGTCCAATGCCGGGATCGGCCGCCGGCTCTGGGTCACCGAAGGCACCGTGGAAAAGCACGTGCGCAGCATCCTGACCAAGCTGGATCTGCCGGAGACCGGCGATGATCACCGCCGGGTCCGCGCGGTGATCATGTACCTCGACTCCCGCTGACCATCCTGCGGATCGATTCCGGCGACAACGAGAATTTCGGCAGGAACCCCAGCGCCGGGCTGTCGGCGATGAGGTCGGCGAAATCCTGCTCCGAATGTGTCGAGATCAGGATCACCGACGGCTCCGGCGGGCCTGCCCGGTGCAAGGCCTCGGCCACGTCGAAACCGCTCTCGGCGCCCAGGTCGATGTCGAGCAGGATGACGTCGGGCTGCAGGTCCTGGCTGCAGCTCAGCGCTTCGGCTTCGGTGGTGGCCATACCCACCACGTCGATCCCCGCCCGTTCGAGCATGCTGCGCGCAGCCGCCCGGAAAGCGGCGCTGTCGTCGACTATCAGACAGCGCATCGGATCACCTTGTTGCCGCACATTTCCAGATTGTCAGAGCGTTGCGGCGGTGGCATTACCGCTACCGGGAAGATCTGGCCGAACCCCGGCCGGACCGGTGCTGAGCACTGTCTTCGGCCTTACGATCAGCGGGTGATGAGCATCGGCCCAGGCGATATCACGCCACCGGACCACACCGACGGGTCGCTACGCACCCGCTTGCTGGCATTGGTCCTACGCCCCACCGCACCGCCGTTGACGGCGGGCGTGGCCACCGCCGCGGTCCTGATCGCCGCCGAGGTCATGCTGGTGCACCTGCTCAAACAGGTGGCGCCGGAGAACGCCTTCGGTGCCGTCTTCCTGCTCGGCGTGCTGGTGGTCTCGGCGAGCTGGGGATTCGGCCTGGCCCTGGCCACCTCGCTGGCCAGCACGCTGGCCTACGTGTGGTTCCACGTCATGGAGGGCAGTGGCAGCCTCGCCCCGGCGGGTCTGCTGTTCCTGACCATTGCGCTGCTGTCCAATGTCCTGGTCGGGCAGGCGCGGCTGCGGGCGCTGGAAGCCGACCAACGTCGCCGCGAGGCCGACCTGTCCGCCGAGTTGGCGCGCATCATGTTGCGCGCCGCCGACCTGCCGGCCGCACTGGAGGCGGCCAGCGCCCGGATGGCCGAAGTACTGGAGATCCCGTACGCCACGCTGACCACCGAAACCGGACTGACCGGCGACGGCCACCACGTCGTCGCGCTCAGCGACGGGACTGCCCCGGTGGGCAGTCTGCTGGTACCGGCGACCCTGTCGAACGCACAGACCGAGCGCGTGCGCCGCTTGGTGCCGTCGCTGGACGCACTGTTGTCCGCGGCTCGCGACCGGGAGCAGATCAACGCCGCTGTCAGCAGCATGGCCGAGCAGCAGGCTGCGTTGCGGCGCGTCGCCACACTCGTCGCCCGCGGCGCCGACCCCACCGACATCTACCCCGTTGCCGTGGCGGAACTGGCACGCGGCCTGCGGGCCGAGCACGTGACGCTGGTGCGGTACGAATCCGACAGCGAGGCGCAAGTGCTGGCCGGTACCGATACCGATATGCACCGCAGCTTCTCCCCCGGCGAACGTGTCTCGCTGGTGGGTGACAGCGTGACCATCCGGATCAAGGACTCCGGCCGGCCGGCGCGCGTGGACGACTACAGCGGCGCCCTGGGCCCCATCGCGGCCCGTATCCACGAACTGGGCCTCGCCTCGGGGCTGGGCGCTCCGGTCACCGTGGACGGCCGGGTATGGGGTGCGCTGATCGTGGGCTCCACCCGGTCGACGTCGATGCCGCCCGAAACCGAGGCGCGCGTCTGCGATTTCGCCGACCTGGTGGCGACGGCGATCCTGAATGCGGAGACCCGCGCCGAACTCAAGGCCTCCCGGGCCCGTATCGTCGCCGCGGCCGATCAGGCCCGGCGCGGTTTCGAGCGTGACCTGCACGACGGCGCCCAACAGCGCATCGTCTCGCTCGGCCTCGAACTCGGCGCCATGCAGGCGTCCGTGGCTGCCGACAATCCGGAACTGGGCGCCCAGCTCAGCGGTGTGGTCGAGGCGTTGTCGGGGTTGTACGCCGACCTGCAGGAGCTGTCCCGCGGCATCCACCCGGCGATCCTGTCCCGCGGCGGCCTGGGACCCGCGATCAAGACCCTGGCGCGACGGTCCCCCGTGCCGGTCGAGTTGACGCTGGAAATCGATGGCAAGATCCCCGACTCGGTGGAGGTGGCCGCGTATTACGTTGTGGCCGAAGCACTCACCAACACCGCCAAGTACGCCCAGGCCTCCTTCGTCACCGTGCACGCCCGCGCCCACGGTGAACACCTGGAGCTGGCCATCACCGATGACGGTGTGGGCGGCGCCCACGCCGGCGGCGGCTCCGGCCTCATCGGGCTCAAGGACCGGGTGAACGCGCTGTCGGGTGAGCTCACGGTCAGCAGCCCACCCGGCGACGGGACCACCCTGTCGGTCTCGATCCCGCTAGCGCCCGACCACTGACGCCCGCTGCAGACGATCGTCGAGTTCGCTGACCGTGGCATTGCCGAGGTGCAGTCTGCGCAGTTCATCCAGAGCCGCCAGGCCGATCCGCCCTTCGGCGTCCTTGCGGACCACCAGCGTCGCCTGATCTCGGCCCCCGAGAACACCTTTCGGATCACCCAGCTCACGAATCCGGTAGCGGTGGTGCAGCCATTGCGGATGCCACAGCGGGACGACCACCCAGCGCTGTTCGGCGACCGCGCGGATGAAGCGGCCGAAGCACTGCTCTTCGGTACCGGCGCGGAACTCGTACCCGTGTTCCGCCAGACCGTACTCCTCGACCGCTCGCGCGGAGAACCGGCTGATGCCGGCGCCGGGATTGATGCCCTGGATCAGCCGTTCCATCTGTTGCAGGGCAACGGGTTTCCTCAGGTCCCCGATCTCGGCCACGTAATCCATGGGCACGTAGTCGGGCACACCCCAGATGCAGTACGGCTCGTACAGCACGGTGATCATGCTGACCTCACGCGCGAACGGGGCGAGGTACTGGCCGTGGCTGTGCGGTAGCCAGGCTGCGACCAGGACGTCGATGTCACCGCGGCGCAACCGGGCGAACATCTCCTCGTGCGGGGCAGCCGAGCGCTCGATCGCGTGGCCGTGTTCGGCCAGTATGCGCTCGACCTCCCAGGCCGCGGCGTCGTGGAAACTCAGGTCGATGTGCCCGACTCGGATCGGTTCGGTCATCTCTTCAGTCCACCGCACCCGGCGGGCTGAGCCAATGGGGGCTACCACCAAAATCGCAGGTGGGGAAACCCACCATCAGTGAGCCCGGACAGCGAGAAGTCGGCGCCGCCAAGGGCGATGGCCGCTGGCCGCATTCGTGACCGGCTGTGCGGCGAGGCGGCACAGCACACCGAAATGATCCGAGGGGAAGATCCTGGGCAGTGACTGCGAAATCGGTTCGCGGCCCAGCAGTTCGATGCTGTCCGGGGACCACGCCGTCCCTTTGACCAACACCCTGTCGAACCGCACGTGGCGATGCTTGTTCTTCATGTCGTAGCGCATGTGATTGATGGAGGTGTCCTCGGTGAACCCTGGATCATCGGGGCGCAGCACAGGCCAGATGTCACGGTACTCGGGGCGCAGCAGATGGTTCTCGTCGTCGCGCATGTTGAAATCGCCGAGCATGATCACGTGGTCCGCGCCGCGCAGAGCCCGGAACACACACCACAGTTGGCGCGCCCGCAGCCGTTTCGCCTTCTTGCTGCTCTCCAGGTGCAGCGAGACGATGGTCTGCGCCACGCCGTTGACGTCGAACTGCGCGCTCAGATATCCCCGGGCCAGATGCGTGGGCAGGCGGGTGTAGGTGGCGCGCCGGATCGGCAGCCGCGACAGCATAAGCATCCCGTACGGGCCCAGATCGCCGCCGGTGATGGCCACCCGCGCGTAATGCTTCCTGACCCAGGACTGCGCGAGGAAGATCTCGAGCGCCTGCTCGGTGACTTCCTGGAACACCATGACGTCGGGCAGTTCCCGGGACAGTAGAGCTGCGATGGCGCGGTAGCGTTGCGCGGCGTAGAGATCGTTGAACCAGATGTTGTACGTCGCCACCGTCAGATGGTCACACTCGACGGGGCGGGTGGCCGGCGCCCTGTCGCGCCAGCTGTCGGCATGCACGTCGAAATAGCCGACCGGTAGGGCGATCTGGTGACGGCGCAGCACGTCAACCGCCCGCCGGGTCGGCGCCTGGCGGGCGGCGCGCAAGGGTGGTGCTCAGGTCCACGTGGGGTTGATACCCGGCATCGGTGACACCCAATCGGATGTCCGGATTCGATCGCGCCCAGACGGGTAGCCGTTGGGGACCACCGAAAAACCGCCGACGAAACGGGAGGTGAGCCGCGTGTCCGCACACGTGGACGTCGACAGCGAACTGTGGGATGAATTCCACCGCGTTGTGAACATGACCTCGCGGGAGCTCTCGGAGTGGTTGCGCACCCGTGCGGCCACCGAGGACGCCGAGGAATTGCCCGACCAGGCCGGTAGCGAAACAGGTAAACACGTTCTGGCGATCCTGCAGAAACGCCGGACCGATCTGACCGACGACGACGTCCGGGTGATGCGCAACGTCGTCGACCGCATCCGTGCCGAGCGCGGCGACGAACCGGAACCCACTGCCGGTCAGGCGCACTGGCGCTACCGGCTGATGACACTCGGGCACGATCCCCTCAAGGAGGGACGATGATGGAACGCGGAAGCTCCAAACACAGTGCACGCGAGGACGACTCGCTCAAAGCCGAGCTACAGGGCACCATCAAGGGCAATCGCTCCAGTCGCGCCGAAGAGTGGCGTGATCCCGAGCCGCCTGCCGACGACGATCCCGACGTGCCGACCGCGGGCCCTACTGACCGCTGAGCGCCGTTGCCAGGCCGCGCGACACCGCGGCACGGTCGATGTCCTTCTTCGCGGTCAGAGGAAGTTCACCCACCGTCATGATGCGCTGTGGGATCTCGAACGGCGCCAGCAGGCTGCGGCAGTACTCGGTGAGTGCAGCCATGTCGACGGGTGCCGACGAGCGGGTGACCACCGCTGCGGCCACCTGTTCGCCATAGAGGTCGTCGGGCACCCCCACCACGGCGGCCTGGACGATACCGGGGAAGGTCAACAGGACCTGTTCGACGTGCTCCGGGGAGATCTTCTCGCCACCGCGGTTGATCAGGTTCTTGATCCGCCCGGTGACCACCAGGTTGCCGTCGAGGTCCAGCACGCCGAGATCGCCTGTCCGCAGCCAGCCGTCGCGGAACGGATCCGCGGGCTGTGTCCCGAGATACCCGCGCATCACCGTCGGTCCGCAGAACATGATCTCTCCTGACTCACCTGGGCCGCACTCGTTCCCGTCGCTGCCGACGACGCGCGCGACGAGTCCCGCGGGCGTTCCCACGGTGTGTAAACGCACCGGAAGCGCGTCGCCGGGCCGCACCGAACTGGCCTGGTGGGTGGTCTCGGTCATCCCGTACGCCGCCACCACCTGTGTGTCGAACCGCGCTTCCAGTTCGGTGACCAGATCCGGGCTCAGCGGCGCGCTGCAGCTGCGGATGAACCTCAGCGCCGGCAGCACATCACCGCGTTGCAGGACTATCCGGTGAATGGTCGGCACCGCGGTGTACCACGTCGCTCCCGCGGCCCTCATGTCGTCGGCGAACGTGTGCGCGGTGAACCTGCCGTGGCTCGGCAGCAGGACCGCTCCCCCGGCGGTGAGGGTGGCCAACAGCGCCGCCACCAGGCCGTGCCCGTGGAACAACGGCATCACCGCCACAGTGGCATCGGCCGCGCTGAGCGCGTAGCTGTCGACCACCGCCGCAACGCCGGCGGACAGGCCGGTGTGGGTCCAGGGCACCATCTTCGGCGTACCGGTCGTCCCGGAGGTCAGCATCACCAGCGCGTCGTCCCCGCCCAGACCCACCGGCCCCGCCACATCACGGAGTTCACCGACGGCGGCCTGCCCGTCGGCCAGCACGGTCCGTGCTCCCACCAGGTCGAGACGGCGGTGCCGCTCCTCGTCCGGCAGCGCGGGATCCAACGGGGCCGCCACCATCCCGGCGCTGGTGGCCGCCAACAGGTTCACCACATAGTCGACGCTGTTGCGGCCCTGGATCCCGATCACCTCACCCGGGCGCAGCCCCTGGCGCGTGAGCGCGGCGGCACGGACGGAAACCCGTTGCCCGAGTTCGGCATACGTGATCTGCTCGCGCTCGTCCCCGGCGATCAGTGCCGTCGACTGCGGCGCCGCATCGGCCAGCAGATCCGCCAAGTGTTGCCACATCAGCGTTGCGCCAGGTGGGTTTCACGGATGATCCCCGCGGTGCTGAGCCCGGCGATCTGCTCGTCGGTGTAGCCCAGGCCGGTCAGCACTTCGGTGCTGTGCTCACCCAGCAGTGGCGCACCCGTGATCTGCGGGGTGAAATCGGAGAACTTGACCGGGCTGCCGACGGTCAGGAACTTGCCGCGCCCCTCCTGCTCCACCTCCACGACGGTGCCACTGGCGCGCAGGGCGGGATCGTAGGCGATCTCCTTCATGCTGAGCACCGGCGCGCACGGCACGTCGTACCTGCGCAGGATGTCGACCGCTTCGTATTTGGTCTTGTCGGACAGCCACTTCTCGATATCGGCGAAGATGTCGAAAAGGTGTGGTTGCCGGGCGGCCGCCGTGCGGTAGGCGGGGTCGTCCACCCACTGCGGCTTGCCCAGCGCCTCACACGTCTTGGCCCAGTTCTGTTCCTGGATGGTGAAGTAGATGTAGGCGTTCGGATCATCCTGCCAGCCTTTGCATTTGAGCACCCAGCCGGGCTGCCCGCCGCCGCCGGCATTGCCGCCGCGGGGCACCGCGTCACCGAACGTGCCGTTGGGGTACTGCGGATACTCTTCCAGGTATCCGACCGCTTCGAGCCGTTCCTGGTCCCGCAGCTTCACTCGGCACAGGTTCAGTACGGCGTCCTGCATCGACACCGAGACCTTCTGTCCAACGCCGGTTTTCTCGCGAGCCAGCAGCGCTGTCAACAACCCGATCAGCAGGTGCATACCGGTGTTGCTGTCCCCGAGCGCCGCCGCACTCACCGTCGGCGGGCCGTCCCAGAACCCGGTGGTGGATGCGGCACCGCCGGCGGCCTGGGCGACGTTCTCGTAGACCTTCAGATCCTTCCAGGGGGACTCGTCGTTGAATCCCTTGACCGATCCGAAGATCAGACGCGGGTTGATCTCGTGAATGTGTTCCCAGGACAAGCCCATCCGATCCATCGCGCCGGGAGCGAAGTTCTCCACCAGGATGTCGGCGCCGCGGATCAGCTTCTCCATGACCTCGAGACCCTCCGGAGTCTTGGTGTTGATGGCCAGCGATTTCTTGTTGCTGTTGAGCATGGTGAAGTACAAAGCGTCCAGGTCCGGGACGTCGCGCAGTTGGTGCCGGGTCACGTCACCCCCGGTCACCCGCTCGACCTTGAGGACGTCGGCTCCGAACCAGGCGAGCATCTGCGTACAAGCCGGTCCGGCTTGCACGCCGGTGAAGTCGATGACCTTGATACCGGCCAGCGGTGCAGTCATGGCGATGTCCTTTCAGTGGGCAGCTTGCAGTGCGCTGCGCGGATTGAGGTTGGTCAGATGTCCGCTCTCGGTGCCGGCATGGATGTCGAGTTCGCAGTCGATGAGTGCCGGCCGCCGCGCGGCGATCGCTTCGGTGAGTGCGGACTGCAGTTCTGCGGAGGTACGCACGTGGTGGCCGGTGCCGCCGAACGCCTGGATGAGGTGTTCGTGATGGGCGCGGGCGGCCAGTACCGTCGGAGCGGGGTCAGGGGCCTCGGGGCCGCCGAAACGAGATGGGTCGTCGCCGCGGTACACCCCGCCGTTGTTGAGGATGACGACGGTGATGGGAAGCTGGTAACGGCAGATGGTTTCGATCTCCATGCCGCTGAATCCGAACGCGCTGTCACCCTCGATCGCCACCACCGGCTGGCCCGACTCCACCGCCGCGGCGATGGCGTATCCGAGGCCGATTCCCATGACGCCCCAGGTACCGCAATCGAGGCGGTGGCGTGGCACGGTCATGCCCAGCACGTTGCGCCCGATATCGAGGGTGTTGGCGCCTTCGTTGACGACGTACGCCTCCGGGTGGTCGCGCAACACGTCGCGCACTGCGCGCAGTGCGTTGTAGAACCGCATGGGTTCGGGGTCTTCGGCCAGTCGGGTCGCCATCTTGGCGTCGTTGACGCGGGTGCGTTCGGCCAGCTCGTGCCGCCAGGCCTGCGGACAGCTGACCGGGTGCCGGTCCAGGGTGTCCACCAGGGCGCTGAGCACCGAGCCGATGTCACCGGCCAGGGGCACCGCGGTCGGCTGGTTGCTGTCGAATTCCGCTGCATCGATGTCGATCTGGATGAACTTGGCGGTCGGCGCCCACTGCGGTGCCTCGCCGTGGGCGAGCAGCCAGTTCAGCCGCGCTCCGATCAGCAGCACCACGTCGGCCTCGGCCAACGCCAGTGAACGGGCCGCTGCAGCCGATTGCGGATGGTCGTCGGGCAGCAGGCCTTTGGCCATCGACATCGGGATGAACGGGATGCCGGTCTGCTCGACGAAGTTCGTGATGGTGTCGTCGGCCTGCGAGTACGCAGCGCCCTTGCCGAGGACGATCAGCGGTCGCTGCGCCTGGGCCAACAGGCCGATCGCCTCCAGGACGCTGCGGTGTGACGGGAATTGCGGTGGTGCAGGGTCGTTGACCTTCCACACCGATGCCGCACCGGCGGCGGCGTCGATGGTCTGCGCCAGCACCGATGCGGGGATGTCGAGGTACACCCCGCCGGGCCGGCCCGACACGGCGGTGCGGATGGCGCGGGCCACCCCTCGGCCGATGTCTTCCACCCGGTTGATGCGAAAGCTGGCCTTGGCGAACTGCTTTGCGGCGTTCATCTGATCCAGTTCTTCGTAATCGCCGCGCTGCAGATCTACGATCGCGCGGTCACTGGAGCCTGCGATGTGCACCATCGGGAAGCAGTTGACGGTGGCGTTGGCCAGCGCCACCATGCCGTTGAGGAAGCCGGGTCCCGAAACGGTCAGCAGGATGCCGGGTTTCTTGGTCAAGAAGCCCGCTGCCGCTGCGGCATGGCCGGCCGCGGACTCGTGCCGGAAGCCGATGTAACGGATTCCAGAGGCCTGAGCCAGCCGGGCGAGGTCGGTGATGGGGATGCCGACCACGCCGTAGATGGTCTCGACGTCGTTGAGCTCGAGCGCGTCGACAACGAGGTGGAAGCCGTCGGTCAAAGTGTCCGCGTGTTGCGCTGTCTCGGTCATGTACCGAGTGTCATGCGCGGTGGGCGGCAGAACCACCGGGCTGGCTGGACACCCTCAGGTAGTGCTAGCCGCCATTACCGCGGCCTCACCCGAATTCGATCACCTGGCGCACCGCCCGGCCGTCGGCGAGTTCATCCATCCCGTGGTTGATCTCGTCGAGGGTGATGGTCGCCGAGACCAGCGACTCGACGGGCAACCGGCCCGATCGCCACAACTCGACGAAACGGGGAATGTCGCGCGCCGGCACCGCCGAACCCAGGTAGCTGCCGATCAGCGACCTGCCTTCGGCCACGAACCCCAACGGGGACAACGTGATCCGCGCATCTGGGCGCGGCAGGCCGACGGTGATGGTGCGGCCGCCCGGCCCGGTGAGCGCGACGGCGGTCTCCAACGCCGCGGGATGGCCCACCGCCTCGATCACCACGGGAGCCTTGATCCCGGCCTCGACGGCTTCATCCGGGGTGTACACCTCATGCGCACCGGCAGCCGACGCGTCCGCGAGCTTGTCGGGTAGCCGGTCCACCCCGACCACGCGCACATCGTCGTGAGCCAGGGCGGTGAGCACCGCGGCCATCCCGACCCCGCCGAGGCCCACCACCACCACGGTCTGGCCGGCTCGCGGCTGCCCGGCGTTGAGCACCGCACCGCCGCCGGTGAGCACCGCACAGCCCAGCAGCGAAGCCACCGTCGGCGGCACATCCGCATCGACGGGCACCACCGACCGCCGGTCCACCACGGCATGCGTGGCAAACCCCGACACCCCGAGATGATGCAGAACCGGTTGCCCGGCCCGGTTCAGCCGGACCGCACCGCTCATCAGGGTGCCGGCACCGTTGGCGGCACTGCCGGGGATGCAGGGCGCCAAGCCGTCGGTGGCGCACGCCGAACACTCACCGCAGCGGGGCAGGAAGGTCATCACCACCCGCTGGCCGACCGACAGATCGGAGCTGCCCCCGACCTGCTCGACCACACCGGCGGCTTCATGGCCCAGCAGCATCGGCATCGGCCGGACCCGGTTGCCGTCGACGACGGACAGATCCGAGTGGCACAGCCCCGCGGCCTCGATGCGGATGAGCAGCTCACCCTCACCCGGTGCATCGAGTTCGAGCTCGGCGATGTGCAGCGGAGTGGAGTCGGTGTAGGGCCGCGAAAGCCCGATCTCGTCGAGCACTGCACCGCGAATGGAGATGGTCATGACTTTGCCTCCTAACTACGCCTAGCCTGCCGCACCTGCCAGACTGCAGCGCATGGACACCAACGAACGCGCCTTGACCAGCGCCGACTTCCCGGTGCACTGGCCGGTGCTGACCCGCTGGACCGACAACGACATGTTCGGCCACCTCAACAATGCGGTGTACTACGCGCTGTTCGACACCGCCATCAACGCCTGGATCAACACCAGTACCGGCGTGGACCCGTTGACGGCGCCGTGGCTGGGAGTGGTCGCCGAGTCCGGCTGCCGCTACTACGCCGAGCTGAAATTCCCCGACCCGCTGATGATCGGCCTGGCCGTGGCGAAGCTCGGCCGCAGCAGCGTCACGTACCGACTGAGCGCGTTTCAATCAGGGGCAGGCGAAACCGACCAGCAGCATCCGGTGGCCGCCGTCGGGCACTGGACCCACGTGTACGTCGACCGCACCACCCGCCGACCGGTGCCGATTCCCGACGTCATCCGTGCGCTGTTGGAGACCGCGGAACGCGATTAGCCACACAACCCCTGCAGCGTGCCGTTGAGCGCGTCGATCTCCTGCAGCCGCGCGGCCTGGGCCGGGTCGGTGTTCAGCGCGCCCGCCGTGGCGGCGGCACCGAAATCCATCAGGGCCTCACCGAACTTCTGCAGCGGTTCGGCCAGCTCAGCCGGGGTCGCCGGCGCCAGGCGCGCCAGCACGTACTGCCCGCCGCCGATCAGCGCCACCCTGGCGTTGGCCGCCGCGGCGAGCGCGCCGGTGACATCTCCACCGGAGGTGGCCAGGTTGGTGTTGGTGGCCACCCCGGTGCGGACCGTGGCGTACGCCGCGCAGGCGGTGTCCTTGGCCGACGCCTGCTGCTCGACGGTGTACTCGGGGACGCGCCCGGACCGCCACCAGGTGTACACCGACACCACCAGCGCGACAGCGCCCATCACACACGCCAACGCGGCCAGAATCACGGCGCCGCGCGATCGTTGCATGCCGTAGATCGTAGAGTTTGCCCATGCGGAGCGGTCGGTGGCTGGCGGCAGCGGTCTTCGTGCTGGCCGGCGGAGTGCTGGTCTTCGGCGCCGGCGCGGCACCCGCGTACGCCGAGCCACCGGCCGATCAGGACCCCGATCTGGTCGGTACCGCCGCCACCGGCCCGGTACCGCCGCAGCAACCGTTCTCGGTGGGTGACACCGCGGTCGATTCATTCGGCGGATTCCTGCCCGACGGAGTGCAACTGACCGCCTTCGACGTCGCCGACCCGATCATCGGCCGGTTGGATCCCGCGCTGCTGTCGGCGGTCCAGGAGGCCACCCGTGCCGCGGCCGCCGAGGGCGTCGAGATGCGCGTCAACTCGGGCTGGCGGTCCCGGGGTTTCCAGGAGCGGCTGTTCGACGACGGCGTGCGAACCTACGGAAGTGTCGAAGCGGCACAGCAATTCGTGGCCTCCCCGCAGACCTCCGCGCACGTAACCGGCAAAGCCGTCGACATCGGTCCACCGGAGGCAGCAGCGTGGATGTCACGCAACGGGCCGCGTTTCGGGTTGTGCCAGGTCTTCGCCAACGAACTGTGGCATTACGAGCTGACCGCCGACGGCCAGGGTGGGTGCCCGCCTATGCGACCGAACGCCGCAGGGTGAGCACGGTGATCTCACTGGGCGCGAACACCCGGAACGGCGGCCCCCAGAACCCGGTGCCCCGGCTGGTGTAGAGCTGCGTGCGGGCGCCGTGACGGCTCAGCCCGTGGACCACCGGCTGGTCAAGGCGAACCAGGACGTTGAACGGCCAGATCTGCCCGCCGTGGGTGTGCCCGGAGATCTGCAGATCCACGCCCGCCTCGACGGCCGCGGCCACCTGTTTGGGCTGGTGGGCCAACAGCAGCACCGGCGCCTGCGGGTCGGCGCCGGTCAAGGCGGTGGCCAGGTCGGCGCCGTGCCCGTCGAGTCCGGAGGCGGCGGCGGTGCGGTCGTCGACGCCGGCGATCACCAACGTGTCACCGCCCCGTTCGACCGTGATGTGCTTGTTGTGCAAGGCATCCCAGCCGATTCGCTGGAAGTGGTCGAGCCAGCCCTGCGCCTCGCTGAAGTACTCGTGGTTGCCGGTGACGTACACCTTGGCCAGCCTGCTGCGCACCCGGGCCAGCGGGGCAGCCTGCGCCTCACGGACCTCGACGGTGCCGTCGGCGACGTCACCGACATGGCAGACCACGTCCGCGTCCAGTTCGTTCACCCGGTCGATCACCGCCGCCGACCACGCGGCGCGGTCGATGGGCCCGTAGTGCGTGTCGGTGATCATCACGACACGCAGCCCGTCGAGCCCGGGCCCGAGCCGATCCAGCAGCACGTCGACCTCACGGGTGCGCGGCACCCGCATCGCCTCCCGGTTTCCCCACACCAGCAACACGGCCACCACGACCAGCACCGCGGCGGCGACCAGCCGTGACCGCACCGGGTCCGCCACACCCGCCGCAAACAGCACGGCACCGAGCACCTGGCCGATGACCGACCACACGAACAGCACCCACGCCGAGCCCAGTAGGACGTCCCCGGTGACCGCAGCCCAGTCCAGGTGCCGGCGGCCGTGCCCGAGTGTGGTCATGACGGGCAGCGCGACGAACATGGCGACCAGGACCAGGGTGCCCGTCACCACCACCGGGACAGGCCATGCGGCCGCGGGCGACAGAAGCGTCCACCAGGGCACCCCGAGCAGGATCGCCATGACGGTGAACACGATGGCCAGGCGCCGCCACCGGCGGCGACCGCGGGTTCTGGGCGCGGACTCGGCGCGGGCTTCCGACATTTCCGCCAGCGTACCGACGGTCAGCGGCCGCTCACCGGCGCCAGAAGTCGTATTCGTCACGCCCGGGCCGAAAGCCGGCGGCGGACACGATGTCCACGGCGACGTCGAAGTGCTGGCCCACCCGCAATGGCACGTGCGCGTCGCTGCCGAACGAGACGGCCCCGCCGCCCTCCTGGTACCACCACCGCATCAATGTCGCCGACGCGAGCGGGCTGGCGGTGTTGAGCTCCAGCGCCCGGCCCGAGGATGCCAATGCGCGGAACACCGCGCGGTACTCCTCCTCGTAGTCGGCTTCGACGTACTGCCCCTCAGCGCGAGGCCAGTAGCGGCGCGGATAGTCGCAGTGCGCGAGGACCTGGAAGACCCCGGAGCCCTCGACGAGATTCACCAGTTCGGCGAAGTAGTCACGCACCACCTCGGCGGCCGGGCGCAACCCGAAAACACGGTCGGTGTAGACCAACCGACCGTCATGCACGATCGAGTGCAACGAGCCGAGCACCCGGTCGAACTGCGCCTGGCGCAGCACAGTCGCGACACTGCCGGCGAAGTGGTGCGGCTCGCCGGCCTCGATCCCGGTCAGGATGCGCAGTTCGGGGAACAGGTCGCAGCACTCCTGCACGCTGGCCAGGTATCCGTCCAGATCGATGGGCGAAACCCTTTCCCGCCAGACGATTTCACCGTGCGGATGATCGTCGGCGCCCCATTCGGTGAAGTCGATGTGTTCGGTGAAGGCGACGGCGGGCAGACCTACTTCGACAGCACGCCGGCAGGTCTGCTTCATCGACGCGTGGATTCCGGTATCCCACGAGAATTCCGAGTGCACGTGATTGTCAGGAGGAAGCATCAGTGCGATCGTGCCATGCGTGAAGACACTGATCGACTTCGACAATGCCGTCGTGGTGGCACTGCCGGTACTGCCGGGCTTCGGCGAGTCGGGCCCACGCGTGTGCATGCTCATCGAAGGGCCGCAGGGGTGGGGTGAATTCAGCCCGCCCCATGACGCCGATGACCGGCACGCCGCTCGGTGGCTCACCGCGGCGGTCGAGCCAGGCACCGTGGGTTGGCCGGATCCCGTCCGCGGCCGGGTTCCCGTCGCGGTCGCGGTGCCCGCGGTCGATCCGGATGTGGCGCGCGATCTGGTGGTGTCATCGGGATGCCGCACCGCCGAAGTGACCGTCTGGGCGGGCAGCTTCGACGCTGACTGCTCGCGCGTGGAGGCGGTGCGCGATGCGCTGGGACCCGAGGGCCGGATTCGTTGCGTGGTGCGGGGCGACTGGGACGTCGAGGCCGCGGCGTCCGGGATAGCCGCCCTCCTCGGTGTCGCTGGCGCGCTCGAATATGTCGAACTCCCGGTGGACCGGGTGGATGAACTCGCCCAGGTCAGGCGCCGGGTCGATGTCCCGATCGCCGTCGACGTCGCCGGCGTCGAATCGTGGTCGACGCTGGGCGGTCACGCCGATATCGCCGTGTTGAGCTGCGCCGCCCTCGGAGGCGTGCGGCGTTCTCTGCGCGCCGCCGAGGCAACCGGCCTGCCGGGCGTGGTGCGGGCCGGGCACCAGTCGAGTGTCGGTTCGGCCGGTGCGGCGGCGCTGGCCGGAGCCCTGCCCGAGCTGCCACTGGACTGTGCGATCGCCCGTCCGAGCTGGGTGACCGCCGATGTGACCACCGAAACGCGCGCGCTGGTGCCGGTGGATGGCTTCGTACCCGTCGCTCCCATGCCACCGCGACCGGAACCCGAACTGCTGGCCCGGTGGGCGCTCACCGACGGCAACACCATCCGGTGGTGGCAAGCTCGCCTCGCCCGGGCGCGCTCGTTCTTGTGAGCTCGGTACAACACCGTCGGGGCCCACGGACTGCGCACTAAAGTCGACACAGACCGCAATCGAACGGACCGCCATGGACGAATACGACCCTGCAGCACTGCACCTACGTATCGCCGACCTGGCCCGCGAGTTGCACAACTGGTCCGGCGATGAAGGCAAAGTCGTCACAGATGAGCTCGTCGCGCAGGCCGTGAAAACCGTGCCTGGTGCCCAGTACGCCGGTCTGACCGTCGTCAGCCGCAAGCGGGAAGTGACGACGCAGGCTTCCACCGACCGTTATGCGCGCATTCTCGACGAGGTCCAGCAGCGGTTCCTCGAGGGTCCATGCCTGGTCGCCGCCTGGGAACACCACACCGTGCACGTCACCGACCTCGCCGAGGACCACCGGTGGCCCAGCTACCGACAAGCCGCGCTCGACCTGACACCGATCCGGTCGATCCTGGCCTTCGAACTGTTCACCAGCCGGCAACGGCTCGGTGCGCTGAACGTCTACGCCGACGCTCCGCGGGCCTTCGACAGCGACAGCGTGGACGTGGGTGTGGTGTTCGCGACGCACGCCGCGCTGGCCTGGGACAGCGCGCGCCGGGAGGAGAACTTCCGCAGTGCACTGATGAGCCGCGATGTGATCGGCCAGGCCAAAGGCATTCTGATGGAACGGTTCCGTATCGACGCGGTGAGCGCTTTCGAGCTGCTCAAGAAGCTCTCGCAGGAGTCGAACACCGCCCTCGCCGAAGTGGCGCAACGGGTCACGGAGACGTCGGCGCCGGATTGATCGTGGCCTGGGCGGCAGCTTCAGGACGCTCTCCGTTCCCGCACGGCACCGGCTGCGCTGCGCAGGGCGATGGGAACCTCGCCCCCGAGCAGCTCGAGAAGCCGCGCCAACAGCTCGTCGAGGTGGAGCCCGACAGTGGTGATCTCGTCCACCCCGAAACTCGCGAACAGCAGGCTGGGTTGGTCCACCACCAAGCGGGTCTCGCCGGCCCGATCGAGGTGGATCACCGTCCGCAACGGAGCGTGCAACATCACCGCCGGATCGTGCCGGAACATCCGTTCGGCGATGACGTGATTGCCCATCAGGTACTCGGTGGCTTGGCCTGTCGACGGTGAATCAGCCAGCGCCGCACCGATATCGCCGCGGTAGTACCGCATGAATCCGTGTGGTGCACTGTCTTCCGCGGCCATCACCGCCTCGTTCCAGGTGTGCGCGGCGGCGAAAGCGGCGTAGTCCACGATCGGTACCAGACGCTCGTAACGGCTCCGCACCTCGTCGTAGGAGCCGGGGACGACCACGGACAACCGGCGGGACAGGTGCTCCACGGTGGATACGTGAGATTGCATGGTCACCAGCCTCGCGTGCTGACCGGCGCGGCCACCACCGCGCTGCCCACAATTTCCAGGTAGTGCTAGCCCCCAAAACCGCGTGACAGCGCAAGGCCGCCCGTGGCAGGGTGGCGCCGGTGATCAGCGCAGACCAACAGGCCCGCCGAAGCCAGCGGGCGACTCAGGCAGCGGTCGACGCGGCCCGAGTTCTCGGGGTGCACGTCGACACCGGGGCGGTACTGCACGATGTGTTCTCGGTGGTCGTGCACCTGAGGCCTGCTCCCCTCGTGGCGCGGGTCCAGGTGGTGATACCCCTGGGCCTGACACCAGAGTCCCAATTGCGACGGCAGCAGCGCGAACTCGATGTCGTGGCGTGGCTCGATGAGCGGGACGTCCCGGTGATCGCTCCGTCCGCCTTGGTACCGCGAGCACCGGTGCGCCACAACGGCTTCGCGATGACGTTCTGGGACCTCGCCGACCTTGCCGACGACCACGCACCGTACTCCGGTGTCGATGTGGCCTACACCGCCGAACTGAACGCTGCGCTGGCGCGGTATCCCCACCCGCTGCCGTTCCTGGCCCCGTTCAACGTCGGCGTGCCCGGCATGCTCGCCGCACTGTCCCCCTCGGACCTGCTCACCGATGCCGATATCGCCCGTGCCCGAACCGAATACGAGACCCTGCGGCCGGCGCTGTGCGACGCTGCGGCGTTCAGTCGCGCCTTCCCTGGCATCGACGTACAGCCGCTGCACGGTGACGGCCCGTCGCACAACGTCATTCGCACCAGGAGCGGCATCAGATTCTCCGACTTCGAGGACGTCACCTGCGGTCCGGTCGAGTGGGATCTGGCGATGATGGGTCCCGACGCCAACGGTGCTTACGACGCAGCGGCGCGGCGGGTGGGTCTACGGACCACCGACCCGGGGATCCAGCAGGTGATGGATGCGGCCCGCACGTTGCAGTTCATCGCGTGTGCGGCGCTGATCCCCGAGCTGCCGGTGCTGGCGCAGGGGTTGGCGCCTGCAATCGAGGTATGGCGCGCCGGCCCGCCCTTGACCGGACTGTCATGAGCCCGAACCCAGCAGGATCTCGGCCAGACGGGTGGTGGTCTGCATCCCGTCCTCGAAACCACCGTCACCTTCGAGGGAGTTCATGATCGCCAGGGTGTACCGCTGGCCCGGGCCGGCGAAACCCACGCTGTTGACCACCCAGCCGCCCTGTTCCGGTGACCATCCGTTCTTGTTGCCGGGGGCCATGTCGGGCCCCGCGCCCCAGACTCCCCACTGTTGGTTGGCGTCGACGCCCTGCATCTCGGCGACGATCGCGGCAGTCTGCGCTGCCGGCAGTCTGCCGAGGGTGTAGTTCATCAACCGGTCGAGGTCGTCGGCGGTCGACTTCTGGAAACCCCAGTCCGGGTAGGTGTCACCGAAGCCCGGCTGCGGTCTCAGCCCGGTCATCCCGTAGGCCGGGAAATTGCGGTTGAACGCCATGTGGTCGGCGCCGCCGAACCGGGCCCACAATGCGTCCGCGGCATCACTGTCCGAAGAGTGCATCATGTCGGCCATCAGCTGACGGTCTTCTGCGGTGAGGCTGATCTGCCCTGCGGTGGCCCGGGTGAGCAGGTCGACCACCATGGCCAGTTTGATGGTCGATGCGGTCCAGATCATCGCCCCCGCCGCGCTGTTGCGGTGAGCCAGTCCCGTCGTCCGGTCCCGCAGCACATAGCCGACGGTGCCCGGCCGGGTTCGGAGGTACTCATCGGCCTGGGTTATCCGGGCGGCGAAATCCGCCCGGGCGGCCGGTGTCGGCGCGACGGCGAAAAGCACGCACATCAGCACCACCAGGAGCACCCGCCTCATGCGTCGACTGTCCCAGGCCGGGCGCTCACCGGCCGACAGGCGCGCTCATTCGACCGTGAAGTGCAGCTCTCCGACTCCGTCGATCCCTGCGTCCACTCGCTGGCCGCGGTCGATCCGCCCGACGCCCGACGGGGTACCCGTCATGATCAGGTCCCCGGGCTGCAGCGTGACCGAGGCGGACAGGTACGCGATGACATCGGCCACCGGCCAGATCTGGTCGGCCAGGTCACCTTCCTGTCGCAACTGATCATCGACACTGATCCAGATCCGGCCCCGGTCCGGGTGAACATCGGCCGCCGGCACCAGCTCCGACACCGGGCCGGAGGCGTCGAACCCCTTCGACAGATCCCACGGCCGGCGCGCCGCCTTGGCGGCGTCCTGCAGATCACGGCGGGTGAGGTCGACCCCGACGGCGTAACCCCAGACATGCTCGAGGGCGGTCGCCGACGGGATGTCGGCCCCGCCGGCACCTAGCGCCACCACCAGCTCGATCTCGTGATGGAGATTGGCCGTCTGCGGCGGATAGGGCGCGACGCCGGCCGGGCCACCTTGATACCCCTCGGTCACGGTGAAGACGGCATCGGCCGGCTTGGCGAAGTAGAACGGCGGCTCGCGGTCGGGGTCGGCGCCCATCTCGCGGGCGTGGTCGGCATAGTTGCGTCCGACGCAGTACACCCGCCGTACCGGGAACCGCTCGGTCGAATTCCGCACGGCGAGGGTCGGCTGGGCGATGGTGAACATAGGGCTACCTGCGACTTTCGCTCGACTTCAGATTGAATCCAATTGTGCCGTACCGGGTGTCAGCGCCCGCCGGCGGCCTTCTTTTCACGCCGATTCAAACCCGTAGCCATCCGGCAATTCCCCGTTAACGTCGAATACCAGGATCTTGCAACCACTTTCGAGGGGGAAGTGTCGATGACTGCTGCCACCGATGATGTTACGGCCACCGCTGTGCAGATTTCGCCGCTGTCCGGCTGGACCGGAGCCCTGATCAGCGGGGTCGATCTGGCGACACCGCTGACCGAACCCGAGAAGGCGGCGATCCGCGCCGCGCTGCACAAGTGGAAGGTGGTGTTCTTCCGGGATCAGACCCTCGATCACGCTGCACAGATCGCGTTCGGCGCTCAGTTCGGCGCGGTGACACCGGGACACCCCTACGAAGGTGACTCCGCCCCGCCCGGTTTCCCGCAGATCCACACGGTCTCACCCGCTGCCTACGATCACCGGTACGGCACCAAGTACCGCAAGCGGCAGAGTCCCAACGGTCCTGGTTGGCACGCCGACGTCACACCCCTGATCAATCCGCCGTCACATTCGATCCTGCGCGCCGAGGTGGTGCCACCGTTCGGCGGCGACACCCAGTTCACCAACGTCGCTGCCGTGTATCAGGGCCTGTCCGAGTCGGTCCGGGAGTTCATCGGCGAGCTGCGTGCCGAACACCGGTTCGGCACGCACGTCGGCGCCGACCGCAGCTCGGAGAAGATCGGCGATCTGGTGCGCTCCAATCCACTGGCTTCGGTGCACCCCGTGGTGCGGATCCATCCCGAGACCAAGGAACCGGTGGTCTACGTCAACCCGTCGTTCACCCGGGAGATCGTGGATCTGTCACCGCGCGAGAGCCGGCACATCCTGGATCTGCTGTTCGAGGAGATCGCCCGCCCCGAGTACTCGGTGCGGTTCAAGTGGGAGCCGGGCAGCGTCGCGTTCTGGGACAACCGGGCGGCGCTGCACCTGGCCCCACGCGATTTCGAGCACGTCGACGGCGACCGGGTACTGCACCGCATCACGCTGGTCGGCGACATCCCCGTTGGCCCCGACGGCCGTCAGTCGGAATCGATCTCAGGCGAGTTCTTCGGAGCAGCCTGACATGGCCACGGTGCTCCCCCGCGCGCGCAGCGCAGCGGTGCTGGTGGACCCGCGTGCGCTGATCAGCAAGCGGCAGCGGCGCCAGCTGGTGCCACGCTGGCTGCAACGCCTGTTCGGCCCGGTCCTGCTTGTCGCACTGTGGCAAATTCTTTCCACCACAGGTGTTTTCGATGAGCGGACCGTCCCGCCACCCACCCGGGTGCTGGCCGCGGCAGTGGACCTGATCGCGGCGGGTTCGCTGCAGGAGCACCTGGTCACGAGTCTGCTGAGGGTCGGCTACGGCGCGGTGTTCGGCATCGTCCTGGGTCTGGTCCTGGCACTGATCGCGGGGCTTTCCCGGATCGGCGAGAACTTCGTGGACGCCAACATGGAGGTTCTGCGCGCGGTACCGAACTTCGCGCTCGTTCCGTTGCTCATCGTCTGGTTCGGCATCAGCGAGGTCCCCAAGATCACGCTGATAACCCTCGCGGTGGCGGTCGCCATCTACATCAACACCTTCAGTGCGATCCGCAGCGTCGACGCCGGCCTGGTCGAGGCCGCCCGCTCGTTCGGCGCCGGGCGGGCCGAGCTGATCTACCGGGTCATCATCCCCGGTTCACTGCCCGGGTTCCTGGTGGGCCTGCGGCTGGCCCTGACCGCCTCCTGGCTGTCGCTGATTTTCGCCGAGACCATCAACGCCAAGAAGGGTCTGGGCCGCATGATGACCGACGCCCGCGAGTACTTCCAGATCGACGTGGTGTTCGTCCTCATCGCGGTGTACGCGATCCTCGGGCTCATCTCGATCCTCATCGTGCGCTTCCTGGAGGCGCGCCTGCTCACCTGGAGACGTGCGTATGACGGCGACTGAAACGCTCACCGAGACCGTCGTCATCGCCCGCGATGTCCGGAAGTCGTTCGGCGAGAACGTTGTTCTGGACGGACTCGACCTCGAGATCCGGTCAGGAGAGTTCGTTGCGCTGCTGGGCCGCAGCGGGTCGGGCAAGAGCACCTTCCTGCGGGCCCTCGGCGCGCTGGACGCCGAGTTCACCGGTGACGTCCGGGTTCCGGAACGCCGGGCCATCGTGTTCCAGGATCCGCGGCTGTTGCCATGGCAGCGGGTGCTGACGAACGTGACCATCGGCCTACCCGCCTCGGCGGCGGTACGGGCCAAGGCCCGCGCGGCACTCGACGAGGTGAACCTCGCCGACAAGGCCAAGGTCTGGCCGCGCACCCTCTCCGGCGGTGAAGCGCAGCGAGTCGCACTGGCGCGGGCCCTGGTTCGCGAACCACAGCTGCTGCTGCTCGACGAGCCGTTCGGCGCCCTGGATGCGCTCACCCGCATCAAGATGCACGGCCTGCTGGTCGACCTGTGCCGCAGGCACACCCCCGCGGTCCTGCTCGTCACCCACGACGTCGACGAAGCCATCTTGCTGGCCGACCGCGTCATCGTGCTGACCGATGGCGTCATCTCCCTGGATGTCGACGTCACGGTGCCCAAACCCCGGGCCCGCGACTCACACGAGTTCGCCACCCTGCGCCGGCAACTGCTCGCCGAACTCGGCGTCACCGGCGAAATCCAACTCTGAGGACGACCCCATGTCATATCTGAAAGTGTCTGCCCTGCTTGCTGTCTCGCTGCTCTCTGCAGCATGTGGACTGTCCGATGACGGCACGGAAGAGGCCATCGATTCCGTACAGATCGCCACCAACACCGACGTTCCCGCAGGCACCGCGATCGTGGTCGCCGAGCAGAACGCCACCCAGTCACTGCCGTGGAATCTCGCCGACGCCGGCAAGGACGCCCCCTACAGCGTCGAGTTCGCCGATTTCAGCGGCGGTGCGGCGGTGATCGAAGCGTTGCGTTCCGGCGCCGCGGACATCGGCTCGATCGGCGAAGCGCCGGTGCCGATCGCAGTGGACAGCGGTGTCACCGATCTGGTCACCATCGGCCTACAAGCCAATCCGGGCACGAGTGGTGGTTACTACCTGGTGGCCAAGCCCGACAGCGGGATCGACTCCATCGAAGACCTGCGCGGCAAACGGGTGGCCTACCCGCCGGGTTCCGGCCGCCACATGGTGACCGCGGCCCTGTTGAAGAAGCACGGGCTGGACCTGCGCACCGATGTGCAACCGGTGGAACTGGCCGGCGCAGAGGTGGTTCCGACCTTCGCGGCCGGTGCGGTCGAGGCGGCGATCGTCCTGGGCAACCAGTACTACCAGCTGGGTGAACCGCCGATCCTGGGCGACGGCACCGGAATCAACACCGGTATCCAGAGCCTGATCGTCCGCAAAGACGTTCTCGATGACCCCGCCAAGGCCGCGGCGATCGGTGACTACGTGGGACGCGCTGTGGCAGCCAACAATTGGAAGGACACCCACGCCGACGAGTGGATCAACGCCTATTACGTCGAGCAGCAGGGCATCACCTACGACCAGGGCAAGAAGCTCTACGAGGAGGACGGGGTGGCCTCCTACTACCCGATCGACGACGAGTCCACCGCCCTGTTCCAGACGGTCGCCGACGGGTTGCACGAGACCGGCACCACCAAGACGTTGGTGGACGTGACCCCGTACGTCGACGGCCGCTACAACGACATCGTCACCGCCCAGAACGAGCTCGACGGTGTGACACCCAAGCCGATCAACCAGTGACAAGGAGACCAGCCAGTGACCCAGGTAGCCAACACCGCGCAAGCCGTTGACGTCCGACCCCAATCAGGGTGGACCGGAGCCGAGATCCGGGGCGTCGACCTGACCCGGCCGCTGGATTCCGCGCAGATCGCGGACATCCGCGCCGCGCTGCTGAAATGGAAAGTGGTGTTCTTCCGCGATCAGTTCATCGACCACGACGATCACCTGCGTTTCGCATCGGCCTTCGGCGCACCGACACCGGCCCATCCACTGTTCGACTCGATCGCCGACGCGAACTACCCGACCATCTACCCGATCTTCCGGGACCGCTTCAAATCCCGCTACGGCGCCACCCGGGGATTCGACAAGCCGAACTGGCATGCCGATGTCACCGCGGCGGTCAACCCGCCGGCGGCCTCCATCTTGCGGGCGGAGGTGATCCCGCCCTACGGCGGTGACACCCAATGGTCGAACACCGTCGCGGCCTATGCCGGCCTGTCCGCACCGGTGCAGAGGCTGGCCGAGACACTTCGTGCGGTACACCGCTTTTCACCCCCGGACGGAACCACCGCCACCGAGGACTATCAGCGCCGGGTCAATCAGCGGCCACTGCTCACCGAGCATCCTGTGGTGCGGGTGCACCCCGAGACCGGTGAGAAAGCCCTGTACGTGAACCCCGGTTTCACCACCCACATCGTCGGCGTCTCACCACACGAGAGTCGGCGGCTGCTGGGCCTGTTCTACGACGAGCTCGCCCGGCCCGAGTACACCGTCCGGTTCAAGTGGGAGCCCGGCAGTATCGCGTTTTGGGACAACCGCTCCACCGTGCACCTGGCGCCCAGTGATCTGACCAGCGACCATGACCGCCGGCTCTACCGCATCACTCTGGTGGGCGACATTCCGGTGGGCCCGGACGGCGAACCGTCGGTGGCCCTGGACGGGGAACCGTTCGAAGCGATCTGAGGGCTCACGCCCGGTGTCGGACGCAACACCGGGTCCCGGCCGTCAACGCAGCTGCGGCAGCACGTCGCGCTGCCAGGCGGTGAAGAACCCCTTGATGTCGGGCCCCACCTGCTGCACGTACACCTCGTCGGCGCCGGCGTCGACGAACTCCCTGACCTGCGCGGCGTGCTTGTCCGGATCACTGCCACAGGTCACCGACTCGGCCACCTTGTCCGGCGGCACCAGTGTCATCGCATCGGCGAAATCCTTGGGGGACGGCAACGTCTGGGCCAGCCGGCCGGGCAGTTGTTCGTTGGCCCACAACCGATGGGCGACCTCGAGCGCCTTGTCGGCGTCGGCGTCCCAGCTGACCTTCGTCCCGGCTTGCACGGGTTTGTCGCCACCGCCACCGTCGCGGAACTGCTTGATCAGGTCGGCGTCCGGCATCGTGGTGCAGTAGCCGTCGCCCACCCGGGCCGCGAGGTCAACGGCCTTGGGCCCGAAGGCCGACACGTAGATCGGCACGGGTTCGTCGGGCACGGTGTAGATGCGCGCCTCTTCGACGTCGTAGTACTCACCGCGGTGGCTGATCTTCTTGCCCGTGTGCAGCCGCCGGATCACCTCGATGGCTTCCTCCAGCATCTCCAGGCGCACTGCCGGGGCCGGCCACTGGTCGCCGAGGACGTGCTCGTTGAGCGCCTCACCGGTGCCCACCCCCAGGACGAAGCGGCCGTTCAGTTGAACGGCGGCGGTGGCGGCGGCCTGGGCGACGATGGCCGGATGCATGCGGATCAGCGGGCAGGTGACCGCGGTGGACACCGGCAGCGACGTCACCTGCGAGAGTGCACCGATGACACCCCAGACGAACGCGCTCTGCCCCTGCTCGTCGTTCCACGGGTGAAAGTGATCCGAGATCCACAGCGCGTCGAACCCAGCATCCTCGGCGCGCTTGGCCTGGTCGATCAATTGTGACGGGGTGTACTGCTCACACGACAGGAAGTAACCGATCTTCGCCATGCGTGCCTATTACCCGCATGGCCGGGGCCCACACGTCGCTAGAACGGGCTGCTGTTCGACTGCCGCTTGGCGTCCTCGGGCCGCGGGCCGAACCGGCGGATGTAGTCGTCGTGGATGTGGGCGTCGCGTTTGCGTTTGATCACGTCGACGAGGTTGGGGTCCAGGCCGTGCTGCGCCAGCCGGTGCCGACGCCACACCTTGTTCAAGGCCAGCGCCATCAGCAACGCCCAGATGTAGATCGGCGCCGTCATCTCCAGACGCACGTAGAAGGACGCGGGGATGAGCCAGATCGGTCCGAGCACCAACAGTGGCGGGATGGCGAACCGGATCATGTGACGCCTGACGGCGCCCTGGCCGGCGAGATCCTCGGCCACCCATCGCTTCATGGAATCCGGCAACCGCTTGCCGTAGGAGAAGGCGATGTACTGCCAGACATTCGGTTTGTCGGCGGTCTTCGGTTTGTCGGCGGACATGGTGCTCCTGTGTCGTCGGGTCTAGTTTTCCAGGGCGCCGGCCGCGAGTGCGGCGGCGTTCACCCGGGTGAGGACGCGGTGCAGTTGCTCGAGTTCGGCCATGTCGACCCCGAGCCGGGCGATCACGGCGGGCGGGATGGCCACCGCCCGCTCACGCAGTTCCACCCCGGCCGCGGTGAGTTCGACGGCTGTGGAGCGCTCGTCGGCGACGCTCCGGGTGCGCGTGATGAACCCCAGCGCCTCGAGGCGTTTGAGCATGGGAGAAAGGGTGGCCGAATCGAGCTGCAAGGTGGTGGCGATCTGCTTCACCGACAGCGGCCCCGGACCGTCTTTGCGGCGGTCCCAGAGTGCGAGCATCACCAGATACTGCGGGTGCGTGAGACCCAGCGGTTCGAGCAGTGGACGGTAAACCGCAAGGACCGCGCGATTGGTGACCGCCAACGCGAAACAGACTTGCTGTTCGAGTGCGAGGGGGTCGGCCTCACGTACGGTCTCGATCGTCACGCTTAGATAGTACACTAATTGTTAGTGCCCTAACGATCTACGTGCCCAGCTCTCCCGAGATCCCACGTTCGATCTGAGCCCGCGCCCGCTCCGGCAGTACCACCAGCCCCTCCAGCTCTCGCCTCGCGAGGCCGTACGCCCGCTCGCGTTCCTGTTGCGTCGCCCCGTCGTCGGTGGCCATTCTCAGCAGGTTCTGCGCGCGCGCCACCCGCTGCTGGTCGTCCTCGGCGAAGTAGCTCCGCTTGCGGCGCGTCGCTTCGGCCTCGGCGACAGCGAACGCGCTGACGTAATCCTCGACCGCGGCGCGGTACTCGGCGGCGGCATCACGGTCGTCGAGCAGCGCCTCCGCGGTTGCGGGCCGCAGCAGATCGGCGCGCCACTTGGCCCGGTGGAAACGCTCGGTGACGGGCTCGGACATGTCGGTCATCAGCGGATAGTCCAGCAAGGTGACCGGGTCGAGCTCGTACTCCAGCCATCTGGTGTCGGTGCGATCATGCTCGCCGATCGTGCGCTGGATCGCGCGCCAGCGCGCAGCCTGGTTGGTCGACCCGGTTTCGGCGACCACGGCCGGGGCCGGTGCCGTCCCCTCCGGATCCGTCGCCTGTCTCCGGAATCTCGAGACGGCCTTCGAGCCCGCGAAGATGACGCCGATCAACGGAACCACGATGATCAGCAACTCGATCAGCCGGATGACCAGGCCCACTCCTCCAGGATGCCACCTGGTGCCGGCCTGCTACCTCATGTCAAGATGCGCGCCTGGTCGACGTCAGCCCAACGACAGCAGCGCCGCCTCCAGGGTGGGGTGCACATTGAGTACGTCGTCGAGCCCCACCAGCTTGAGCGGCCTGCTGGTCGCCGGACCGTCGGCGACCACAGCGAACCCGGCTTGCTCGCCGATCTGTTCCTTCGCCTTGACGAGCACCGTCATGCCGGCCGAGGCCAGAAAGGTGACCTTGCTGAGATCGATGACGAGCGCGCGCGGCGAGCCTGCCAGCGCGGTGCCGAGGGCGGTGCCGAGCAGCGGCGCGGTGAGCATGTCGACCACGTCGTGAACCTCCACCACTGTGATGCCCTCCACCACGTGTTCGTGCACGGCGAAACCACCGGATACGTCGTCCGTCATCACCTCTCCCCACGGTCGCCGTGCCTACCGTGCAGTATCTCAGCACACGGACCTGATGGGAGTATTGGGGACATGGACGTCCGAGCGCGCAACAACGTGCACGTTGTGGGGCGCGACGACGGGCCGACCATCGTTCTCGCGCACGGCTTCGGCTGCGATCAGAACCTGTGGCGTCTGGTGGTACCGAGGCTCGAGTCCGAGTTTCGTCTGGTGTTGTTCGATCATGTCGGGGCGGGATCATCGGATCCCGACGCCTGGGACGCCGCGCAATACACAACACTGCAGCGCTACGCCGACGACGTTCTGGAGATCGTGGACGGGTTGGGGCTGCGGGACGCCGTGTTCGTGGGGCACTCGGTGGCCGCCATGATCGGTGTCCTGGCCGCTGTCGCCGAACCGAGCGCCTTCCGCGGGCTGGTGCTGCTGACCCCGTCGCCCTGTTACCTCGATGACGACGGCTACCGCGGCGGCTTCTCCCGGCGCGACATCGACGAACTCCTCGAGTCGATGGAGAGCAACTACCTGGGGTGGGCCAGCGCCATGGCGCCGGCCATCATGGGCACCCCCGATCGTCCCGAACTCGGTGACGAGCTCACCGACAGCTTCTGCCGGACCGAACCGTCGCGGGCGCTGGCCTTCGCCCGCACCACCTTCCTGTCCGACAACCGAGCCGATCTCGCCAAGGTGCAGGTGCCCACCCTGGTCGTGGAATGCTCTGACGACACGTTGGCCCCCCGTGAGGTCGGTGCCTACGTCCGCGACCACATTCCCGGTAGCGAGCTGGTGACGCTTCAGGCCACCGGCCACTGCCCCCACCTGAGTGTGCCTGAAGCCACCGCGGCAACGATCGCCGCCTTCGCCCGACGCGCCTGATGTCCGATGCGGCGCGTGTGGACCTCGGCGACTTCTTCGACAACGCTCCCTGCGGGTTCGTCACCGCACAGCCCGACGGCCGGCTGACCGACGTGAACGCCACTTTGACAAGGTGGCTCGGTTTCACACGAGAGGATCTGCTGGGCAAGCGTTTTCCCGATCTGCTCAACGGCGGCGGGCGCATCCACTACGAAACGCACTTTGCGCCACTGCTCCAGATGCGGGGAGAGCTCAGCGGGATCACCGTCGATCTCGTGGCGGCCGACGACAGCCGTATCCCGGTTTTTGTCACCGCCAACGTCAAGTTAGGCCCGAACGGTGAGGCGGTGGCCCTGCGCATCACCGTGCAGGATGCCCGCGAACGCCGTTCCTACGAACGCGAACTCCTGCACGCGCGGCAGCGCGCCGACACCGAACGCGAACGGGCACAGGTACTCGCCGACACCCTGCAGCGTTCCCTGTTGCCGCCGAAGCTGACTCCGCCCGACGGGCTCGACGCCGCCGCTTACTACCACCCTTCGTCGGGAGACGATATCGGCGGCGACTTCTACGACCTGTTCCCGCTCAGCCGGCATCGGTGGGGCTTCTTCCTCGGCGATGTGTCGGGCAAGGGTGCCGGGGCTGCTGCCGTCACCTCTCTGACCCGCTACACCCTGCGAGCCGCCGCGGTCTACGACGACAACCCGACGAGGGTGCTGGCCAATCTCAACGCGGTGCTGCGGCCCGAATTCTCCACCGCGGATCCCCGGTTCTGCACCGTCATTTTCGGTGTGATCACGCCCTGCACAACGGGTTTCGATATCGACCTGGCCTCCGGTGGCCATCCTCCCGCCCTGTTGCTCACCGCAGACGGACACGCCCGCCACGTCGACCTGGCCGGCGGCCAGGGAATCGGCCTGTTGGACACGCCCCGCATCGTGGCGGCGCCGCTGCACTTGTCGCCCGGCGACACCCTGGTGCTCTACACCGATGGATTGACCGAAGCCAGAGTGGACGGGACGGGCCGGTTCGACGACGAACACGCGCTGTTGCGGTTCGCCGCCGAGCACGCGCCGGCCGCCGCGGCGGAGTTCGTCACCCTCACCCGCCGACTCCTGGCGAGTTTCGGTCAGGGGCTCGAAGACGACGCAGCCGTTCTGGCGCTGGGGGTCCCGCCGAGCCGGTGACGTCGGGCACAATCAGGTGATGGCCGATGTGCACCCGTTCCGCATCTCGATTCCCGATACCGTCTTGACCGATCTGCAAGGGCGGCTTCGCAATACCCGCTGGCCGGAGCCGGAACCGGTCGACGACTGGAGCCAGGGCATCCCGTTGGCCTACACCCGCGAGTTGGCCGGGTACTGGGCCGACGGCTACGACTGGCGAGCCAGGGAAACCGCACTCAACCGGTTCGACCAGTTCATCACCGAGATCGACGGCGTCGATATCCATTTCATCCACCAGCGCTCGCCCCAACCGGATGCCTTCCCGCTGATCATCACCCACGGGTGGCCGGGCTCGGTCGTCGAGTTCCAGAAAGTGATCGCCCCCCTCAACGACGCCGGCTTCGATGTGGTGTGCCCGTCGCTGCCCGGCTACGGCTTCTCGGGTAAACCCACCGCCACGGGCTGGGGGGTCGAACGGATCGCCGCCGCCTGGGAGACTCTGATGGTTCGGTTGGGCTACAACCGCTTTGGCGCCCAAGGCGGTGACTGGGGCGCGGCCGTCACCCGCCAGATCGGACGCAACGTCGGCCATTGCGTGGCGATCCACACCAACATGCCGATCGGCAGTCCGCCCGCCGAGGTGCTGGCCAACCCGTCAGAGGAGGACAAACGGGCCCTGGCACGCGTGGATCACTACCGGAAGTGGGACTCGGGCTATTCCAAGCAGCAGTCCACCCGGCCCCAGTCCCTGGGATACGGTCTGGTGGATTCCCCGGTGGCACAACTGGCCTGGATCGTCGAGAAATTCTGGTCCTGGATGGACTGCGACGGCCACCCCGAGAACGTGCTCACCCGCGATGAGTTGCTCGACAATGTGATGCTCTACTGGGCCACCGCGTCGGGCGCCTCCTCGGCACGGCTGTACTGGGAGAGTTTCACCAGCTTCGGCGGTGGCGAACCGGTCCGGCTGCCCACCGGTGTCGCGGCGTTCCCGAAGGAGATTCTGCAGGCGCCCCGCACGTGGTGTGAAGCCAACTACGCCAACATCACCCGTTGGACCAAGATGCCCCGCGGCGGTCACTTCGCAGCGTTCGAGCAGCCGGAACTGTTCGTCGACGACGTGCGGGCGTTCTTCGACAGCGTCCGTTAGACGGCCACTGCCCCCGCGGCACGATGCTGTTGGTGCACCTCGTTGAGGAATTTCGCCGCTTCGACCGAACACCGCCGGGCATGTGAGCTGTCCACCAGATCGAAGGCATGCCCGGCACGTGGAATCTCGCAGTACTGCACCGGGTTCCGCGACGTCGCCCGCAGCGCATCCCGGAAGGCGCGCGCCTCGTCGACGGGGATGACGACATCACTGTCGCCGTGGATGAGGAAGAACGGCGGTGCGTCTCGATGGATCCGGGCCATCGGTGACGCCGCCGAGAACACATCAGGGTACCGTTTCTGCTTGCGGCCCACCACAACTCGCTCCAGGAAGCCCTGGAAGTTCTCCCGCGCAGCCGTGGACCGGTCCTGCCAGTCGTACCGTCCGTAGATGCCGACCACCGCGTCCACCGACGTGTCGGCGTGCTCCAGCAGTTCGCCCCGGAACGCCGGGTCACCCGGGGTCAATCCGGCCAGCGCCGCCAGATGCCCGCCGGCCGAACAACCGGCGATCGCCACGAACCGGCGGTCACCGCCGAATCGGTCGACGTTGGCGCGCGCCCAGGCGATCGCGGCATTGACGTCGGCGATGTGCCGGGGCCAGCGATGCACGGGAGACACCCGGTAGTCCATTGTCAGACACACCCAGCCCTGCTTGACCAGGTGATGCAGCAGCGTGTGCCCCTGCAGCACGCGCGTGCCCTGCACCCAGGCGCCGCCCGGTACGAACAACAGCACCGGGGCCGGGCCCGGTGGCAGGTCGGGCCGGCGCCAGACGTCGAGCAGCTGTGCCGGGTGATCGCCGTAGCGCACGGAACTGCGGTAGAGACAGCGGCGCCGCTGCGCACTGGCGCGAAGAAACGGCGGGACCCGAGTGCCGCGGGTCTGCTCCGCCAGGTCCACGGCAGTGTCGATCACGGCCTCCGCGTCATCGGCCGGGGCCGCCGCGGCACCGGATCGGCGGTGGATCGCCGCCCGCATCGCCGTCGGGGCGTAGTGGCCGCCGTAGAGTGCCATCGCCGTCAGACCGGCGAAGGGCTCGAGGTGTTTTCCCACGACCGGCAATGACGAGTACAGCCGCGTCGAGGCCAACACGAGGTCAAAGGGATGCAGTGATGGAAGAGCCATGACAGCTCCTTCCCGCAGGAGGCAGTGTGACGCCGCCTGGCTGCAGCGTTGGCCCTGGCTACCCGTGTTCGCCGAAGCTCAAACCGCAAAGCCGTCACAATGCCGTCCACCCTCGGAAACGCGGCCGTTACCAGCCGTAACGGCGCCGTGACGGCCCACCGGCAGGACCAGAAATGGTCCACCGCCAGGGTCGTGATGTGGACTTGTCACCTCTGCCCGGACTGTTGTCACCGGTTCCCGAACGGCGCGGCCTGGCCCTGCTCGAACTCCTGACCGCCTCCGGCGGTGTCACCCACGGTGAGCTTCGCGCCTTGGACGCGCGCGGTGACCACGTCGCGGTGGCCGCCCTGGGCTCCGGCCGCGCCGCCGCGACGACGCGGCACGTCCTCGCGGCCGGCGGCCATCGCGTGGGCGAGTTACGCATCGGCGTCGGACGGGTGTCGGCCCACACGGTCACCGCTCTGACGCCTCATTTCGCCGCGGTCGCCGAGGTGGTGAGCCACCGACTGCGGTTGGGCCTGACCACCAGGGAGCACATCATCCTGAGCGCGCTGGCCGAGGGTTACACCAACGCCGAGATCGCACAACGGGAGTGCGTGGCCGTTCGCACGGTCACCACCCATGTGGAAGCCATCTTTCGCAAGCTCGGCGTCACCAACAGAGTCCAGGCGGCTCGAGTGGCCATGGACTGCGCCATGGTGCCGCGTCAGAGGTTCGGCGTGACGCCCGCCCACGGCCTGGCGGCCTCGTAGTTGGCGGCGGCGCGCAGCACGTCCGCATCGCCGCGGTGCCGGCCCGCGATCTGCAGACCCACCGGGCGTCCGTCGGCGGTGAAGCCGGCGGGTACCGAGATGGCCGGGGTGGTCGTCATGTTGAACGGGTAGGTGAGCAACCAACCGAGCAGCCTGCGTTGTAGCGATTGTCCGTCCAGCCACTCCGGCGCGAACCGGTCCAGGGGGAACGATGCGGTGGCCAGGGTGGGGCTGACCAGGAGGTCGTAGCGGCGCATGAAGGCGCTGAAGGTATCCCACATCCGGCCGCGGAAGGCTTCGGCCCGACCGATCTCGACAGCGGTGAGCGCCTCGGCCTGGGCGAAGATCTCGATCAGGTTGTCGTCGACCTGACCGTGCATCGACTTCCAGTCGAGCACGTCGTACTCGCAGGCATAACCGGGCACCCACAGCGCTTTCCACATCGCCTCCTCGGGGTCGCCCCAGTCCGGCGTCGCCTCCTCGACCACTGCGCCGAGCGATTCGAACACTTTGACGGCCTCGGCGCAGACGGCTGCGACCTCGGGGTCCACCTGCCCCAGGCCGAGATCGGGTGACCACGCCACGCGCCAACCCGCGATGTCACCGTTGACGGCCGCCGCGTAGTCGATCCCGTCGGCGGGAACGCTGTTCGGGTCGGAATCCGACGGCCCGGCCATCACCGAGAACATCAGCGCCGCATCGGCGACCGTCCGGGTGATCGGCCCGTGGAAGATGTGCGTGTAGTGCCTGCCGTCGAGCAGGGTGTGTGGGATCCGGCCCAGCGAGGGTTTGAACCCGACGACGCCGCACAACGCGGCGGGAATGCGCACCGAGCCGGCGCCGTCGGCCCCTTCGGCCAGCGGACCGAGGCCGGCGGCCACCGAGGCCGCCGCTCCCCCACTCGAACCGCCCGCCGTGTGGCCACGCGTCCACGGATTGTGAGTCGGGCCGTACAGGTGGCTGTCGGTGCCGCCGTAGTACCCGAATTCCGGTGCGTTGGTCTTGCCCAGGAACAGCCCGCCGGCTTCTTTCATCCGCGTCACCACGGTGGCGTCGTGTGTTCCGACGGTGCCGCCCAGGGGTTTCAACGAGGAATCGAAGGGCAGCCCCGCCATGGTGGTCAGACCCTTGATGGAGAACGGCACGCCGTGCAGCGGTCCGCGGGTGGTACCCGCGGCCAGTTCGGCCTGCAGTTCGGCGGCATCGGCCAGCACCTGATCCCGATCGAAGTGGATGTAGGCGTTGAGTTCGGGGTTGACGGCCTCGATCCGGTCGGCGAACGCGGTGGCCACCTCCGTCGGTGACAGCGACCCGGCCCGGATCTGGCCGGCGAGTTCGGTGGCAGGAGTCCAGCACAGTTCGCTAGCAGACATCGGCACAGCGTAGGAATTACCCGCGGCCCCACGCACCGGCGAAAATACGTATTCGAGACCACCTGTTGCGCGGTCCCACACACCTGGATAACGTTGCGCCTACCGCATGGGTTGCTTTATGTGCAACAGGAGCGCTGCATGACTGGTCGCAAGGTTGTCATCATCGGCGCGGGAATCGTCGGGACGTCGCTGGCCGATGAGCTGACCTCCCGCGGCTGCACCGACGTCACCGTCCTCGACCGCGGTCCGCTGTTCATCACCGGCGGCTCGACCTCCCACGCGCCCGGGCTGGTCTTCCAGACCAACGGATCGAAGACCATGAGCGAGTTCGCCCGCTACACGGTCGAGAAGTTCGTCGGCCTGAACGCGTTCAGCCAGGTGGGCGGGCTGGAAGTGGCCACCACCCCGGCCCGCTGGACCGACCTGCACCGCAAACTCGGCTGGGCCAGATCCTGGGGCATCCCTGGGCAGCTGCTGGACGCCCAGCAGTGCGCACAGCTTTATCCACTGCTCGACACCGACCGCATCCTCGGCGGTTTCCACACCCCCACCGACGGTCTGGCCAAGGCCTTGCTCGCCGCCACCGCCCAAGCCGAACGCGCCGGCGAGAACGGCGCGCGGTTCGTCGGCAACCAGGAAGTCTCCGACATCCTGGAACGCAGTGGCCGGGTGGTCGGTGTTCGCACCACCTCGGGTGACGAATTCGCCGCGGACGTGGTGGTCTCGGCCGCCGGGTTCTGGGGTGCGCAACTCGGCGCGAAGGTCGGCCTGACGGTGCCATTGGTACCGATGGCCCACCAGTTCGCCAAGACCGGCCCGGTGCGCGGCCTGCGGGGGCAGGATGAACCGGGCATGCCGATCTTGCGTCACCAGGACAAGGACCTGTACTACCGCGAATACGGCGACCGCCTCGGTATCGGGTTCTACGGGCACCGTCCGATGCCCGTGGACATGCGGACGTTGCCCACCGACACCGCCGGCCAGCCGATGCCGTCGATGCTGCCGTTCACCGAGGATGACTTCGCCCCGGCGTGGGCAGCCAGCACGGACCTACTCCCGGCGTTGGCCGATTCCACGGTCGACGAAGGCTTCAACGGGATCTTCTCCTTCACCCCCGACGGCTTCTCGATCATGGGCGAACACCGCGACCTGGCCGGCTTCTGGGTGGCGGAGGCCGTATGGGTGACCCACTCCGCCGGAGTGGCCAAGGCCATGGCCGAATGGATCGTCGACGGGACTCCGCGGACCGACGTCCACGAATGTGATCTCTACCGGTTCGAGGAGTGCGCCACGAGCCCGGAGTTCATCCTCACGACCAGCTCGCAGGGTTTTGTCGAGGTCTACGACATCATCCACCCGCATCAATACCGTTCCGAGCCACGCGATCTGCGGGTGAGCCCGTTCCACCGGAGGCAGACCGAACTCGGCGCCTTCTTCTTCGAGGGTGCGGGTTGGGAGCGACCGGCGTGGTACGACGCCAACGCCGCACTGGTGACCGAATTGGCTTCCCAGGGTATCGCTTTCCCCGAACGTGACGAGTGGTCGGGCCGGTTCTACTCGCCGATCTCGATCGCCGAGGCCCGGTGGACCCGCGAGCACGTCGCGCTGTACGACATGACGCCACTCACCCGCTACGAGGTGAGCGGCCCCGGTGCCTGCGCGTTCCTGCAAGCGCTGACCACCAACAACGTGGACAGAAAGCCCGGCGCAGTGTCGTACACGCTGATGCTCGACGAAACCGGGGGTATCCGAAGCGATCTCACGGTGGCGCGCCTCGATGCGGACCTGTTCCAGGTGGGCGCCAACGGCCCGCTGGACATGGACTGGATGCTCCGGCACCTGCCCGCCGGCGGCGTCACCGTGCGCGACATCACCGGCGGCACGTGCTGTCTCGGAGTGTGGGGGCCGCGGGCCCGCGATCTGGTGGCACCGCTGTGCGCGGCCGATATCTCGCACCAGGCCTTCGGCTACTTCACGGCGCGCCGCACGTTCATCGGGCCGGTGCCGGTGACGATGATGCGAGTTTCCTATGTGGGCGAATTGGGTTGGGAGATCTACACGTCCGCCGAGCACGGGCTCACGCTGTTCGACCTGCTCCACACCGAAGGCCGACGGCACCGGGTCATCACGGCGGGCCGGATCGCGTTCAACAGCCTGCGGATGGAGAAAGGCTACCGGTCCTGGGGCACCGATATGACCGCCGAGCACCAGCCCGCCGCGGCAGGTGTGGGTTTCGCGGTGTCGGACCGCAAGGCCGACTTCCTCGGCAAGGCTGCACTGGACAGATCCACCGCACCGGCAGAGGTGCTACGCAGCATCGTCTTCGACGACCCGCACGCCGTGGTGCTGGGCAAGGAGCCGGTCAGTATCGACGGGTCCGTGGTGGGGTACGTGACCAGCGCCGGTTATTCGGCCACCATCGGCCGCACCATCGCCTATGCCTGGTTACCCGCCGGGGTGGCTGCCGGTGATGCCGTCAGCGTCGCCTACCTGACCGACACCTACGCCGCGACGGTGGCCACTGAGCCCGTGGTCGACCCCGAGATGACGCTGATCCGGCGATGACTCGTCACCTCGAAGGTTGATGATGCTTACACTGGGACCCGCCATGGCTGCCGAGAATCCGTCCGAGAAGAGCCCGGCAGCCGTACAGTCCGTGGACCGCGCACTGATGGTGCTCGAGATCCTGGGCAAGCTGGGTACGGCCGGTGTCACGGAGATCGCTGCCGAGCTCGGCGTACACAAGTCCACGGTCTCTCGGCTGGTCGCTGTCCTGGAGTCCCGCGGGTTCGTCGAGCAGCTCTCCGACCGTGGCAAGTATCGGCTGGGCTTCGCGATCGTCCGGCTGGCCGGGTCCACCAGCGCCCGGATGGACCTGGCCAAGGAGAGTCAGCCCATCTGTGATGAGCTGGCCCAGCAGAGCGGGGAAACCACCAATCTGGCGATCCTCGACGGCGACCGGATCATCAACATCGTCGAATCCCACGGTCCCGCCGAGATCACGCTGCGTACCTGGGTGGGCCAGAACTGTCCGGCGCACGCCACCTCGAGCGGTAAGGCACTGCTGGCCGCACTGCCGCCGGCCGAGGTCCATGAGCGGCTCGGCTCGCAGCTGGCCAAGTTCACCGACAACACCATCGGCGACGAAGCCGAACTGGCCGCTGAACTCGACCGGGTACGCGACGCCGGCTGGGCCAGCGTCTGCGAGGAACTCGAGGTGGGTCTCAACGCCATCGGCGCGCCGGTGCGCGACGGTACCGGCAAAGTGGTTGCCGCTGTGAGCGTTTCGGGTCCGGCGTACCGGTTGAAGCCGGCCCGGTTCGATGAGGTGGCCACCATGGCCGTGCTCGCCGCCGCCCAGATCAGCCGAAGACTCGGCCACCTGGGCTGACGTCGCCGGCCCTTCGCGACCGGCACACCTGTTTTGACTCATTCCGCCCATGCGTGGACTCGCAATGTTGTTTAATACGCAACGCGTGCGCAATTCGCAACATGCAGAGTTGGGGCCAAGCCGGCCACACCACGACGCAAGGAGCCGATATGTCGCTCGACACAGGCGGTGCCGCCGAGTCCGCGGACACCACCGACCTCACCGAAACCGGGCCGCGGCAGGCTCACCCGCTGGCACCGATCACCGCCCCGGTGCACCCCAGGGACCCGAACCCCGGCCGTGACTGGGTGGTTTTCGGCGTCACCGGAGCCTTGTCCATCGGGTTTGTGGTCTGGGGACTGATCGATACCCCCAGCTTGGCGTCGGTGACGGCCGGCACCAAGAACTCATTGATCGAAGGACTGGGCTGGTTCTTCGTGCTGGCCGCGAGTTTCTTCGTCATCTATGTCCTGTGGCTGGCTGCCAGCAAGTACGGCCGGATCCCGCTGGGCTGTGACGACGAGCGGCCGGAGTTCCGGACCACATCGTGGATCGCGATGATGTTCAGCGCCGGAATGGGCATCGGCCTGATGTTCTGGGGCGTGGCCGAGCCGCTCAATCACTTCGTGACGCCACCGCCGGGCACCACCGAAGCCCAGTCCGACGCCGCGTTCCAGACCGCGATGGCCACCACGATGTTCCACTGGGGGCTGCATCCCTGGGCCATCTACGCGGTCGTCGGGCTCGCCATCGGCTACGGCATGTACCGCAAGGGGCGTTCCCAGCTGTTGTCGGCGGCATTCACCTCACTGTTCGGCGACCGCGCCAACGGCCCGGCCGGCAAGGTGATCGACATCCTGGCGATTTTCGCCACACTGTTCGGCTCGGCCGCGTCGCTGGGACTGGGCGCGCTGCAGATCGGCGACGGGCTCGAGTTCAGCGGGTGGGTGGGCACCGTCGGGACGCCGATCCTGGTCAGCATCATCGCCGTTCTCACCGTCGCCTTCATCCTCTCGGCGGTGTCGGGCATCGCCCGCGGTATCCAGTGGCTGTCCAACATCAACATGGTGCTGGCCCTGACCCTGGCGGTGTTCGTCTTCGTGGCCGGCCCAACCCTGTTGATCCTCAACCTCATTCCGAGTGCACTGGGCGACTACGTCCAGGATCTCGTCGGGATGAGTACGCGTACCGACGCCAACGGCGACGCCGAGTTGGCCGCATGGCTGTCCGGCTGGACCATCTTCTACTGGGCGTGGTGGGTGTCGTGGACACCGTTCGTCGGCATGTTCATCGCCCGCATCAGTCGCGGCCGCACCATCCGTCAGTTCGTCACCGGCGTGCTGCTGGTCCCGACTCTGGTGAGCTTGGTCTGGTTCTCGGTGTTCGGCGGTTCGGCGATCGAACGTCAACGCAGCGTGGGCGACATGGTGGGCCAGGACGGGTCCGTCGACAGCACCGGATCGCTGTTCACGCTGCTGGACACGATGCCCCTGGCCGGTGTCACCACAGTGCTGGTCATGGTCCTCGTCGCGATCTTCTTCGTCTCCGGCGCCGACGCCGCCTCGATCGTCATGGGTTCGCTGTCCGAGCGGGGTGCGCATGAACCGCGCCGCGCCACCGTGGTGTTCTGGGGGTCGCTGACCGGGGCCGTCGCGGCGATCATGCTCATCATCGGCGGGGGCGGAGCGGACGCATTGACGGGACTGCAGAACCTGACCATCGTGGCGGCTGTGCCGTTCGTCCTCGTGATGGTCCTGCTGTGTGTCGCGCTGTACAAGGACCTACGCAACGACCGGATCGTCGTGGTGAACCGCCGCAGCACCGAACTGGTCGAACGCGCGGTGGTCACCGGTGCCGGGCATTACGGTGACAACTTCGACTTGGTGACCCGGTACCACAAACTCGACTCGACGCCCCCGAAAGAGGGCCGCTAGCACCCGTTTTCAGAGATCGTCGGAGCGGCCGTCGCAGGACGCACAATCGGCCTCGTCGAAGCCGAAGGAACCGCAAGAGGGGCAGATGAAGTCGAGCATGGGAACCGCCTTCTGAGCACGCTGTGAACTGGGGCGCCGGTCGGCTCCGGCGTAGCTTGCCTTTACCCGACGGTGCTCGTGGTGAAACACCTGCTTTTCCCGGGACGAAATGGGGGTTGCTGTGTGGCGCCGGAGATGATTTGCTGACACCGAGGCGCCGGTAGCACGAACCTAGAACAGCCCTGGGTGTGCACGGCGCGGGGCGCGGCCTGCCGACAAGGGGGTTACCTGTGGAAGACCTGCATTTCGACAGCACGGACCTGGCAGAGACCGAGGAATTTCTGATCAAGGCCTATACCACCATGCGGATCGGTGGGCGCAGTGACCACGCTCGCACCAGGATTGACCGCAAGTGGCTCGGGCCTGTCAGCATGGACACCCTGTCGTTCGGCTTCGACATGCAGTTCAACGTCCGGCCGCTGAGAAAGGTCACCATCGGGCGGGTGCACTCCGGCAGGATCGAGTCGCGGTTCGCACAGGTTCGCGACGTGTTCGGTCCCGGTGACACCATACTGATTGCTCCGCCGGATGAGCCCTATGCCGGTCAGGTTTGCCACGCGACCTACGACGCCACCATGTTCGACACCGAACACCTCAATCGCGCCGCCTCACCCGCTGCCGGCGCCGAAGGCACGAACGTGTTACTCACAGGGCACCGGCCGGTGTCGAAAGAGGCCGGCGAGCGGCTGAGCGGACTGATCGGTTATCTGCGCGACAGCGTGCTGGCCAACCCGGACCGCCACCGCTCACCTCTCGTCGCCTCGACTGCCACAATGCATTTGGCGAGCGTGGTACTGGAGACCTTCCCCAACAATGCCCAGCTCGACACCACGGCCGCAGATCGCCAAGGCGTCAAGGCCGCCGTGCTGCGCAGGGCCATCGCGTTCATCGACGACAACGCCCACACCGACGTCTCGATCGTCGACATCGCCCGGCACGTGAACATGACACCGCGCGGGGTGCAGTACATGTTCCGCCGCGAACTCGACTGCACGCCCATGGAGTACACCCGGCGGGTTCGCCTCGGCCATGCCCACCGCGAACTGACGGCCGCCAGCGCCGACACCAGCACGGTGGCTCAGATCGCCACCCGCTGGGGCTTCGCCCACAAGGGTCGATTCGCCCGGAGCTACCGTCAGGCCTACGGGAGATCGCCGCACGAGACACTGCTGGGCTGACACCTCACCGCGGAACATCCGGCGGGGTGATCGATCGCGGTGAGAGTCCGAGCCCACGAACGTGTTCGGCGATCTCGCCCAGGTTCGTCACCCAGACCTCGTCGTGCTCGAGGACGTAGCGCATCAGGTCGTCGAGCTCGGCGGCCCGGGAGGGGCGGCCCGACAGGAACGGATGGTTGGTCAGCACCCAGCAGCCGCCGGCGCGGCGCAGCCCGTCGAACTCCAGCTGCCACAGCTCGCGTGCCTTGCGCGGACTCTCGATCAGTCCGCTACCGCTGATATCGGGCAGGAAGCAGTACTGCTCCCAGTCGTCGAGCGCCCACTGGATCGGAATCTCCACCAGAGATACGCCCGGCGTCACCGCCAGTTCGTAGGGCGCATCGGCGTCCATCAGGCTGGAGTCGTAGAGGAATCCACGGTCGGCCAGCAATGCCGGGGTGCGCCACGACAGGTCCCACATCGGCGCGCGATATCCCACGGGCCGTACCCCGGCGACCTCCGCCAACGCCGCCAGCCCGCGGTCGATGACGTCGATCTCCTGCTCGAGGGTCAGCTGGGTGGGCTGTTCGTGCAGATAGCCGTGATGGGCGATTTCGTGGCCGGCCGCCACCACGCTGCGGATCGCCTCCGGATAGCGGTCCGCGGTGTGCCCGGGCACGAAGAACGTCGAACGGATCTGGTGACGCTCGAGCAGATCGAGGATCCGCGGAATCCCCACCAACGGACCGTAGGCCTGATGGCTCATCACACTCATCCGGGCGCCGACGCTCTCGTTGCCCCAGAGGACCGCCGATTCGGCATCGACGTCGAAGGTGAAGGCGGCGGCCGCGGTTTTCCCGGCGGGCCAGCTGAATTGGCTCATCACCCGACCATAAGGGTGATCAGCTCGTAGGCGATGTTCGCGCCGGCGACGGCGGTGACCTCGGCATGGTCGTAGGCCGGAGCCACCTCCACCACATCGGCTCCCACGATGTTGAGCCCACGCATGGCCCGGAGCACCGCGATCAACTCCCGACTGGTCATCCCGCCGATCTCCGGAGTACCGGTGCCCGGCGCGAAAGCCGGGTCCAGCACGTCGATGTCGATGGACACGTACACCGGGTGCGCACCGACCCGTTCCAAGACCCGCTCGATCACCCCGTCCACCCCGATACGGTCGATGTCGCGGCAATGCACCACGGTGAAGCCGAGTTCGGCGTCGTCGAGCAAGTCCGCCCGGTCATAGAGCGAGCCCCGGATGCCGACGTGCGCGGAGTGGTCCTTGACCAGCAGCCCCTGCTCGGCGGCGCGCCGGAACGGGGTGCCGTGTGTACACGGCGCGCCGAAGTAGGTGTCCCAGGTGTCCAGGTGCGCATCAAAATGGACCAGCGCCACCGGGCCGTGGATCTCGTTGGCCGCCTGCAACGCCGGAAGCGCAATGGTGTGGTCACCACCGAGGAGCACGAATCGCTGGGCGGGACGGCCGATCACGCCCAGTATCCCGGTGCGGATCTGATCGACGGCCTCGCCGATGTCGAAGGGGTTGGCCACGATATCGCCGGCGTCTACCACCTGGGCGGCCGCAAACGGTGCCACATCGAGCGCGGGGTGGTACGGCTTGAGCAGGCGCGACGCCTGCCTGATGGCCGACGGGCCGAACCTGGCACCTGGCCGGTAGGTCACTCCGCTGTCGAACGGGACTCCGACGACGGCGACGTCGTAGTCGCCGACGTCGTGGCGTTGCGGTAGACGCGCGAACGTGCCCAGGCCCGCGTACCGCGGAACCTGTTGCGCATCAACCTGTCCGAGAACACCGGATTCCGACCGCACGTAGGGTTCGCTGGGCAACACAATCTCCTTCTCTAGACCCGGCTGCGGGTGGATCCGCCGTTGCACGAGATCACCTGACCCACCACAGCCTCGAGCTCGAAATCC
Source organism: Mycobacterium sp. Soil_C_30 (assembly GCF_057656995.1). NCBI lineage: Bacteria > Bacillati > Actinomycetota > Actinomycetes > Mycobacteriales > Mycobacteriaceae > Mycobacterium > Mycobacterium sp. Soil_C_30. The sequence goes on along the minus strand of NZ_JBDGJH010000003.1, from coordinate 337,364 downwards.
GAGAGCATCTCGACGGCGGCGGAGATCTCGTCCGCGATGCCGATGCGACCCAACGGGATCGCTGCCGAGTAACGCTGGTGGATGACGTCGAGTCCGACACCGGCGGCGTCGGCGTCGATCTGCAGTTGCGGGGTGTCCACCACACCGGGCGCCACCGCGTTGACGATGATGTGCTCCGGCGCCAACTCCCGGCCCAGCGTCTTGACCAGAGAGATCAACCCCGACTTGGCTGCTGCGTACGCGGTGGCCTCAGGCCAGCCCGTCACCCCCCACTCACTGGCGATGACGACGATGCGCCCGGCACCGACGGTACGCATGTAGGGCAGCACCGCCTGCACCAGATGAAAGGTACCGCCGAGGTTGGTGTCGACCACCTTCCACCAATCGGTGTCGTCGTGCTCGAGCAGGGGCCCCATGGTCATGTACGCATGGTTGGCGACGAGGATGTCCATCCGGCCGGTGATGGATCCCACTTCGCCTGCGATGCGGCGACATTCGTCCGGATCGGAAACGTCCCCTGCCGCGGTCACGCCGCCGACCTCGGCGGCCAGTGCGTCCAGTTCGGCCGTGTCGCGCAGGTCGTTGACGGCGACGGTGGCGCCGGCGGCGGCCAGCCTTTTGGCGTGCGCCGCGCCCATCCCCTGCGCCGCTCCGGTGACGAGCGCGACCCGGCCGTGCAGATCGGTACTCATATCACCGCTCCCGAGTTGACGTTGACCACGTCGCCGACGCTGAAAGTGGCATCGCAGACCAGGTATTCGACACAGCGCGCCACTTCACCCGGCTTCGTGAGCCGCCGCAGCGGTAGCGTCGCCAGGTAGTCGGGCGCCCGCCAGGGTGAGTCGGCCGCCAGCAGCGGCGTATCGGTGGGGCCGGGCGCCACGGCGTTGACCCGCACTCCCCTGTCGGCCACCTCGGCGGCGAGGCTGCGAACGAACCCCAGGATGGCGCCTTTGGCCGCGGCGTAGTGGGCGTCCTGGTCGCCTCCGCCGACGGCCAACTCACTGGCCACCGCAACCAGGCTGCCCCGGCTGCCGATGAGATCGGGCAGCGTCGCCCGCGCGACGTTCACCAGTCCACCCAGGTGCACCCGCAGCATCCGCCGCCAGGCCGCTGTGCTGATCTCGGCGACCGGGGCCATCTCGTAGTAGCCCGCCGAGGTCACCACCGCACTGACCGGGCCCAGGCTGTCCCGCAACTGGGCCACGGCGTCGGCCACCGCGGCGGCATCGGAAACATCCACTGCCCAACCATTTTCAGAATCCCGGGGGTCGAGGTCCAGACAGCCGACGGTGAACCCGCGCGATGTCAGCGCGTCGACTACGGCGGCGCCGATGCCGCTGGCCCCACCGGTGACCAGCGCGACGCGGCGCTCAGTCACCGGCCACGGCCCGTTGCTCGTCATAGTCGTCGGTGGGCGCGGCGATCCGCGACCGCACACTGGCCAGGATCAGGGTTCCCAGCACCGCCAGCGCTGCGACACCGATCCACACCGACCAGTCCAGGAAACGCTGCTCGAAAGCGGCTCTGGGCCAGGCGATGTTGAGGAACTGCAGCACCGCCCACACCACCGCCACCACGGCCACCGGCACGGTGAGCCGTCGCAGGTTGAACGCGGCGGGCTGCCAGGCGCGGCGGAGCACCACCACCAGGAAGCCGATGAGCGGGAACAAGAAGGCGAGATAGAAACCGCCCGCGGTGAAGTTGACCATCAGCGAGTAGACGTCACCGGCGACGATGCTCAGCAGGAACAGTCCCGCCCCGATGACGGTGGTGACCAGGATGGCCACCACGGGGATCCGGGCCCGGCCGCGCAGCTGCACCAGGGTGCCGGCCGCCGGCAGTGCGCCGTCGCGGGCGTAGGCCCAGATGACCCGCGACGCCGAGGTCTGCAGCGCCAGGAAGCTGGCCAGGAAGCCGATGACGAACAGGACCTCGACGGGTTTGGCGATGCCATGCCCCAACGCGGTGGTCAGTGTCTCGTACACCGGGTCGGCCACCGCGCCTTCGGCCACGGCGTCGAGATCCGGGATGGCCAGGATGATCGCGAGGCTGGAGTAGCCCACCACCAGGGCGATGAACGCCAGGGAGAACAGCACCGCCTTGGGGAGGTCGCGGCGGGGTTCGTGGACCTCTTCGGCAATGGAGCCGGCACTTTCGAAGCCGACGAAGGACCAGCCGATGAACGCCACCGCCATCAGGAACGGACCACCCAGGTAGCTCCACGTGTCTGATGAGACTCCGGGGCCGGACCCCCCAAATTCGAACAGCACCGACAGAGAGTTCTGCCGGTGGAACAGCAGCAGCCAGGTGCCCAGCACCACCGAGCCGATCACCTCGGCGATGATGCTGCCGATCATGAAGACCTTCAGCGCGCCACGGCCGATCAGGTTGACGGCCGTGCCGGCCAGCAGGATGGCCAGTGCGATCAGGGCGAGCGTGCCGCCCGATGGTTCCTCGACGCCGGCGATGTTGGCCACGAACCCGGCCGCTCCGAGCGCGACCGTGGCCATGGCGATCACCAGCGTCCACATGTAGACCCACCCCGCGAACCAGCCGTAGGTGGTGCCCAGCAGCCGGCGCGACCACTGGTAGATCGAGCCTTCCAGGGGCCAGCGCGACACCAGGGTGGCGAACACCAGCGCCACCAGGAACTGACCGGCGAACACCAGCGCGAAACCCCACCAGAAGCTGGGGCCCGCGGACGCGATCGCCAAACCGAAGATCCCGTACAGGGCGACGATCGGCGAGATGAAGGCGAACGCGAAGGCGAACGCCGACCACAACGAGAACTCACGGCGCAGCTGCTGGGGCTGCTCGAGGGGGCTGACCGCTGACGACATGGCAGGAACTATCACGCTCGACGTGCGCAGACGCCAGGGCATCGGGCGAATACGCAGAGATCGCACCGTGGCGGGGTGCCGGTATTGCACGATCGCACAACGACGCGGCCCGTTGATGTGACGCTGACGTTACGCTCGCCTGATGTCCGACGCCCGCCCGGAGCAGGCTGCGCCGACGCTGCGCGACCTGCTCGATGCGCCCGGACTGGGGCTGTCGGTGCCCGACGGCGAGACCCAGGATCTGGACCGGGCCATCAGCTGGGCCCACACCACCGAGATGCGGGATCCTTCCCGCTATCTCCGGGGCGGCGAATTGGTGTGCACCGTCGGGCTCAGTCTGCAGACGCCGCAGGACTGTGCGGTGTTCGCCGAATCATTGGGCCGGGCGGGTGCCTCGGGGGTGTGCTTCGGCATCGGGGACGGCCACGACGACGTGCCGGCCGCGCTGTTGCTCGAGTGCCGGCGCCACGGCTTGCCGATTCTGGTGGCCCCGCCCAGTGTGCCGTTCAGTCAGGTCAACCGGTTCGTCGCCGAATTCTGGTTGGGCTCCGAGATCGCCGTGGCACGGGCCACCAATGCCCTTGTGCCCGAACTGCTGTCGTCGCTGCGGCGTCACGAGTCTGCGCGGCAGCTGCTCGACGGCGCCGGCCAGATCCTGGGGTGTTACTTCCTGCTCGAGCCTCCGGGAACCGGCGACGGCGAAGGCGTGGAGGTCGACGTGCCGGGCGTCGGCACCCTGGTGTGGGTGGGCCGCGGCGACCGCCCGGAACCGGCCCTGCTGAACCTCATCGCCCGGTTCGTCCGTGCTGCCCAGGGTGAACGCGATATCGAGGCCGCCCTTGCCCGTGAGCGGGTAGGCCAGCTGTTGTCGCTGGTGGAGCGGCGCATGCTGCTGCCGGATGCGTTGAGTCAACTGTTGTCCTGGGCCGGGTTCACCGCCGGGGAGCTGAGTTGCTCGGCGTGGCCCGCGGGCGCCGGTGCGCTGTTGTCCATGGCGTTTCCCGAGGCGTTGATCGGCGACGCTCCTGATCTGTGTCTGATGCTGACCGTCGGTGCGCTCGAGACCTCCGAAGAACTCGCGCTACCGTCCGGTCATTCGGCCGCGGTACCGCTGACCGATATCGGGTCGGCCATCGCCCAGGCCCGGATTGCGCTCGATCTGGCGCAGCACCGCGGGGGCCGCGTCGGCCCGGATCAGCTCAGCACGCTCGAGAGCCTGCTCGAGCAACTGCCGAACGCGGCGCTGGCTCCTTTCCGTCAGCAACTGGTCGATCCGCTGGCCGACCTGGATGCCCACCGCGACACCCAGCACATCCGCACCCTGCGGGTGTTTCTCGCGGCCAACGGGTCGCTGAGCGAAACCGCCAAAGAGCTGTACCTGCACACCAACACCGTTCGGCACCGGCTGGCTAGGATTCAGGAGATCACTGGCCGAGATCCTTTGCAGCACAACGACTTGACTGCATTCGCCATCGGGCTGAAGGCTCACGACCGCGACCCCGAACGGCAGTCCTGACCGCGAAATGTGAACGGCGAATTCCACGTCGTCTGATCGTTCACCAACGGTGTGTATAACGGATGGTTATTCGGGAATGACTAACCGGTGAACAGCTGGCGGAATCGGTGAGGCGGGAGTGGCGATGAATCCTTTTACAGTGGCCGTTCGAGGGGTGACGAAAGCGGCAGACGCCACCACCGCAGCGGCCGGCGCCATCAGTGGCGCCGCCATCAACGGCGCAGTCGGCGGAGTGCGCGGCGTGGCGAGCGGGGTCCGCTCCGGACTCAGCAGCGGTAGCCAGTCCTCAGCTGCGGCGGCGCTGACCATCGGCGCCATCGGCGCGGCCGGACTCGTCGAGTGGCCACTGCTGGTCGCCGTCGGCGGTGCGGTTCTGGTGGTGCATCAACTGAGCCACCGCGTGGACGGCGGTGCTCCGGCGAGCTCACCGGCCCCGACCCCCGCTGCGGCGCCCACCTTGTCGTCCGTGCCCACCGCTGCCCCGACCGCTCCGCGTAAAACCGCCCCGCGCCCAACGGCATCCACCCGTAAGCCCGCAAGCGGGGCCCGCAAGTCCACCGCTGCCCGGCGCTCCTCCACCACTAAGTGAGGGCACTGCTCGGGCGCCTGTTCGACACCGCGGTGACGGTTGCCGCCGCCCCTGTCGTGCTGACGGCTGCCTGCGCCAGCACCGGTCTCAAGCTCACGTCCTCCGCGGCAGGCACTCTCAGTGACACCTTCTCACCGAGCCTGAGGAACGGTGCACGTGCCGTCGTCAGCGAACTCGTCGGCGGGACACCCGCACGCCGTCGGTGGAGTAACAACAGCCGCTGCTGGATAGAGGTGCACGGACTGTCCGACGTACCGGCACTGGCCGACGCACTCGTCGAAGCGGTGCTGGCGCAGCCGGGTGTCTCCTCGGCGCAGGTCAACCATGCAGTCTCCCGGCTGATCGCCACCGTCGACGAGACCGCCCCCACGCTCGAGGAGCTCACCCAACTCGTCGCCGATGTCGAAGAGTCGATACTGCAACCGGATTCCAGCACCGGCCGTCGATATCCCACCGACCTCCCCGGGGACGGGGTGGTGCTGGCGGGGCGAATGCTCGCCACCGCGGCCAACGGCGTGGGGTTGTGCGCGGCGACCGCCGGTCGCCTCCTGTTGTGGCCCACCCTGCCCAGTGGCGTGGCCGCCGCCCTGACCGTGATCGATTACCAGCCCCGGCTGCGGGCCATCGTCGAGCACCGGCTCGGGGACACCGCTGCGGATACCGTCATGGGACTGGCCGCGGCAACGGTCTACACGCTGACTCAGGCACCCGCGTCGTTGGCCGTCGAATTCGTCCGCCACCTCAGTCAGGTCGGGGAACTCGTCGCGGGTGCCCAAGTGTGGCAGGAACACGAGCCCGCGCTCGCTGAGAATGCCGCCGCGCCTCACGTCGACGTCCCGCCCCGCCCGCGCCCGATGCCGCCCGGTCCGGTGGAGCGCCACGCCGACCGCAGCAGCGTCGCGCAAGGCGTCGCTGCCTCGGCCGTGGGGCTGGTGACCGGAGACCTCAACGCCGCGGCCACCGCCGCCGTGGTGACCGCTCCGAAAGCGGCTGGCAACGCTCGCGAAGGCTTCGCGACGACGCTCGGGCGAGGCCTGGCACACCGGCACAGCTTGCTCACGCTGCGTCCCGATGCGCTGCGCCGACTCGATCGCATCGATGCTGTGGTGCTCGATCCCCGAGTGCTGTTCACCGACGAACTGCGAGTCGGCCGGCTGCGGAATGTTCCGGAACGGGCACGCGCCGATGCGTGGCAGTGGGCGCAGCAGCAGGTGCGGCTGGGAGCCCTGGACGTCGGCTGGCATCACACGCCGACCAATGGCCGTAGCAATGGAAACGGTCGCGCGGCAGGCGAAGTGTTCGTCCGTCACTCTCACCACCCGCTGGCGGCGGGACTGGTCGGCGAAATCCGGCGCGCCGATATCGAGGTGGTCTCGGTGTCCAGCGACGAACTCGGCGATCTGCGTTCGTCGTTCGACGAGCTGTACGCAGCCGAGGACTCCTTGGATGCCGCGCTGCTGACCGCGGTGCAGACACAACAAGGTGACGGACGCACCGTCGCCGTGGTGTCCACTCACGCCGCCCAGGCGCTGGCGGCGGCCGACTTGTCGATCGGCGTACTCTCCGCCGGGGCCGCGCCGTGGCGGGCCGATGCGCTGGCTCCGGACCTGACCGCGGTGTGGCGGATCGTGCGGGCCATCCCGGCCGCCCGGAAGGCCAGCAGCCGCGGAGTCGAGCTCGCCACCAGCGCGTCGATGCTCGGCGGTCTGTTGATGATTCCCGGAGTCTCCGGCGTCGGGCCCGGGCCGGTGACCGCAGGCGCGGCTGCCGGCCTGGTCACGGGCATGCAGCTGGCGCGCAAGGTGCTCGCCGAAGAGCCGCCCGCGCCCACCCCGATCCAGGAATGGCACGCGATGACGGTGGAGCAGGTGCGCCAGGCGCTGCCCACCTGCGACCGCCGGCCTCCGCAGGACCGCTCACGCCTCGCGGTGTCCGCGGGCTTAGCCGGACGGGTCGCCGGCCCCACCCTGGGGTTGATCGGCGAGATGGCCAGATCGGTACGTTCGGAGCTGTCAGACCCGCTGACGCCGGTGCTCGCGGTCGGCTCGGCAGCCAGCGCGCTGTTGGGCTCGCCGATCGACGCCATTCTCGTCGGTTCCGTTCTGACCGGGAACGCGGTGCTGGCCGCTGGGCAGCAGGTACGCGCCGAGCGGCTGCTACGCCGGCTGCTGGCCGTGCAGGATCCGCCGGCACGCCGGATCGTGGGGGACGACTACGCCAGTGTCGGCGCCGACCGCCTGCTTCCCGGTGACCTGATCGAGGTGCGCCCCGGCGAGGTCGTCCCCGCCGACTGCCGTCTCATCCAAGCCGATGATCTCGAGGTCGACGAGTCGGCACTGACCGGGGAATCGCTGCCGGTGGCCAAACAGGTCGAACCCACTCCTGGCGCCGTCGTCGCCGAACGCAGCTGCATGTTGTTCGCCACCACGACAATCGTCAGTGGTACCGCAGTGGGCGTGGTGACCACGGTCGGCGCGCAGACCCAGGTGCGCCGCGCCGCCGCAGTGGCCCCGTCACAGGGCTCGGCAGTGGGTCTGCAGACACAGTTGCGTGAGTTGACCAATCGCGCACTGCCTTTCAGCTTGGCCGGAGGTGCGCTCGTCAGCGGCTTGGCGGTACTGCGCCTTACACCATTGCGCCAAGCCGTCGCCAGCGGTGTCGCGGTCGCGGTGGCGGCCGTTCCGGAGGGTCTGCCGCTGGTCGCCACGCTGGCGCAGCAGGCGTCCGCCCGCCGCCTGACCCGCTCCGGCGCGCTGGTGCGCACGCCCAAGTCGGTGGAGGCGCTGGGCCGCGTCGACGTGGTGTGTTTCGACAAGACCGGCACCCTGAGTGAGAACCGCCTGCGGGTGTCGCGGGTGGAGCCCGCCGATGGTTTCGGCGAGGACGACGTCCTCCGCCTCGCCGCCGGCGCCACTCAACCCAAGAACGGCGGCCGTCACGAACACGCCACCGACGCGGCGGTCATCGAGGCGGCGCAGGCCGACCCCCCCGACATCGGTGGTGTGACGGCACATCTGCCTTTCCGTTCGGGACGGCCGTTCTCGGCCACCCTGATCGATGACGAGCTGGTCCTCAAGGGCGCTCCGGAAGTGGTGCTGGCCGCGTGCGCCACGCGCGAGCGATCCGTCGAGAACACCGTGCACCAGATGGCCGAATCGGGTCTGCGCGTCATTGCGGTGGCGCGGCGGTCGGTCACCGCACAGCAGGTGAAAGCGGCCCGCCGTGACGATGACGCCTTCGCCGACCTGTGCGGTTCCGGCCTGCAGGTGGCCGGCCTGCTCGGGCTGTCGGACACTCCGCGCGCCGAATCGGCCGCCTTGCTCGCCGCGCTGCAGGAACAGGGCATCGGCGTGCGGCTGATCACCGGCGATCACCCGGTGACCGCCACCGCGATTGCCGGTGAACTGGGGCTGCCGGTATCCGCGGAGCAGGTCATCAGCGGTTCGGAATGGGAGTCGCTACCGCGACGCGCCCAGGAGAGGGCGGTCCGCGACAAGGTGGTGTTCGCGCGGATGACACCCGAGCACAAGGTGCAGGTGGTGCAGACGCTGGAGCACGCCGGCCTCGTGTGCGCCATGGTCGGCGACGGCGCCAACGACGCCGCGGCCATCCGTTCGGCCACCGTCGGAATCGGGGTGGCCTCTCGCGGCAGCGACCCCGCCCGCACCGCGGCCGACGTCATGTTGCTCGACGGGCGCATCGGCGCGCTGCTGGATGCGCTCGAAGAGGGGCGGCAGCTGTGGCGCCGGGTTCAGGCCGCGGTGTCGGTGCTCCTCGGCGGCAATGCCGGCGAGGTGGCGTTCGCCGTCATTGGTTCGGCGCTCACCGGTACCTCACCGTTGAACACCCGACAGTTACTGCTGGTGAACATGATGACCGACGCGCTGCCCGCCGCCGCGTTGGCGGTGAGCCCGACGATCGACACCAGCGGCGGCGGACACGGTCCGGATCAGCCGGCGTTGTGGCGAACGGTGGCCATCCGCGGTACCACTACCGCCGCCGCGGCCACCACCGCCTGGCTGCTGTCCGGATTCAGTCTGCGACCACGGCACGCCTCGACCGTTGCACTGGTCGCGCTGGTGTCCACCCAGCTGGGGCAGACGCTCTTGGACTCGCACAGCCCGCTGGTGGTGGCGACAGCGGGCGGTTCGTTGGCGACGCTGGGCGTGCTGATCAGCACCCCGGGCGTCAGCCAGTTGCTGGGCTGCACGCCTCTTGGGCCGCTCGGATGGGCTCAGGCTTTGGGCACCGCGGGGACGGCGACCGCCGCGGCGTGGGTGGCACCCCGGGTGCTCTCGCGCGTGCAGTCGTCGATGTCGACGACTCCGAGCCGCCACAATGCGGCGTACAGCTCGCGCAACGGGATTGCGATGAACCTGGCCACTACGGACACTGGATCGGACGAGCCGCTCGCGACGGATGTGGTGGACACGTCCTCCACGGTCCGGACACCGGGCGTCCTGACGCCCAACACGCCATGACCGAAAGGCAACAAATGGCCGAATCCTCGTCGAAGACGTCGCACCGCGAGGCGGTGCAGAAGGTCCGCGACGCGCAGTCCTTCGCAGTGGATCTACCGGTCGTGGGCCGGGTGCGCCTGCCGCGTCCGGAGCAACTGGCGTTCTACGGGGCGCTCGGTGTGCTGGCCGCCGTGGAGATCATCGAATGGCCGGTTGCGCTGGTGCTGGCGACGGGCCATCTGCTGCTGCACGACGAGCACAGCCGCGTCGCTCAAGAAATCGGTGAGGCTCTCGAAGACGCCTAAGCGGGCTCGCTGACCGCCTCCGGGAACCGCCGCGTCAGTGCGGCGAGCATCCGGTCGAGTTGCTGGATGTCGTTCTCCAGCTGACGGATCGTCCGCTTGATCTGATGGGCATCCGGCTGGCCGGTGGAACTCGCTGCGGTGAGTCGCCTCACCAGTGCGGCGATCTTCGCTCCGGTTGCCCGGCGTTCCTCACTCAGGAGCCGGCGCATCGACTGCGCCTGCAGCACATCGGCCTGAGCATCGGAGTCCTCGCTGAGCATCTGGTCACGATAACGGCGAATCGGTACGCCTGCGTAATCAAACGGCGTCGGCGTCGCCGGCCGTCGCCGTGAAGCAGTTCCGGTAGTCACTGGGTGTGGTCCGGAGCTGTCGGGTGAAGTGGTGCCGGAAGGTCACCGGCGACTCGAATCCCACCCGCGTGGCGATCTGCTCGATCGACAGCTCTGATGATTCCAGCAACGGCAGGCTGGCCTGGATGCGCTGCTCGATCAGCCATTTGATGGGTGTGGTGCCGGTGGCTTTCGCGAACTGCCGCAGATAGCTGCGCCGCGACAGCGCCGACCGGGCGGCCAGGTCGTCCAGCGCGATGGGTGAATCGAGGTTCTCGAGCGCCCAGGCCATTCCCGCGGCGATACGCCCGTCGGTGGACGGCTCGGGCACCGGTGTCTCGATGTACTGCGCCTGTCCCCCGGCCCGGTGCGGTGCGACCACCAGCCGCCGCGCCACATCGTTGGCGACCTTGACCCCGTGGTCACTGCGCACGATGTGCAGGCACAGGTCTATCCCCGCGGCGCAGCCCGCACTGGTGAGCACGCCGCCGGCGTCGACATACAGCGGTGACGGGTCGACTTCGACCTGGGGGTAGGACTGCTGCAACAGGTCCACGTAGATCCAGTGCGTGGTGGCTCGTTGCCCATCGAGCACACCGGCCGCGGCCAGCGCGAACGCTCCCGAACAGATGGACACCAGCCGGGCGTTGCGCTGCTGGGCGGCGGTGATCGCCTCGATGAGTCCCGGCGAGGGAGTCTCAGTGGCGTCGCGCACGCTCGGGATGATCACGGTGTCGGCGTCGGCCAGGTCGTCCAGACCGTACGGCGTACGTACCGTCGCGCCGCCGAGCATGCGCACCTCGGGCGCTTCGGCGCAGAGCTTGACGGAGTACCAGGGGCGCGTGATGCCGGCGGAGAAGCGCTCGGACAGCTCGGTGATCCCGAAGATCTCGGCGGGCGCCCCGGATTCGAAACCGGACATGCCGTCGTACGCGAGGATCGCCACGGAGTGCATGTCACTATGTTAACGAACAACGGCGCTAGTGCCACTGTTGGCCGACGCGGATCTCCACGAACATCGGAGACATGTTCTACAAGAAACCGACAAACTGGCAGAAGCTCCGCCGTCGCCGGGGCATGCGAACCGTCGCCGCCTTCCTCGCGGGCATTCACGCCGCCAACGGCATCGCCCACGGGGTGACACCCCCGCCCGACTCGGCGGCGCGTCACCCGTGACCGTGGAGAAGATGCACGCGTAGGCGGCGCCGGCGTGGATCAACTCCACACTCGCGGCGCAGGTGCCTACCAGGTCCAGACGGTCGGGTCCACCGGCGGGTAGGTCATGCAGACATCGGTGCCGTGGGCGACGACGCCCTTGTTGTTGAAGAACAGCTTGGCCCAGTTGGGCCAGTTCCACGCCAGCGTCTCGTAGAAGGCATTGGTGGCGGTTTCTTCCGAATATGCCCGGCGCCCCGCGTAATCCATGGAGAAGAACCAGGTGATGCGGTCGCGGGCCCACTTCTGCACATCGGGGGACTTGTTGTTGTAGTCGATGATGTAGCGCTCGTAGTACACCGGGTTGGTGTCGCGTACCGCGGCCATGTACTGGTCGACGGTGCAGGTGGTCTTGAGCATCCGGCTGGGGATGGGGTACTCGTCGGTGGCATCGGCGGCCGCCGGCGCTGCTGTGGTCACGAAGCCAACGGCCAAGGCCGCCAACAGGAAACGCTTCATCGCTGACTCCGTTGCTCGGCGGCGCGCTGCAGGACGGGCAGCTGGTCGGGGCAGTAGATGGGGATGCCGGCGCCGACGAACTGCCAGGCCTGATCAGTGGTGGTGCCCTTGATCAGCTGGTCGTGGACGAACTTGGCCGAGGCGAAGGCATCCGCGTCGTGGCCGTTGCGCAGCCGCTTGCACATCAGCTTGCCGATCCAGGCGTTGAAATCCTTCTGCCCGTAGATCCCGAACGTGTGCAACTGCTCGGCGAACGCCTCATCGGGATCGGCCTGCGCCACCGGTGCAGCACCCATCAACAACACCACGGACGCCGCAACGGCCACCGAGAACCTGCGAATCATCATGAACTCTGCACCAACTCGCGCTCGGGCCACGGCTCGGGTCTCGGCCGCATCCGGACGTTCTGCGGCCACCAGAACCACCGCCCGAGCAGGGCCGCGATCGAGGGGGTCATGAAGGAACGAATCACGAAGGTGTCGAACAGAAGTCCGAGACCGATGGTGGTGCCCACCTGGCCCATGATGGTCAGGTCGCTGACCGCCATCGTCATCATCGTGAAGCCGAACACCATACCCGCGGCCGTCACCGTCGAACCGCTGCCACCCATGGTGCGGATCATGCCGGTGTTCAGGCCGGCGTGTATCTCCTCTTTGAGCCGGGCCACCACCAACAGGTTGTAGTCCGCGCCGACGGCCAGCAGGATGATCACCGCCATCGGTAGCACCATCCAGTGCAATTCGATACCGATCAGGTGCTGCCAGATCAACACCGAGATACCGAACGAGGCACCGAGCGACAGGATCACCGTGCCCACGATCACCGCCGCCGCGACTACCGCCCGCGTCAGGATCAACATGATGATGAAGATCAGACAGATGGCGGCGATCCCGGCGATCAGCAGGTCGAAGGCGGTGCCGTCGGCCATGTCCTTGAACGTGGCCGCAGTGCCACCGAGGTAGATCGTCGAACCCTCCAGCGGGGTGCCCTTGATGGCCTCCTTGGCGGCCTTCTTGATCTGGTCGATCTTGGCGATGCCCTCGGCGGTCATCGGGTCACCCTCGTGGGCGATGATGAACCGCACCGCATTGCCGTTGGGAGAGATGAACTGCTCCAACCCCTTTGCGAAGTCCGGGTTGTCGAGAGCCTCCTGCGGCAGGTAGAACGAGTCGTCGTTGCGGGCGGCGTTGAACGCGTCACCCATCTCGGTGCCGTTCTCCTGCATGATCTTCTGCTGTTCCTGCATGCCGGCCTGGGTCTGCTGCATCGTCAGCATCATCGTTTTCATCGACCGCATGGTGTCGATCATCGACGGCATGATGGCCAGCATCTGCGGCATCAGCGCATCCAGGCGCCGCATCTGCGGCATCAACTGCTCCATGTCGTTGGTCATGACGTCGGTGGCGTCGATGACGTCGAACACCGAGCGCAGCGCCCAGCAGATCGGGATGTCGTAGCAGTGCGGTTCCCAGTAGAAGTAATTGCGCATCGGCCGGAAGAAATCGTCGAAGTTGGCGATGTTGTCACGCAGCTGCTGGATGTCGCCCACCGTGACCTCCATGAGCGACACCATTTTGTGAGTGGTGTCGGCCATCTCGGTGGTGATGCGCTGCATCTCGGTCATCGTGTCGATGTTGGTCTGCATGGTGTCGGCCTGCTTGAGCATGTCGGCCATCATGTCGTCCATGTACTTCTGGTTCAGGGTCTGCAGTGTGCCCTGCTGGCTCATCAGATACGGGATCGACGTGTTCTCGATCGGCTTGCCATCCGGACGCGTGATGGTCTGCACCCGCCCGATGCCCTGTACGCCGAACACCGCCTTGGCGATCTTCTCGATCACCAGCATGTCGGCAGGATTACGCAAATCCCGGTCGGTTTCGATCATCAGCATCTCGGGGTTCAACCGCGCCGGCGAGAAGTGGCGTTCGGCGGCGGCATAACCCAGGTTGGTGTTGATGTCGGACGGTAGGTACTGCCGGTCGTTGTAGCTGGTCTGGTAGCCGGGCAGCGCCAGCAGACCGATGAGCGAGGCGGCCACCGAGGTGATCAGGATGGGCCCGGGCCAGCGCACCACGGCGGCACCGATCTTGCGCCAACCCCGTTTGCGCATCGAGCGTTTGGGCTCCAGCAGGCCGAAGCGGCTGGCGATGGTGATGAGTGCGGGGCCGAAGGTCATGGCGGTGAAGATCAGCACCAGCATGCCGACGGCCAACGGCACGCCCAGGGTCTGGAAGTAGGGCAGGCGGGTGAAGCTCAGACAGAACGTCGCGCCGGCGATGGTCAGGCCCGAACCCACGATCACGTGCGCCGTGCCGCCGAACATGTTGAGGTAGGCCGTTTCCCGGTCCTCCCCGTTGCCTCGGCCCTCCTGGTAGCGGCCGATCAGGAAGATCGCGTAGTCCACCGCGATCGCGATCGCCAGGGTGGACAACAGCCCGGTGGCGAACACCGACAGCCCGATGACGTCGTGATAGCCCAGGAAGGCGACCGTTCCCCGCACCGTGGCGATGCTGATGCCCACCATCACCAGCATCAGCACCGTGGTGATGACGGAGCGGTAGATGATCAGCAGCATGACGATGATGACGGCGAACGTCAGCATCTCCACGGTGCGCAGGCTGTTGTGGCTGGCTTCCTGCTGATCGGCCGACAGTGCCGCGGCACCGGTGATGTAGGTCGAGACACCCTCGGGTGCCGGTGTGCTGTCGACGACGTCGCGCACGGCTTGGACCGACTCGTTGGCCAGCGCCTCGCCCTGATTGCCGGCGATGTTGGCCTGCACGTAGACGGCCTTGCCGTCATTGCTCTGCACACCTGAGGCGGTCAGCGGATCGCTCCACAGATCCTGCACGTGTTCAACGTGTTTGGTGTCGGCCTGGAGTTTGCGGATGATCTCGGAGTAGTACTGGCGGGAGTCGTCGCCCAGTGGCTCCTGGCCCTCCAGCACGATCATCACCGAGCTGTTGGACTTGTACTCGTCGAACACCTGACCGGCACGCTGCATCGCGATCACCGCGGGCGCCTCGTCCGGGCTCATCGACACGGACCGCTCTTCACCGACTTGCTCGAGCTGCGGTACCGAGATGTTGAGGAAGGCCGCGATGGCGATCCAGATCAGGATGATCGGGACGGACAGCTTGCGGAACAGCCGGGCCGGCTTCTCGAAGTGGAAGTGCCGCTGCTCGGCCACGCGAACCGGGCCGGTGGGCGCCTCGCTGGAGTGCGCGCTCATGCGGACTTGTCGATGCAGAAGGTCTGGGCACTCACGCCGTCGACGGTCCTCTCTTCTTTCAACTCACCGTCGACGATGATCCGGCAGGTCAGGCTGCTGCCCGTACCTTGAGCCACCACATGCGCCATCGCCGATGGGTTGGTTGTCTCCAGCCGGACCCGCCACGGCAGCGCCGCGCCGTCAACGCGCTGGGGCTTGCCCTCCAGATCCATGTAGTTCACATCGGCGGTTCCGCCGGCGCCGTTGATCTCGTATTCGACGACTTTGGGCTCGAAGGGCTCGGGATCGTCGGCGAAGTTCACGGGGGTGACCATGGGCGGTTCGGAGGCGAAGAATCCGCGGACCCGGTCGACGGTGAATCCGGCGATGAGAACCACCACCACGATGAGCAACGGCAGCCATGCTCGCCTGACCACCTGCATACCCGCGCCCCTTTGCGGCCGAACGATCGTTACGACTTGTCCTTAGTGGGGCTAAACGCTATCCACACGGCTATCTTTTTACAAGCCGAGCGGCTAAGTGTGCGTGGTCACACCGCGCCCGGGGTACAGTCGCGCAGATTGACTTCTGCGGCTGAGGGTGACGGCAGCAGGAAGGGGGTAGCGCATGACCAAGACGGCAGCCAACCGCGGTTTCGCCCGTGAAAGGGTGCTCGACGCCGCCCTCGAGCTGTTTGCCAAATACGGGGTGCACGGGACGTCGCTGCAGATGATCGCCGACCGCTTGGGCGTCGGCAAGGGTGCGGTGTACTACCAGTTCCAATCCAAGGATGAGATCGCCCTGGCGGTGGTGCTACCGATCTTCGAGGACATCGAGCACCTGATCCGCATCGCCGAGTTGCTGCCCACCCAGGACGCGCAGCGCGATGTGGCGATCAGCGGTCTGGTCGAACTCGCGATCCGGCACCGGCGCATCTCGTCGCTGTTCTACGGCGACCCGACGATCCATCAGATCGTGGAATCGCATGAGGAGTTCCAGCTCATCATCGACCGCTTTTCCGCTCTGCTGCTCGGCCCGGCTCCCGATATCAGCGCCCGTGTTGCGATGTCCATGACCACCGCCGGAATCTATGCCTGCGCAACGGATCCCGCCCTGGCTGACGTCGGCGACGCCGAGTTGCGCCAGATACTGCTGGAGTGCTCGAAGCGCTGCGCAGGACCCTAGCGCTCAGCCCCGGGTCTCGATCACCTGCTGGGCGACCTGCACCAGCGGGGTGTTGCTGTCTTGCGACAACTTGCGCAGCAACTCGAAGGCACGGACATCGTCCACCCGGAACCGCTCCATGATGATGCCTTTGGCCTGGCCGATCCGGTCCCGGGACGCCAGCGCCGAATTCAGGTGCTCGCCCTGCCTGTGCGCCATCACCGCTGCCGCGGCGTGCGCGGCGAGGACGGCCCCGGTGGTCACCGAGTCCATGCTCCATTCGGTCGGCTCGAATCCGAACAGGTTCAGCGCCCCGGCAGTGCGCTGCGAGGTGTACAGCCGGAACGACAATCCGCTGAGCACACCCAGTTTCGCCACCGCGGCCGAATACGCCGGCCACCGCGACTCCTCCCGGAAATCGTCGGTGCGCACCACCACGTCGTCCAGGGCCGCGGACATACACGGACCCTCCTGGAGAAGGTGCTGCAGTTCGTCGAGTTCGCGAGGCAGGTCGGTGGTGGTCGCGTGGGATTCGAACGTGCCGCCCTTGCCGATGAGCAGGATCCCGGCGGTGTCCACCCCGGGGATCAGCTCAACTGCGGCCGACGTCACCTCGGCGAAGATGTCCTCGGCGCTCTGGGGAACCGCGACGGCGCGCGCCAGTTCGGCCATCCGGACTGCCAGATCGTGGCGTGCGTTTTCGACCACGGTCACCAGGCTGCCCAACCCAACCAGGTTCCAAACGACCTCAGGGCAGGCGCCTGGTGGTCATCAAGCCTTTGGTGAGGTCGCGGTAGAGCTGCTCGACCATGGACCGCCGCCGAAGCGGTGGGCTGTCGGTGTGCGCCTCCTCGGCGACACCTTTGATGACGTCGGCGAGCGCTTCCGTGGACGACCACTGCGGAATCCAGCCGAGCTCGCGGCGTGCGCGCGAACTGTCCAGCAGGGGGACGGTGAACGCCAGGTCGAGCCAGCCTCGGTCGATCGGCTGCAGCCGCGCGCGCCAGCTGAGGTCGACCACTGTTCCCAGAATCCCCGAGGGCACTTGAACGGCTTTGGCCCCGAGCAGCTTCGCGACCGTGTCCCGGGTCACGGGCGGATCCGCGGCCAGGTTGAACGGCCCGCCCGCGCGACGCTCGATGGCGCTGACGAATGCGCTGGCCACGTCGTCGGCGTGGATGAGGGGGATGCACAGGCCACGATCCAGGGGCAGCACGGGCAGCAGCGGGATCAGGCGCATGGGCACCCATCCGGGTAGGGCATACCGCATCAGGCCGCTGGCCGCCGCGCGCTGGACGATGAATCCCGGGCGCATCCTGGTGATCAACACAGCGGTATCACCATGCTCGCGCTCGTAATCGTCCAGCTTCGCCTCGGCCGCGGCTTTGTCGCGGCTGTACGGTGAGGTCCGGATCCCGGTGGTGGGCCAGGTCTCGTCCACCCGCTCGCCGTAACGACCCGCGGCGTACGTCCCGACCGAGGACATGTGCAGGAGGTGGGGCACCCGGACCGCGTGGGCCGCCTCCAGCACCGCGGTGGTCCCGCCGACGCCCAGCCGCGTCAGGTAGTCGGTGTTCCGGGTGGGCTGGAAGCCCCAGGCCAGATGCACCACCGCGTCGGCGCCCTCGAACACCTCCCGCAGATGGCCGGCCACCCCGTCGCCGGCAAGATCCAAGGCATACCAACGCGCTTCGCCGTAGATCTCGTCAGTAGGTCCACGTGACTCAGGGGGCCGCCGCACCACCCCTACCAATTCATGGCTCTGGTCGGATGTTCGCAACGCCCGCAGCAGCGCCGTCCCGACGTTGCCGGACGCTCCGGTGATGACGATCCGCATGGCTTCGTTTCCCGTCTACTGATTCCCCGAGGCGGGTTGCCACGACGCCGGCGTTCAAACGCCGTTTCAGCGGTCGCGCTGTGGGTAACTCCTGTCAATGACGAAGCTGCGCAACGATCCCCACCACCACGGCGTCGACACCGCCGGTCCCTTCCCGCCGGTGACCCACGACCATCCGGTGTCCGCTGCGGGCCGGCGACTGGTGGCCGTCGACCAGCTCGGCAAACGGCGTGTCATCGAAGTGCGCACCGAGCACAAGGGGGTCCTGGCGGTCGGGATGACACCCGACGGCCGCCCGTTCGCGGTGAGCAATCTGTGCCGCCATCAGTTCGCCAAACTGGGGCGCGGTCGTGTCACCGACGATGGCCGCCTCGAATGCCCTTGGCACCGAGCCGATTACGATGTCGACACCGGCGCCATGTACTCAGGCCCCAAGGGACGTGTCTTCGGATTCAAGCCCTATTCGGCAGCTGTCTGCGCATTCGGCAGGATCGCCGGACTGCGAACCTTCCCCGTGGAACTCCGCCACGGAGCCATCTGGTTGAGCGAATGAAACCCGACATCCACTGGGAATGCGTGGTGGTGGGCGGAGGCGCAGCAGGGCTGAGCGCCGCCCTGGTACTGGGCCGAGCGCGGCGCCGGACCCTGGTGCTCGACGCCGACGAGCAGAGCAACCGGGCCGCCTCCGCGATAGGTGGACTGCTCGGACACGACGGCCGCCCGCCCGAGCAGCTCTACGCGATGGGCCGCGACGAACTGTCCCGCTACCCCACGGTCGAGTACCGCCGGGCATGGGCCCGCGAAGGCGCGCCCGCCGACGGCGGCTACTCACTGACCCTGGACACCGGCGAGACGGTGTATGCCCGTCGTGTGCTGCTGGCCACCGGGATGGATTACGAGCCGCCCAACATCCCCGGGCTGCGTGAGCTCTGGGGGACCTCGGTCTTCCAGTGCCCCTTCTGCCACGGCTGGGAGATGCGGGACCGGCGCCTGGCCGCACTGGCCAACGGCGACGAGGGCGTGCACGCGGCGCTCATGCTGCGCGGATGGAGCAATGACGTGGTGCTTCTCACCGACGACGCGGCCCAGCTCAGTTCGCAGCAGATGCAACTGCTGAACTCCGCCTCCGTCCGGATCGAACGGAGGCGGATCGCGTCGCTGCTCGGTGCCGGCGGGAGACTCACCGACGTCGTGTTCGTCGACGGAGATCGCTTGCCCCGTGACGGGCTGCTGGTCGAAGCCCCCCTGCGCCAGCGGTCCAAACTCGCCGAACAGCTGGGTGCGGTCTGCACACCGGGCCCGTTGGCCGCCGACTCCTTGGGTGTGGACCCGCTGTACCGGACGAGCGCGCCGACGGTGTTCGCCGCAGGCGACGTGTGCACGGAGCAACCGCACGTCGCGGGCGCGGTCGCCGCGGGCTCGCAGGCCGCGATGATCATCGTCCAGAGCCTGCTGGCCGACGAATTCGGCCTGCCGTACCCGCCGTCCTGACTCCTCAGAGGCGGCCCACCGCGTACGCCGCGCCCTGGCTGACCTGACCGTTGAGCGGGTAGAGCGCGTGCGACACCGTGGGTCCGCCACCGAAGACGCCCTCGCAGATGGTGTCGCCGGGTGCGCACAGGTCCAGCGTCTTGTCGGTGTAGGCGGGCCCGATCTCGATGGTCGGGGCGTTGAAGCTGCGCAGGAATTCATTGGAGGGTTTGCCGAAGAGCACCACGGCGGCCACGTTGTCGGCGACGTCCCCGGGCAGCGGCGGCGGCACCAGGTCGGCGGGGACATCTGCGGGCACAGCCGAGGAGGTGGTGAAGCCGGTCACCGCCCCGCCTTGTGAGTAGCCACCCAGAATGAGCCTGGTGTCGGGGCAGTTGGCCGCCATGTACTCGATCCGGGCTCCTTCGTCCCGCACCCCGGCGGTAACGCTGCGGACGATGTCGAAGCGGTCGTTGAAATTGCCGCTGGCCGGGTAGTTCACGGCATAGACACCTACCGAGCGGCCGCCGGCCTGGTTGCGCACGGAATCCACGAACGCCTGCCCGATACCACCGACTCCCGGGGCCTCCCCGGTGCCGCGGGCGAAGATCACCTCGGCATCAGGGCACGCCGGTTCGGCGGCGGCCACCGGCGCCGACAACCCCGCGACGGCCCCCGAAAAGCCCAGCGCTGCAGCCGCAACGGCACGCGTCACAACCCGACTCTTCATGGGACAACTCCTTCTAGCGGCAACGTCAGCGACGTTTGCCGCTAGAGCCATCAATACCCGCGGGAAGGGGGTCTTAACCGATAGTGTCACAACGGTGTCCGCCCGGGAGCTGATCGTGCTCGGTACCGCCAGCCAGGTGCCGACGCGACACCGCAACCACAACGGCTACCTGCTGATGTGGGACGGCGAGGGACTGCTGTTCGACCCCGGGGAAGGCACCCAACGGCAGTTTCTCTTCGCCGGAGTGCCCGTCAGCCGGGTAACCCGCTTGTGCCTCACCCACTTTCACGGCGATCACTGCCTGGGCGTGCCCGGCGTCATCCAGCGACTGTCCCTCGACGGGGCACGGCACCAGGTGCCGGTGCACTTTCCCGGTTCCGGGCAGGAGTACTTCTCCCGGCTGCGTCACGCCAGCCAGTTCCACGACACGGTGGACACCCCCGCCGTGCCGGTCTTCTCCGACGGCCCGGTGGCGACCGGGGAGTTCGGTGTGCTGGAGGCCCGCGCGCTCGATCACGTCGTCGACACCATCGGCTACCGGTTGACCGAACCCGACGGCCGCAGGTTCGACCCCCTGGCGCTGGCCCGGGCCGGGGTGTCCGGACCGGCTGTGGGCGAACTCCAGCGCCGCGGTTCGGTGCAGATCCAGGACCGCACAGTGGAATTGGCCGATGTCACTGAGCCGCGGCACGGCCAGCGGTTCGCGTTCGTGATGGACACCCGGTTGTGTGATGCCGTGTACGCCCTCGCCGACGGGGTGGACCTGCTGGTGATCGAGTCGACCTTCCTGCACGCCGAGGCCGACCTGGCGGTGCGCTACGGGCACCTGACAGCACGCCAAGCGGCCCAGGTGGCCCAGGCCTGTGGTGTCCGGCGGCTGGTGCTCACCCATTTCTCCCAGCGTCACCCCGACAGCCGCGCCTACCGGGACGAGGCCGCGGAGGTTTACGACGGCGACCTCGTCATTGCCGACGACTTGTCCAGAATCGCTGTCCCGCAACGGAACTGATGCTGCTCAGAGCCGGCTGACCGCGTACGCCGCGCCCTGGCCCACCATGCCGTTGACCGGGTAGAGCCGGTGAGCGGCTCGAGGTCCGGCGAGCACCCCTTCGCAGACGGCGTCACCTGGTGCACACAGCTCCAGTGCCTTGGAGGCGTACCCCGGTCCGACGGCCACCGAGCTGACGCTGTATCTGCTGACCAGCTCACCGGCCGGTTTGCCGAAGAACACCACCGCGGCGACGTGTTCGGCGACGTCGGCCGGCAGCGGCGCGGGCGCTCCGGTGGGCACCACTGAGGACGTGAGCATCCCGGTCAACGCGGCGCCTTGGGAGTAGCCGCCCAGGATCAGTCGCGTGTCCGGGCACGCCGCGACGATGGACCTCAAGTGCGCGGCTTCGTCCCGGATACCGTCGGCAACGGTGGCCGCGATCTCCGGTCGGTTCGAAAAGTTGCTGCTGGCAGCGTAATTCACCGCATACACGTCGACGGAGCGGCCCGCGGCACGGGCGCGGACGGCGTCGACGAAGACCTGCCCCACACCCCCGACGCCCGGCGGCTCACCACTGCCGCGGGCGAAGACGATCTCGATGTCCGGGCACGGGCCTGCCGACGCCGGTTGAGATGCCGGACCCAGCAGCACCGCACCGGCACCGGCCATCGCGGCGACGAGCGCTCGACCTCTCACGCACACCCTCCCCCGGTGACAGAAGGCGACGACTCCGTTTGCCCCTTTCAGGATAAGTGAGGACCCTGGACTTGCGGCAAGACCGGGGTGGTGAGAGACACTCGCTGGTCGGCGTCAACCGCCGAGGATCTAGGAGTCAGGTGTCAGACCACCAATACGAAAACGAGCTGCAGGCCGAGCAGAGCTATGTGACCGAGCTCTACACCCGGCTGGACACCGAGCGCGCCCGCCTGAAGGAGAGGTATCGCACGGCACTTCGCGGGCCCGGCGACGACCGGGAGGGCGCCACCCTGCTGGAGCGCGACGTCGAGGTGCGCGCCCTGGCCAAACAACAGCAGCGCCTCGAGGTGGCCGATCACGGGTTGTGCTTCGGGCGGCTCGACACTGTGGCCGGTGAACGGCTCTACATCGGCAGGCTCGGCATCCTCGACGAGCGCACCGACCACGATCCTCTACTGCTCGACTGGCGTGCACCCGCGGCGCGGGCGTTCTACGTGGCTACGGCCGCGAACCCGGAGGGCATGCGCCGCCGCCGGCAGTTCCACTCGCGTGGTCGCCGCATCGTGGACTTCACCGACGAGGTGCTCGGCCGCCCCGACGCCGGAGACGGCAGCCGCGACAGCGACGCCGCGCTGCTGGCCGCCGTCAACGCACCCCGCGGCGAGGGGATGCGCGACATCGTGGCCACCATCCAGGCCGAACAGGACGAGATCATCCGGCTCGACCATCCCGGTGTCCTGGTGATCGAAGGCGGTCCGGGAACGGGTAAGACCGTGGTGGCCCTGCACCGGGTGGCGTATCTGCTCTACACCCAGCGGGCCCGCTTCGAGCGCCACGGGGTGCTGGTGGTGGGTCCCAACGAGGCGTTCCTGAACCACATCAGCCGGGTGCTGCCGTCGCTCGGCGAGTCGGACGCGGTGTTCATGACCCCCGGTGATCTGGTGCCCGGTCTGCACGTATCCGCCGAAGACCACCCGGACGTCGCGCGGATCAAGGGTGGGTTGCCGATCCTGGACGTGCTCGCCGCGGCGATCGCCGACCGCCAGGAGCTTCCGGCCGACCCGATCCCGATCGAGCTGACCGACACCGAAGTGCGGATCGATGCCGCGACCGCCGAGTGGGCCCGGCAGGAGGCCCGCGACAGCGGGTTGCCGCACAACGATGCGCGGGCCAAATTCCGCGAGATCATCGTCTACGTGCTCACCGAGCGGGCGACCAGCCGGATCGCCCGGGGCTGGTTGAGCCGCGAGGACAAGAACGCCTGGGAGGATCTGCGGTCGGATCTGACCGAGGAACTCGACGACCATGAGCAGGTGAGCAAGGCGATCGACGAACTGTGGCCGATCCTGACCCCCGAGTCGCTGCTGGCCGGGCTGTACTCCTCACCTGAACGGCTGGCCGCGGCCGGCGGCGATCCGGCGCTGTTCCGCGCCGACGGGCACGCGTGGACGATCTCGGACGTCCCGCTGCTCGACGAGCTGGTCGATCTCCTGGGCCGCGACCGCCGGGCCGAGGCCGCCGCCGAGAAGGAGCGCGAAGAGGAGGAGGCCTACGCCGCGGGTGTGCTGGACCTGATGATCGACCGCGAGGATCTGATGGACGACGAGGACCACCTGCTGGCCTCTGATGTCATCGACGCCGAGAAGCTGGCGGAGCGGTTCACCGAGCGCGACAACCGGGAGTTGTCCGAACGTGCTGCCGCCGACCGGGATTGGACCTACCGGCACGTGGTGGTCGATGAGGCCCAGGAGCTGTCCGCCATGGACTGGCGGGTGCTGATGCGGCGCTGCCCGAGCCGGTCGTTCACCGTGGTCGGCGATCTCGCGCAGCGCCGGTCTGCCGCGGGGTCCACCTCGTGGGCCACCACCATGGAGCCGTACGTGGCGGACCGCTGGGTCTACAAGACGTTGACGGTGAACTATCGCACCCCGGCGGAGATCATGGCCGTCGCCGCGGCGCTGCTCGCCGAGATCGCGCCGGACGTCGCTCCCCCGGAGTCGGTCCGCGCCTCGGGCGCGCAACCATGGTCCCAACAGGTCGACGCCGACCAATTGGTCTCCGCCATCGAGGACTTCACCCGGGACGAAGCCGAGCGCGACGGCACCAGCGTGGTGATCGGCCCGCACGGTCTGCCCGGTACGGTGCCGGCCGCAGAGACCAAGGGGTTGGAGTTCGACGCGGTTCTGGTGGTGGAACCGGACGCGATCCTGGCCGAGGGCGCGCGCGGTGCGGCCGAACTCTACGTCGCTCTCACCCGGGCCACCCAACGACTCGGGGTGTTGCACACCGGTGCGCTGCCGTCCTCGCTGAGCGGGCTGGCTACTTCCAGGCGAACACCGGCTGCTCGAGGTCACTGACCGGGTCGGCGCGGCCCTCGAGGCCGAGCCAGCGCAACTGCAGCAGCACCGCTCCCGTCGGGGCGTGGATCAGGTCGCCTCCCAGGGGGATCTGCACCACCGGCCGGGGACTCTCCGGGATGTCGATGAACCGCGGGGAATCCTCGCGCTGCAGTTGATGCAAACCCACCCGGTACACCGCCACCACCTCCGCGGGTGACGGTTTCGGGTCCAGCCGGCCGCCACCCCAGAGGACCACCGGGGTGATGACGTAGCCGGACCGGGTCGGATAGTCGTCGAGCAACCCGAGCACCGTCGACTCGGGCAGCCGGACGCCGACTTCCTCGTCGAGTTCCCGCAGCGCGGCGTCCACGACGGTCTCCCCGGGGTCCAGCCGGCCGCCGGGCAGCGCCCATTGTGCGGCATGTGAACTCAGCCGAGACGCCCTGCGGCACAGAAAGAACGCCGCTCCGCCGGAGACATCCACCATGCGTCCGTCCAGATTGGCATCCGGCATCGGTCGCCCGGCGATCCAGTCGTCGACGGGCGCGGGATCCACCCGGTCCTCACCGACCTCGGAATCGACCAGGACGACCGCCACCGCGGCATGGCGTTTCGTCGGATCCGTCACCACACGGCGTTGGTGCCCGTCGAGATGGCCCCGGATCCGCTCCCGCAGTGCGTCGTCGTAGGTGATCGTCACCCATCGACCATAAGCGGGCCGATTTCACCGCTGGTCGTTGAGGCGGGCAATCCACCGCTGCAGGCTCCGGACGAAGGAGCGCGGAACGCGGTCGGGATCCATCAGGTCGTTCTCGGCCAACAGGCTGCCCTCGCCGGCGACCGTGCGCTCGGTGAAGCGGCTCAGCGTCCTGCCCCTGCCCTTGAGCGCCTCGATGGCCTTCAGCAGCGAGCCCTGCTCCGCCACGGCACGTTCGAACTCCTCGAGCGGAACGTCCAGGTGTTCGGCCACCAGGCCGTTGCGTACCGCGGCGATCGCGGCGCTGACGTTCTCGTGCCCGTCGTTCCCCGGGTGGGCCTCGAATGCCACATCGCATTCGCTGTCGAAGCCCAGGGAGCGATTGTTGAGGTTGGACGAGCCGATCCGGAGCAGCTGGTCGTCGATCACCATGACCTTGGAGTGCACGTAGATCGACTCACCGTGGGTGGTCACCGGCCAGTACACACCCAGACGCTCGTGCTTGTCGGCCGACCACAGCACATGCAGCATGCGGAAGCGGGCGCTGTCCATGGCCTGCTCTTCGAGCCGGCTCTCGGAGTGCCGTGGCATGACGATGACGACCTCGGGGCCGTCGGGCTCCTGCAGCCGGACCGCGAGTACGTCGACGATCTTGCGGGAGGCCAGATACTGGTTCTCCAGATAGATCGCCCGGTCGGCGACCGCCAGCGCCGCCAGGTTGAGAGCTTCCACCTCGCGCGCCTCGGACTGGCCTTCGAGCTCCGGCTTGGTGCGGGCGATGCCCACCTCGATGTCGCGCATCGTCGGTGGCAGATTGTCCGGCCAGACCGTGTGCGTGGCGTCCACCGGTTCGAGGGCCACCCCCGTCGCCGCATGCCAGCGTTCGCGGGCGTGCTCGGCCAGGGCCCGTGCGGCGGCACCGTCCACCGCTGCCACCACATCGTGGCGGGGACCGTACGCATGACCGACGTTCCTACGGAAGACGTTGTGGTGCAAGTGCTCCCGGGTGTCCCAGCGGTCGACGGTCAGATCGATACCGCCGCAGAACGCGATCGCGTCATCCACCACCACGATCTTCTGGTGCGGCACGGCACCTGTCGGGTGGACACCGTCGACGGCGAACTGCAGCCGGTCGCTGCTGAGTCGGTTCATCAGCGCCACCGGGGTCACCGCACCCCACATGGCCTCGAACGCCGAGATCAGCCGCACGTTGGAGCGCAGCAGGTGGATCTCCAGGTCGGGTCGGATCCGGACCAGGTAACGCAGCAACGTGCCCAGCGGGTTGGGCCCGGGCAGCGTCTTGCCGCCACGTTCGAGCAGCATCCTGGTGTCGAAATCCCAGCCGATGAGCAGAATGCGGCGCTGTGCCTGCAACATGGCCGCTTTCACGTGCCGGAAGTAGTCCTGCGCGTCGATGATGCACGCCACACGGTCGGCGTGTTCCACGCGCCAGCACGTCTGGCCTGCGACCAGCAGGCGACCGTCACGCATCTCGTGTATCTACCACAACGAAGGGTCGTCGAGAGCGCGGCGGAAGGCGCCGGCGGATGTCACGGTCGCTCCCGCCGCGCGCACGCGGTCGGCCAGGGTGCTGTCGGAGGTCACGACGGTCGATTCGCGGGGATCGTCTTGGGCCTGCACCAGCCGCACGATTTCGTCGTCGGCGGAGTTGGGAGCGGCTCGAGGCGCGTAGGTGACCTCGATGGTCGTCGACACGATGGCGGACGCGGGTGGGCGCTCGAACACCACGGTGACGGGGCCGGATCGCGCGGCCGCCCACCGGTCGAGCAGTGCGACAAGGTTCACCATGGCGCCGTGGCGGTCCTTCCACCAGCCGTCCGGCCTGCTGCCGATCACGTTCATGCCGTCGACGATCCAGCGCACGATGCGACGCTACCGGGGCCGGATTGCGTGAGGGCGGCGAATCTGAGGCAGGCTGGTACGCGAGATGAGTACTCCCCTGCTCGGCGATCCGAGCGACCTGTCCGCCCTGCGCGCCTTGGGCACCGACGCCGACGAGCTGTTCACCACGTTCGCGGCCTGGGCCGAGGGGAACGGCACCACGCTGTACCCGGCGCAGGAGGAGGCGCTGATCGAGCTGGTCAGCGGCGCCAACGTGGTGCTGGCGACGCCCACCGGCTCCGGTAAATCACTGGTCGCCACCGGTGCGCAGTACGCCGCACTCGCGGCCGGGCAGCGCAGTTTCTACACCGCCCCCATCAAAGCGCTGGTCAGTGAGAAGTTCTTCGCGTTGTGCGACGTGTTCGGCGCCGCCAACGTCGGCATGCTCACCGGGGATGCGGCGGTCAATGCCGACGCCCCGATCATCGCCTGCACCGCCGAGATCCTGGCCAATATCGCGCTGCGCGAGGGGGCCGATGCGCCGATCGGCCTGGTGGTGATGGATGAGTTCCACTTCTACGGCGACCCCGACCGCGGCTGGGCCTGGCAGGTGCCCCTACTGGAACTGCCGCACGCGCAGTTCCTGCTGATGTCGGCCACGCTGGGTGATGTCACCTTTCTTCGTGAGGACCTGACCCGCCGCACCGGACGCCCGACGGCGCTGGTGGCCGGGGCCGAGCGGCCGGTGCCGCTGTTCTTCTCCTATGCCACCACCCCGATGCACGAGACGATCCAGGATCTCCTCGACACCCAGCAGGCGCCGGTCTACGTCGTGCACTTCACCCAGGCCTCAGCGCTGGAACGGGCGCAGGCGCTGATGAGCGTCAACGTCAGTACCAAGGAGGAAAAGGCGGCCATCGCCGAGCACATCGGTGGGTTCCGCTTTTCCTCGGCGTTCGGCACCACGCTGTCGCGTCTGGTGCGCCACGGGATCGGTGTCCACCACGCCGGGATGCTGCCGAAGTATCGCCGTCTGGTGGAACAGCTGGCCCAGGCCGGCCTGCTGAAGGTCATCTGCGGTACCGACACCTTGGGCGTGGGCATCAACGTGCCGATCCGCACGGTGGTTTTCTCGGCGCTGTCGAAGTACGACGGCACGCGCACCCGGTTGCTCAATGCCCGCGAGTTCCATCAGATCGCCGGCCGCGCCGGGAGGGCCGGTTTCGACACCGCGGGCACCGTCGTGGTGCAGGCGCCCGATCACGAAGTGGAGAATCTCAAACAGTTCGCGAAGGTGGCCGACGACCCGAAGAAACGCCGAAAGCTGGTTCGCCGCAAGGCTCCTGAAGGCATGGTGCCGTGGGGCGAGTCGACGATGACCCGGTTGGTGGCGGCCAGCCCGGAGCCGTTGACCAGCAACATGCGCGTCTCCACCGCCATGATCCTCGATGTGGTGGACCGTCCGGGTGACCCGTTCGTGGCCATGCGCCGGTTGCTCACCGACAACCACGAGCCGCGCAAACGCCAACTCCGGCACATCCGGGAAGCCGTCGGCATCGCGCGTTCGTTACTGCAAGCCGGCGTGCTGGAGAGGTTGGCCGAACCACTTCCGGATGGCCGGCGGTACCGGCTCACGGTGGACCTGCCGCCCGATTTCGCCTTGAACCAGCCGCTGTCGACCTTTGCTCTCGCCGCGATCGATGTACTGGATTCCACCTCGGAAACCTTTGCGCTGGATGTGGTTTCGGTGATCGAAGCCACCTTGGAGAATCCCCGGCAGATCCTGGCGGCCCAGCTGAACAAAGCCAGGGGCGAAGCGGTGGCGGCCATGAAGGCCGAGGGCATCGAGTACGACGAGCGCATCGAACTGCTCGACGAGGTCACCTACCCCAAGCCGCTCGAAGAGCTCCTCGGGCACGTCTTCGATGTGTACCTGCAGACCAATCCGTGGGCGGCTGACGCTCCGCTGTCGCCGAAATCGGTGGTGCGGGAGATGTGGGAGCGGGTCTTCACCTTCAAGGAGTTCGTGAGCGTCTACGGGCTCACCCGTTCCGAGGGCGCAGTGCTGCGGTACCTGTCCGACGTTTTCAAGGCGCTGCGCTCCGGTGTGCCCGCGGCCGCGCGCACCGAGGAGGTCACCGATATCGTCGAGTGGCTCGGTGAGCTGGTCCGCCAGGTCGACTCCAGCCTGCTCGACGAATGGGAGCAACTCACCGACCCGGATCAACCAGTTGATGCACCGGTGGCGATACCGGCCCGCCCACGCCCACTCACCGGAAACGAACGGGCCTTCACCGCGATGGTGCGCAACACGTTGTTCCGCCGGGTCGAGCTGTTCGCGCGGCAGCGCTGGGACGAGCTGGGTGCTCTCGACGGCAACAAGGGGTGGCCGGCTGAGAGCTGGGAAGCGTTGGGCAACAGCTACTTCGATGAGCACGAGTTCGTCGGCACCGGCGCCGATGCGCGCGGCCCGGCGCTGCTGATCTTCGACCGTCAGCCGGGCCACTGGCGGGTGCGCCAGATTCTCGACGACCCCGCCGGTGACCACGACTGGGGCTTCGAAGTGCGCGTGGATCTGGAAGCCTCCGATGAAGCGGGCGAACCCGTGATCGAACTGGTGGATGCGGGCCGTTTGGATTGACCCTCCGCCTACCATCGACTACATGGCTGATGACCTCGCGATCTCCGACGTCCCGTTCACACACGACCCCTGGGTGGCCGCGCGGAACCGCTACGACGCCATGCCCTACCGCAGAGTCGGCACCTCCGGTCTGCTTCTGCCGGCGATCTCGCTGGGCCTCTGGTACAACTTCGGCGACAACAGGCCGTTTGATGTGCAGCGGGAGATCCTGAGGCACGCGTTCGACCGCGGGATCACCCACTTCGATCTGGCCAACAACTACGGCCCGCCGTACGGTTCGGCCGAGGAGAACTTCGGCCGGATGCTGCGGCGCGACTTCAAGCCCTACCGCAACGAACTGATCATCTCCACCAAAGCGGGCTGGGACATGTGGCCGGGTCCGTACGGTCAGCTCGGCGGCCGGGCCTACGTGCTCGCGAGCCTCGACGAGTCCCTCGACCGGCTCGGCCTCGATTACGTCGACATCTTCTACTCACACCGGATCGATCCGGTGACCCCGCTCGAGGAGACCATCGGGGCACTCGATACCGCTGTGCGCGCGGGAAAGGCGCGCTACGTTGGCGTTTCGTCGTACTCGCCGGGCAAGACAGCCGAAGCCGCGGCCATCGCACACCGGCTCGGAACTCCGCTGGTGATCCATCAGCCGTCGTACTCCTTGCTCAATCGGTGGATCGAAGGCGGGTTGACCACCGAACTCGCCCACGCCGGGATGGGGGCCATCGCGTTCACGGCGCTGGCGCAAGGGCTGCTGACGGACCGTTATCTGGACAAGCCCGCCGGTGACATCGACCGGGCCACGGCGCGTCCGACTTTCGACGACGGTCTGGTCACCGATCAGGTTCGCGAACAACTGCGCGGCCTGGCCGCGGTCGCCCGGCGTCGCGGCCAGTCCCTGGCGCAGCTGGCGCTGGCGTGGGTGCTGCGCGACCCTGCCGTATCGTCGACGCTCGTCGGCGCCTCCAGCGTCGCCCAGCTCGACGAAAACCTGGGCGCTCTCGACAATCTGGAATTCACTGCCGACGAGCTGGCCGAAATCGACCGCTATGCTTCGGATTCCGGTATCGACCTGTGGCGGGAGAGCTCGGACATCTGATCTGCGGTGAACTCCTCTCGACTCAAGGTCCTCGTTCCCGACCAGCTGGGCATGCGTGTGCTGGGCTCGGCTGCCACGATCGAGCCGGTGCGGTACGACGCCGGTGAGCCGTGGCCCGCCGACCACCTCGACGCGACGGTGGTGGTGGTCGGCTTGGACCACGCGGCTACCACCGGCGCACGCTTTGCCGATCTGCCGCAGCTGCGGCTGGTCCAGACGCTGCACGCCGGTTACGAACTGTGGCGGCCATACGTCCCTGACGGGGTGATGCTGTCGAATGGTCGTGGCGCACATGGCGGTTCGACTGCCGAGTGGGTGGTGGCGGTGCTGCTGGCCATCTACCGCGAGCTCCCGCTGTTCCGGGAGCAGCAGTCCGCAGGTGTCTGGCAGCCGAAGTACACCGACACGCTGCTCGGCAAGCGCGCCGTGATTCTCGGAGCCGGGGACCTGGCGACAAACCTCGCCGCGCGGCTGGCGCCGTTCGAGACCGAGGTGGTGCTCGTCGGCCGGACGGCCAGACCCGGCGTGCACGCTCTCAGTGAGGTCGACCGGCTGCTACCCGAGGCTGACATCGTGGTGTCGATGCTCCCCGACGACGCCTCGACCCGTCACCTGATCGGCGCCCGGTTCCTGTCCACGCTGCGGGACGGCGCCGTCGTGGTGAACGCGGGCCGGGGCAGTGCCGTGGACACCGACGCACTGATCCCCGAGCTGCGTTCGGGGCGGTTGCGTGCCGCCCTGGATGTCACCGATCCCGAGCCCTTGCCCGCCGGGCACCCGTTGTGGTCGGCGCCCGGTCTGCTGTTGACCCCGCATGTGGCCGGCAGCACCGCCGGCGCCGCAGAACGCGGGTACTCGGTGGCACTCGAACAGATCAGCGCCTACGCCGCTGGCGACCCGCCGCCGAATCTCGTCAGCACCTGAGGATCACAATTCCTGCGCCAGCACGACGGTGTTGCCGTCGGGGTCGCGCAGGGTCGCGATGCGGAACTGCTGGGTGGGTACCGTCTGTGCCTGCGGGACGTCGAGACCGCGATCGGCGATCTCGGTGAGCTCGGCATCCACGTCGTCGACACCGAGTGTGACGCTGCCCGCTCCGGCGTGCCCGGCGTCCTCGATCAGCTGGAGTCCACCGCCGCCGGGGAAATGCCACTCCACGTCATTGGGCATCGGCACCCGGTCCGGTTCCCGTCCCAGCAGAGCGGTCCACCAGACCCGCGCCGCGGCGAGATCAGCCGACGGCACAACGGCGTACGCAGTGGTGACAGCCACGGTTACCTCCCTCCGATTGGCGGCGCCCAGGCCGCTCCGTCACAGGGATAGACCCGGGCCCGCTGCGGTTCTCATCGCGGGCCGGTTTTCGCCCGGCGCGTGCGCCAGTCCGCATCGGGCCGCGCCGCGGCGGGCTTGAGGTTGCCGGTCAACTTCCGGATCGTGTGGATCTCCTCCTCGCGGTAGGGCCGGCCACCCGGGTACACCAGATCGTGGAACCACTCGCGCGGCGGCGTCGTATACGGGCGGTCCCAGGAGTCCCACGGCAGATTGGTCTGTGTCTTCCCGGTGATGAATCCCCAGTTGTAGGCGGCGATGTGGTGACGCTGCATGATCGGCAGAATTGTCTGCACCGTGCTGCCCAATGACCGGGCCATGTACTCCGTGCACAGGATCGGCCGCCCCAACGGCGCGAGTTCGGCGATTCGTCGTTCGAATCCCTCGGGTTCGGCATAACTGTGGAAAGAAATGACGTCGGAATTGTCGAGCTGAATCCGGACGATCGGCGTGCGGCGCCTGGCGTCTGCCCATTCACCGTCCCAGACACCGCTGGTCAACGGCTGAGCGGCATTGACCGAGCGCGCCCATCGAAAGACCTGCGGCAGCAATTCGGCGACCAATTCCAATTTGTCCCGGCGCTCCACCTGACGGTACTGGTCGGCGGGATTGTCGGGTTCATTCCACACGTCCCACCCGAGAACCCGTTTGTCATCCCGGAATTGCGTCATGACGCCCACCACGTAATCGCGCATCGTGTCGATGTAGCGGCGGTCGTCCAATCGTTCCGCTCCGGGGCTCTGCACCCAGCCGGAGTTGTGCACACCGGGCCGGGGCGCGCGTTGCGGCCCCAGTTTCGGAATCGGATCCCAGCACGAATCGAACAGGACGAAAAGAGGTTTGATGCCGCGGCGGTCTGCGAGGCGGACGAATTGCGCCAACCGGCGCGCAAAACCCTGACGGTCCTGCGTCCACAGCTGATCGTGCAGGAAGACACGAACGGTGTTGAGACCGATCAGCCGCGCCAGGCGCAACTCCGCGTCGATGCGACGGGGGTCATAGGTCTCGGGCTGGAACATCTCGAGCTGATTGATCGCCGTCGACGTGATGTAGTTCGCACCGACCAACCAGCCTTGAGCGCGATACCACCCGTGTGCGCGTTCCGGCGGCCAGGGGCCCGGGTCGGCCGCCGCCCTGGGGGCAAGCGCCAGGGCGGCGGGGACGGTTGCGACGAGCGGCAACTTGAGCAGGGTCCGGCGGCGCAGCTGGTTGACGTGACCGTCTCCGGTGATGTGCGTGAGCTCGCCTACCAAGTTGGCACCCTTCGAGATTCGTCGTTATCCGACCTTTTCCGAGCACGACGAACCCTCCTGCCATACGCACGTCGACGTGCAACGAGGAGGATCGTCACGTCCGATCCCGGACAAGTCGTGGCATACCGTCAAGCGGGTGTCGCCACTGCGACTTCGCGTACCCCCGCGCCGCAATCCCTACACGGGACCCGGACGCCACCCCCCGACGGTCATCTTAATGTCGCCACGCCCGCACGGTTCGTTACGCCCGCCGGCCAGTTGCGAGGATTCGCGATTTCCGGTAATGGGCCCAGTTGAGTTGTCCTACCTGGCTTTTCGCGAGACGACCAGCACTTTGACGACACCGTCAAGGCGTTTGCGAGGCCCGGGCGCGTTCCCTCACCGAAGCCACCACACCGCCGTCGTTCACGATGTCGGTGCCCGTCAAGTAGCCTGCCCTGGCGCTCGCGCAAAAGGCCAGCAGGTCGGCCATCTCCTCGGCGGTACCCCAGCGCGGCACCGAAGCATCGGCCACCATCGCGCCGGCGCCGGCCTGCTCTTCGAGCCGACCCATCTCGGTGTCTATCGAGCCCGGCGACACCGAGACGATGCGCAGCCCCCGCCGGGTGAAGCGCTCGGCCTGCGAACTGGAGTACCACTTCACGAAGCTCTTGCTCAGCGCGTACGCGAGGCCGGACCGCGCCTCTTGCGGCACGACGGCGCATGCCGACGCCATCGCGTCCAGGAACCGGCCCTCGTCGTCGAAGGCCAGCGGGAACTGCGCCGTGGGGACCAGGCTCTCCGGGATCAGGTGTGCGGCCATCGAAGCCACGTTGACGATGGCGGCGCCCTCGGCCGCGATGTCCCGGAACGCCTCGTTGACATTGAGCGTGCCGACCGCGTTCGTGCGCAGTACGTACCCGGCGTCGCCCATGCTGGGACTCACCCCGGCCGCATGGATCACCGACACCAGCGGGCCGAGCCGGGCCGCGCTCTCGAGAAGGCCGGTGACCGCCGCGCGGTCGACCACATCGCAGTTGATGATGGTCGACGCCACTCCCTGTCGCGTCAGTTCGGCGAGGGCACTGTCGAGCCGGTCCTGCCGCACATCGCACAGCACCACATGGTGATCGCGCCCGATGACCTTCGCCGTCGCCAGGCCCATCCCGCCCGCACCGCCAGTGATGACCGACACCTGTTGCATGACCCGACCGTATCGACCCCCGGGTTTCGCCCGCGGGGAAACGCGGTACGTGTCTAGCCAGCGGAACACCGACAAAGGAAGACTGTCGATCATGAAGGCACCTGTCACCCCGGAAGCCGAGAAAGCCGTCGCCGACATCGCCCGCCGGCACGGCCTGTCACCGGATTCGGTGTTGGCCATGCTGGTCGCGGTCCAAGCCGGCGGCGGCACCATGGCCCAGTTCTCCATACCCGAGCTCGGCGGGTCCGGGCAGTGGATGCGTGGTGGGATGACGATGGTGGGCGACATGTTCGACCACGCACTCAAGGCGCGGGTCGACGCGTTGTGCAACGAGCTGGCCCAGCTGCTGGCCACCACCACGGTGTTCGCGGCCTTCCCGGCCGGTGCGGGCACCTGGTGGCCCGCCGAGCTGGGGGTGCCCAGCTCCTCAGGTGGCCAGAACGATGCCCGGTATGCGGTGTTCCCCAGCACCCGCCGCCTGGCGATCCAGTTCAACGGCGTCACAAGGGTTTTTGACACCGGGGACCATCAGATCGGTGGCGTGCAGCAACAACAGGGCAGCGGCCCCGGGACGCTGAGCTTCACCAGCCAGTTCGGCACCTTCGATGTGTCCAGCCTGCGCGAACTCGGCCCTGCGCAGAGTTCTGGACCTCCCCCGGCGCAAGCTCCGGCGGCGGCCCCACCTCGGGCCGGGGGGCAAGGAGACTCGGCGACCATCATCGCGGCCATCGAATCGCTGGCCGACCTGCATCAGCGAGGCATCCTCACCGACCAGGAGTTCGCCGCGAAGAAGGCCGATCTACTCGACAGACTCTGAAAGGGCTGGAACTCGGCGGCCACGAGGCAGCGGGCTAGCTGCCCCTACAACTAGCCCGACGCGCTCGATGACGGCGACCCCTCAACGCCGAATCCGCCGCCGAGAATGATAAACGATGACGTACACAAAGGCATCCGAAGCAGCAAATCCCGGCGGGTACTCTTCCTGAGACAGTGACGAGGGAGGATGACAAGGGAGGATGCGGTGCCCAGCAAGTTGCCCCCGGGGCGGCACCGATTGACCCGCGAAGAGGTTGTCACCGATCAACGTCGGCGTATCGTCGCCGCGCTGGGCGAGGTGATGGCGGTGAAGGGCTACGCCGGCACCACAGTCGCCGACATCATCGAGCACGCCAAGGTGTCCAAGCAGACCTTCTACGAGCAGTACGACAGTAAGCAAGCGTGTTTCCTCGACGCTTTCGCCCGCATCCACGACCTGTTGTCGGAGTCGTCGTCTGCCGTGCCGGGATCGGCCACCGCGCTCGAAGTGTTCGACGCCGTGCTGCGCGAATATCTCGACACCATCGCCCGTAACGCGCCGATGGCGCGGCTCTACCTGATCGAGGTCTATGCAGCGGGGCCAGAGGCGTTGCGGGTGCGAATGGCGTTACAGCAGAACACCGTTGACGCCCTGGCGGCATTGGCCGGGGCCGAGTCCCGGGAAGGTAAGTTCGCCTGCCGGGCGTTGATCGCCGCGATATCGTCTCTGGTCACCCATGAGCTGGCCTCGAACGGGCCCGCCGGGGTCCGCGATCTGCACGCGCCTCTGATGGGCTTCGCCGAACGGCTGCTGGGCAGCTGAGGGTTCAGACCCTCGGCGTTCAGGAACGCAGCCGTGTCGTCGTAGGTCCTGAAGGCACCGGTGGTCACAGCCGGCCCTTGAGGATCAGATTCCAGTAGATCTGCGGCAGACCGAAGCGGTCGAAAGCCCACGCGGTGCGACGCGGTTTGAGCGGGTCCAGTGCCCGCGGCAGCGCCGACACGATGCCGGCCCGGTTGAATTCCGCGGCAATCAGGCGATGCGCATCGGTGGCCACCGGCGCGACCGTGTACCCGTCGTACTCGTCGAGCCGTGCACCGCGACGCGCGGCCGCGATGTTGTCGACGAGGATCGCCACCTGGCGGCGAAGCGCGCCGCCGGAAGGGTCGGTCTCCACCGATGCGCAGTCACCCACCGCCCAGACTGCTGCGTGCGCCCGATGCCGGAACGTCTTGGGGTCGACATCGACCAGCCCGTCGTCCCGCGCGGAGAGCCCGGATTCGGTGACCCATCGCGGCCCACGGAACGGGGGAACCAGGTGCAGCATGTCGTAGGGCATCTGCTCGGTACTGTTGTCCGCACGGGTCAACGTCAGCTCCCGCTGCTGCGGGTGCACCGCCGACACGGCCGTGTCCCACTCCACGTGCACGCCCAGTTCGCGCAGGAGATCACGCAGTCGCGCGTCGAGGTCCGGGACTCCGAGCAGCTGTGGGCGGTCGACGATCAACGAGATGGTGATCCCCCGCGGTCTGCGCTTCCAGTGCGCGGCCGCGAGGAACAACGGTTTGAGGGTGGTGCCGGTGCAACTGACCGGGGGTCGGGGCACCGTGAACACCGCGTGCCCGGACGCCGGAACCGTCCGCACCAGCTCCCAGGTCTTCTCCGCGCGGTTGAGGTAGTTGCTCGCCACGAACGGTGTGTCGAGTGCGGTGTCGATGCCGGGCAGCGCTTCATCGTCGGGCACCAGGCCCGCGCCGAGGACAAGATCGCGGTACTGATAGCTCTTCCCGCCCGCACACCGCACCGTGCCGCGTGCGGCGTCGACGCCGACCACCGAATCTCGGATCCAGGTGCACCCGCGCGGCGTCACCGACCGCTGCGTGCGCTCGGCGCTGCGCATCGAGGCCTGACCTCCGCCGACGTAGGACAGCAGCGGCCGGTAGGTGTGCACACTCTGCGGTTCGATGACACCCACGGCGCCGAAACCCTTCCGGAGCAATCGTGCCGCCGCACTGATTCCGGCGTTGCCGCCACCGATGATCAACACGTCGAAGGATTCATCGGTGGGGTGCATCACTGAGCTCTACCCGCTATCGAAGGGCCTCACCCGCGCGGCCGGGCGCTGGTGCAGTGCGGCGGCCCGCATCGTGAGGTGGTTTCGCTCCGCGACGTTCTGCGCTCGGGCGGCGGCCTCGGTGTAGAGCCGGGCCGCGAGCTCGATGTCCCCGGCTTTCTCGTGCAGATACGCCGCCGACGCGGTGTGCCGCGGCAGCGTCGGGTCGAGGTCGGCGAGCGCGGCCAGGCCCGCCCGGGGTCCGTCGGCCTCCCCCACCGCGACTGCGCGATTGAGCCGCACCACCGGGCTGTCGGTGAGCCGGCTCAGTTCGTCATACCACTCGACGATCTGCACCCAATCCGTCTGGTCGGCGGTCTGGGCATCGGCGTGGAGGGCGGCGATCGCCGCTTGGGCCTGGTATTCGCCGAGCCGGTCCCGCGCCAGGGCAGCCTGCAGAACGGCGACTCCTTCGGCGATGAGATCGGTGCGCCATCGACTGCGGTCCTGCTCGGCCAGTGGGATCAGGCTGCCGTCAGCGCGGGTGCGGGTCGGGCGCCGGGCATGGTGCAGCAGGAACAATGCGAGAAGCCCGGCGACCTCCTCGTCGTCGGTGCGCGCGGCGAGCTGGCGGGCCAGCCGGATCGCTTCCGCGGCCAGGTCCACATCGCCGCTGTAGCCCTCGTTGAACACGAGGTACAGCACTCTCAGCACGGTACGCAGGTCACCGGGTCGATCCAGCCGGACCGCGCTGACGGTCCGCTTGGCCCGGCTGATCCGCTGGGCCATCGTGGCTTCCGGCACCAGGTACGCCTGCGCGATCTGGCGGGTGGTGAGCCCGCCGACGGCGCGCAGTGTCAGCGCGATCGCCGACGAGGAGCTCAAACTCGGGTGAGCGCACAGGAAGTACAGCTGCAAGGTGTCATCGGCAGCCGCGGCCGGACCCGGCGCAGGCTCCTCGGCGACGTGCTGTTCACGGCGACGCCTGGCGACGTCGGAGCGGGTCACATCGAGGAAGCGCCGCCACGCGGTGGTGACCAGCCAGCCTTTCGGATCGTCAGGCACCCGCGTCGGCCATGTCTGGACCGCGTTGAGCAACGCTTCCTGAACGGCGTCTTCGGCGGTCGCGAAATCGGCCCCGCGGTGGACGAGGGCCGCCAGCACGCCGGGTATCAGGTCGCGCAGCGCAGCCTCGTCCACCGCAGTGTCGGCCATCTACTCGCTGACGGTCGGGGCGGCGGTCATGAACGGGCGGACCTCGAGCCACTCGTGGATCGGCTTACCGCCCGCCCCTGGCGCGGCGGAGAGTTCGCCGGCAAGCTCGAACGCCCGTTCCTGGGAGTCGACGTCGACGATCATGAAGCCCGCGATCAGGTCTTTCGTCTCGGCGAAGGGGCCGTCGGTCACGGGGGGCTTTCCTTGCCCGTCGTGACGGACCCACGCTCCTTCGGCCGAAAGGGCCTGGCTGTCCACATATTCACCGGTGCCCTTGAGGCGATCCGCGAAATCCTCCATGTACTGGATGTGCGCCGCGATCTCCTCGGGTGTCCACTGGTCCATCGGCACATCGTTGACCGATGCCGGCGCCCCGCGGTAGTGCTTGAGGAACAGGTACTTCGCCATGGATGTCTCCCTTTCGGTGTCGTGACCGCTTGTCGGTCACATACCCCTGGGACGGAGCGGCCATGACGATATCGACATCGGTGAAGCCGATTCTCGCGTTTTGCCCACTGAGCAAGGCGGGTTGAATTCTCACGAGTCCGTGTCCCACCCTTGCTGACATGACGGACTCACCGCCGCCGCACACCGGCCTCGCAGAACGGGACGTGCTGCTGGGGTTCCTCGACTACCTGCGCTCGTGCGTCATCGGCAAGGTCGAGGGTGCACCGGAGCCTCAGGTCCGGACCCCGGCTGTGGATTCCGGCACGAATCTGCTCGGACTGCTCAAGCATCTGGGCTACGTCGAGCGCTTCACCTTCTTGGGCGAAGCGGTGTCGGATTGGCCCTCGACCTTCCACGCCCGGGACGACGACACCGTCGACAGCCTGATCGAGGCATACCGGACGGCCATCTCCGCGGCCAATCACGTCATCGCCCGCTGCGACGACCTCGAAGCCCCGGCCGCGCGCCCCTCCCGAGGCAAGACGCCACCGTCGATGCGGTGGGCGTTGGTGCACATGGTCGAAGAAACAGGTCGGCACGCCGGCCACATGGACATCCTGCGGGAACTGATCGACGGCACCACCGGGCGGTAGGTCACCCGGTTGCGCCGTCGACACGTCCCCGCTCGCCTGTCCCGCAGAGGCGCTGTGCCGCAGCGGTTTTGAACCGTCAGCTGCGGCGCGACACGGCCAGCGCACCCGGACCGGTGAAAACCAGGAGCAGGAACACGAAGCAGAACAGCACCGCGGTCTCGCCGCCGTTGACGATCGGCCAGAAGCCTTCGGGGAAGTGCCGCCAGAAGTAGGCCACCGCCATCATGCCGGAGGCGACGAAAGCCGCTGCGCGGGTGAACAGGCCCAGGGCGATCAAAGCGCCCAGCACGATCTCGAGCGCGCCGGCCCACCACATGGGCCACGCACCGAACGCGGCCGGCGAGCCCTGCGGCCACCCGAACAGTTTGGCCGTGCCGTGCATCGCGAACAGCAGGGCCACCAGGATCCGGAAGACTCCGAGAGCCACCGGGGATTGTGACCGCAATCGGGCATCGAGCGTGGTGGCTGTGCCGGTGGTGTCGACGGACATGCGTGTTCTCCCCTTGGGTGTGCGTGTGAGCAGACGAAAGGTCCGGCATCACAGTTCGTTCTGCGGTCGCCGCGATGCGACCGAACTGCCGTCCTCCGACAATCGTCAGCAGCGCACACTCCGGTGTCACTGCTCTCATAGACGATTCACATGTCGACAGACCCGCACGTCACGTGGATTCGGTTGATGTGAAACAGCTCTCACACCGGCGCCGTTCGTGATCGCCGAGCCGGGGTCGCGGCACCGGTCCGGCGGCCTATGAAATGTCTATGAGGCCGGAGTCGAGCGGCCCGGCACGCGCGACAATGGCAGCGTGACGTCTGCGCCGGTGAACGAACAGGGCCCCCGCCGCGCCATCCTCGGGCAGTTGCCCCGGATGTACCGCGCCGACGGGTCGGCGATCCGCGTGCTGCTCGTCGACGACGAACGTGCCCTGACCAACCTGATCCGGATGGCTCTGCAGTACGAAGGCTGGGATATCGACGTCGCCCATGACGCGGCCGAAGCCGTCGAGAAATACCACGCCAACACGCCCGATGTCCTGGTGCTGGACATCATGCTGCCCGACACCGATGGGCTGGGCGTGCTGGCGCAGATCCGGGACTCGGGCACCTACACACCCACCCTGTTCCTGACGGCACGCGATTCGGTGTCCGACCGTGTCACCGGTCTGACCGCGGGCGGCGATGACTACATGACAAAGCCGTTCTCACTCGAGGAACTCGTCGCCCGGCTGCGCGGACTGCTGCGCCGGACCGCCTACCTGACTCCGAGCAATGAGGAATCACTCAAAGTGGGTGATCTGTCGCTCGATGCCGCGAGCCATCAGGTGACCCGCGGCGGCGAACCGATCGCTCTCACCTCCACCGAGTTCGATCTGCTGCGCTTCCTGATGCGCAATCCCCGGCGGGCGCTGAGCCGGCGCGAGATCCTGCAGCGGGTGTGGGAGTACGACTTCGGTGGCAGATCCAGCATCGTCGATCTGTACGTGTCCTACCTCCGCAAGAAGATCGACACGGGCCGCGAACCGATGATCCACACCGTGCGCGGCGTCGGCTACATGTTGCGGCCGCCTCAATGATGCGTATCTGGCGCAATTGGACTCTGCTCCGGCAGCTCGTCGTCGGTGTGTCCGTGGTGGTGATGCTCGCCCTGGTCACCGTCGGCACGATGTCGGTGGTGAGCCTGCGCGCATCGGTGCTGGGCATCATCGACAGCCAACTGGCCGGGGCGGCCGATGGCTGCAGTCAGTCGGTGGCCAAGTACCGGAGCACCCCCGGGCCCACGGGCGAACTCCCCGCTCCTGGCACCATGAAGCCCCTCACCAACCTCGTCGGGCAGGCGCCCGGCAACGTTGTCGCGCGCATTCAGGACGGCAGGGTGGTGGATTCGGCGTACTTCTCCGACGGCGAGGCCGAGCCCGCACCACCGTCGGCCGTCGCACAGATCGCGGAGATGTCGTGGACCGGTGAGCCGCCGCGCAGCGTCGAACTGCCCGGCCTGGGTTGGTACCGCATGGTCGGACGGCCCGGCGACGGTAACGAGATCCTGGTGACCGGGGTGTCCCGCACACCCGCGTGGGAGGCGATGGTCCGCGAGACCGCGATCGTTTCCGGGCTGACCGCGCTGGCGGTGGTGATCACCGCGTTGAGCACCGTCGCGATCGTCCGGTTCGCACTGCGCCCGCTGCGGCGGGTCGCCGCGACGGCCGCGGAGGTGGCCTCGCTGCCCCTCGATCGCGACAACCACGCGATCACCCCCCGGGTTCCGGCCGTCGACACCGATCCCCGGACCGAAGTGGGGCTCGTCGGCGACACGCTCAACCGGCTGCTCGACCACGTCGAGCGGGCACTGTCGGATGTGGCCGCGTCGGACCGGCGCATGCGCCAGTTCATCACCGACGCCAGCCACGAACTGCGCACTCCCCTGGCCGCCATCCACGGCTACGCCGAGCTGACCCGCCAGGACAGCTCGGTGCTGCCCGAGATGACGGAGTACTCACTGGCGCGCATCGAGGCCGAGACCCGCCGGATGAGTTCGCTGGTCGCGGATCTGCTGCTGCTGGCGCGGCTCGACGAGGGCCAGGATCTGGACGCAGGCGAAGTCGACCTCGCCGAGCTGGTGGTCGACGCGGTGAACGACGCGGCGGTCTCGGCGCCGGCACATCAGTGGTCGACCCAGGTGCCCGATGCGGCGGTCTGGGTGCGCGGCGACCGGGCGCGGCTGCACCAGACCCTGGCCAACCTGTTGTCCAACGCGCGGGTGCACACCCCGGCGGGCACCGCCGTGCGAACCACCGTGGCGACCGGGCGAGCCGACGACGGTGTCGCCTATGTCGAGGTGACGGTGACCGACGACGGGCCCGGGATCAACGAGGACCTGTTGCCGCATCTGTTCGAGCGGTTCGTCCGTGCCGACAAGTCACGCTCGCGGGAGGCGGGAAACTTCGGCCTGGGTCTGTCGATCGCCGCGTCCATCGTCGAAGCGCACGGCGGAACCATCGAGGCACAGTCCGGGGCCGGCATGACCACCTTCAGCATCCGGTTGCCCACGGTCGCCGTGGAGGAGACCGCGCCCGTGGCCGCGGCGCGGTGACCGGTACCCAATTCTCGCGATATCACACATTCGCCTTGATGCCGGTATCTTCAACGCCAACGAACGGCAGAGAAGGTAACGATGTCATTTTCAATTCCGGCGGGCGGCGCCGTCGGCGTGCTGCTCATGACAGTTTTCCTCGTAGTGGCCATCGCGTTCGCCACTGCCGTGTGGGTGTATCGCGACGCCCACGCCTCCGCCAAGCGGGGCCGGCCGGTGACGTCGAGGGTGGGCTCGTTCCACCTCAAGAAGCCGGTGGCCTGGTTCGTCGCCTGCCTGCTGCTGTGGGAGATGGCCTTCCCTCTCTACATGGACAGCCGCCACCCCGCCTGAATCTTCAGACGAAGACCTTCCCGGGGTTCAGAATCCCGTGCGGGTCGAGGGCGTGCTTGACGGCACGGTGCATGCCCAGCACCACGGGGTCCAGTTCCCTGCTCAAGCCGCCCATCTTCAGCAAGCCCACGCCATGCTCGCCGGTGACCGTTCCACCGAATTCCAGCGCAGCGTCGATGATCTCGGTGAAAGCCTCCTGGGCGCGGACGCGAGCCTCGTCGTCGCCACGCGGGGTGATGAGCAGCGGATGCAGGTTGCCGTCGCCGGCGTGCGCGATGTTGGCGATGGTCACACCGAAGCGCTGCCCGATTCCCTCGATCCGCGCCAACATCTCGGCGACGTGGCGCTTCGGCACACAGACATCCTCGGTGAGGACAGGACCCAGCCGCTCCATCGCCGGATACGCCAGCCGTCGGGCCGCGAACAGGTCGTCGGCCTCCTGCTGATCGGTGGACACCGCCGACCAGGTGGCACCGGCCGCGTCGAAACACGCCAGCATGGTGTTCGCCTCCTGCTCGCCCGCCGGGTCCGGACTGTCCACGCGTCCGAGCAGCACCGCATTCGCCTCGACGGACAAACCCATGTTCTTCCACGCGTCGACCGCGAGAAGACACTGCCGGTCGACCAGTTCCAACGCTGAGGGCGTCAGTCCCGCCGCGGCAACAGCGCTGACCGCCCGTCCCGCATCGACGATGGAGTCGAAGTAACCGGCGATGGTGCGCTGCGGCCCCTGCAGCGGCCGCAGTCTCACGGTCACCTCCGTGATGATCCCGAGCGTCCCCTCAGAACCCACCATCAGTCCGGCGAAGTCGTAGCCGGCCACCCCTTTGGCGGTCTTGCGTCCCAGGCGCACGATCTCGCCGGTACCGGTCACCACCTGCATCCCCAGCACGTAATCGCGGGTCACCCCGTATTTCACACAGCACAGCCCGCCGGCGTTGGTGGCCACGTTTCCGCCGATCGTCGACCACGGCGAGCTCGCTGGATCGGGTGGGTACCACAGACCGTGTGTCGCGCTGGCAGCGCGCAGGTGGTCGTTGACGACGCCGGGTTCCACCACCGCGTACCGCTCGAGTTCGTCGATCTCCTTGATCGCGGTCATTGCCTCCAGGGAGACGACCACGCACCCGTCGGTCGAGTTGGCGCCGCCCGACAGGCCGGTTCCCGCACCTCGGGTCACCACCGCGGTGCGGTGATCGATGCAGGCGCGCACCACGGCTTGGACCTCTTGGGTGCACGTCGGGCGCACCACCGCGACCGGCGTCCCGTGTGGGGCCCATTCGGCTTCGTCGTGTTGATAGGTGGCCATGACGTCCGGGTCGAGCAACAGCCGGTCGGCCGGGACACTTCGCCGCAGGGCGTCGATCAGGGGGTGGTCAGCGGACACTCACCGACCGTAGTCCGACGCCGAAGCAGGGCCGCCACGCGTTCCGTACGACTCGGGAACAGTTCAAACCGCCATGGTGAAAAGTCGTGACGGTTTCGCTCTCCTGACCCAGCATCGAGGTGCACCTGGCACATGATCATCTGGCTGGAGTTCCCGTATGCCCGCGAGTACCCCGGTCCTGGATGCGCGGGTTGCCCATCAGGCGTTCTCGGTCTCCCTCGACGGTCTCGGGCGGGCGTTCACCCAAGGCAAAGGTGCGTCGCGTCCGGTTCTGCGCGACGTGACCCTGGAGATCGAGCCACGCGAAATCGTCGCCATCCTCGGAACGAGCGGCTGCGGTAAGTCGACCCTGCTGCGGATCATCGCCGGGTTGGACACCCCGACGGCGGGTGCAGTGCGCATCAACGGGACACCGGTCACGTCCTACGACCCGCGGTGCGCCGTCGGTTTCCAGGAACCACGACTGCTGCCGTGGCGCACCATCGCGGCAAATGTCGCGCTGGGACTGCCCAGGAACACCCCCGCGGCCGCCGGCCGGCAGACGGTGGCCACCCTGCTCGAGCTGGTCGGCCTCGCCGAGTTCGCCGGCCATCGCCCGCGCGAGATCTCAGGCGGTATGGCGCAACGCACCTCACTCGCCCGCGCGCTGGCCCGCAACCCGGGGGTGCTGCTGCTCGACGAACCG
Source organism: Mycobacterium sp. Soil_C_30 (assembly GCF_057656995.1). Taxonomy (NCBI): domain Bacteria; kingdom Bacillati; phylum Actinomycetota; class Actinomycetes; order Mycobacteriales; family Mycobacteriaceae; genus Mycobacterium; species Mycobacterium sp. Soil_C_30. The sequence goes on along the minus strand of NZ_JBDGJH010000003.1, from coordinate 292,578 downwards.
TTCGGTGCGCTCGACGCGCTGACCCGGCTGAAGATGCAGGACCTTCTCCTTGATGTCCACGCGGCCGCCCCCGCGACGGTGCTGCTGGTCACCCACGATGTCGACGAGGCACTGCAGCTCGCCGACAGGGTTCTGCTGATCGGCCATCAGGACGGCACGGCCGGGGCGTCGATCCGCCAGACGATCGTCGTTCCCGGCGATCGTCCACGAGACCGCGGGTCGGCCGAACTCGCCGAACTCCGCGGCCGGCTTCTCGACGGCCTCGGCATCGACCGACACACCGCCCACTGACGAAAGCAGCGCATGAAGATCTCAGCATTCGCCTCGACACTCGCGACCCTGGCCCTGCTTGTCAGCGGGTGCGTCTCCGGCGAGAACCAGAACACCCCCGAAACCGGGGACGACGCAGCCTCTCTCGAGGGTCAGGAACTCAACATCGACTTCGCCACCTACAACCCGCTCAGCCTCATCATCAAAGACCAAGGCTGGCTGGAGGCACAGGGCGTCGACGTCAACTGGGTACAGTCGGCCGGTTCCAACAAGGCCAACGAAGCCCTGCGGGCCGGCGCGATCGACGTGGGCTCCACCGCCGGCTCAGCAGCACTGCTGGCGCGTTCGAACGGCTCGCCCATCCAGGTGATCGCCATCTACTCGCAGCCCGAATGGGCCGCACTTGTCGCTCCCCCGGGCAGCGACATCACCAGCGTCGAGCAGTTGGCGGGCAAGAACGTCGCCGCCACCAAGGGCACGGACCCGTATTTCTTTCTCCTGCAGTCCCTGGAGGCACACGGATTGAGCGCCGACGACGTGACGGTGCAGAACTTGCAGCACGCAGACGGTTGGGCAGCGCTGCAGAACGGTTCGGTGGACGCGTGGGCCGGGCTCGACCCCATCATGGCCGGCGCCGAGGAAACCGGCGCCACGTTGTTCTACCGCGATATCGACTTCAACAGCTACGGCTTCTTGAACGCCCGGGAGGACTTCCTCGAGAACAAGCCCGAATTGGCCCAGCTGGTGGTCGACGCTTATGCCGCCGCGGCTGATTGGGCGGCGGCCAACCCAGAGCAGACGGCACAGATTCTCGCCGACGTCGCCGGCCTCGACCTGCCGGTTGCGCAGAAGGTGATCAACGAACGCTCGAACCTGGACGTCGATCCCGTACCCGGTGAGACGCAGCTGGCCGTGCTCGAGAAGATCGGCCCGATCTTCGTGGACCTCGGTGACGTTCCGAATCAGCAGCAGGTCGACGACGCACTGGGTTCGATCGTCAATGACAGCTTCGTGAAGCAGGCCGACCCGGCCCGCGTCCAGCACGCCTCGTGACCCAGGCCACCTCCGCTTCAGTCGAGCCGGCCGGCAGGGCGCAGGGTTCGGCGGTGTTGTCCCGGTGGCTCCGCGTTGTGGGCGGCTCTCTGCTGCCAGTGGTCATTCTGGTTGTCTGGCAGGTTGTTTCGACGAGTGGGCTGGTGCCGCTGTCGATGCTGCCCTCCCCGTCGATGGTGTGGCTGGCCGCCGTGGACCTCAGTGAGCGCGGCCTCTACGGGCACTACATCGCCATCTCCACGCAACGCGTTCTGCTGGGATTTGCCATCGGGGCCGCGGTCGGGCTGGCTGCAGGCGCGCTGGTGGGGCTGTCTCGGCTGGCCAATATCCTGCTGGCACCGTCGTTCGGCGGGATCCGTGCCGTGCCGTCACTGGCCTGGGTGCCGTTGCTGATCCTGTGGTTCGGTATCGGCGAGGAATCCAAGATCATCCTGATCGCCATCGGCGCGTTCTTCCCGGTGTACACGATCGTCGGGTCGGCGCTGCGGCACGTCGACAACCACCTCCTCGAAGCCGGCCGGGCGTTCGGCCTGCACGGCCTGCGCCTGTTCGCCACCGTGCAGCTGCCCGCGGTGGTGCCCTCGACCGTCTCCGCGCTGCGCCTGGCGTTGGCACAGTCCTGGCTGTTCCTGGTGGCCGCCGAACTGATCGCCAGTTCGATGGGCCTGGGTTTCCTGTTGCTGGACTCCGGCCAGAACGGGCGGATCGACCGCATCTTCCTGGCGATCATCTCGCTGGCTCTTCTGGGAAAGCTGACGGACTCGATTCTCGGTCTCTTCGAGAAGTGGGCCATCACGAAGTGGGCGTGACCCGCCTTTCGCCTTAATGTGATCTTATTTTGTCCTTATGTTTCTTAGATTCTGATGTACGGTGGGGTTCCCGAGCCGATTGCCTCAGCAATGACGGAAGGAACTCGACATGCGAAACGAACCCGCACGGATCGTTCTGGTGACCGGCGCCTCCCGGGGCATCGGCGGCTCGGTGGCGCGGCGCCTGGCCGACGCGGACACCCACGTCATCGTCAACTACCGCCGAAACGCCCGGCGCGCGGAAGCCATCGCGGCGATGATTCGCGATGCGGGTGGCCGTGCCTCGACTCTGGCGGCCGACATCTCCGACGAAGCCGACACCACCGCGATGATCGGCGACATCGCGGCCCGCTTCGGGCGGCTGGACGCGGTGATTCTCAACGCCTCGGGCGGCCTGGAACTGGAGGCAAATCCGGGCTACGCCTTGCTCGACCGTGATGCCCAGCGCCGCCTGGCCTTGTGCGCCATGTCGGTGATGCCGGCCGGCGGACGGATCGTCTTCGCGACCAGCCATCAGGCCCACTTCTTCCCCAACAAGGCCGTGCCGAAGGGCTACGCGCCGGTGGCCGCGAGCATGCGCGCGGGCGAAACAGCCCTGTATGCAATACGTTCCGTTTTTGCCCGAGCCGGTGTGCACTTCACCGTGGTGTCCGGAGATATCGCCGACGGCGACGACTTCGCCGCTGCGATCGTCAACTGCGTCACCACCGCGAACCCGCCCGGCGTTGTCTACGTGGGCGGGGCCAACTACCTCATGACCGCTTGACCGGACCCTTTCCCGGCAAGCGGTGCGTCAGCGCCTCTGATGGGGAGTCGACACCGCGCTGACGCCGGGTTCTTCGGCGAAACTCGGGGGTGAGCGCAGTACGAATGCGTTGTCCGACAGTCACTTCCACTCAGCGAGACCGAGCCGCCGGTCCGGGCTTTCTGAGCTACGCCCCTGAACGCTCCAAAGCACGGCGGAATTCGCTCGGGTTGACACCCCGGACCCGTTTGAACGCTGCGCTGAACCCGAACGGATCGGCGTATCCGACTGAGCCGGCCACGTCAGCGATGGTGGCGGTGCCCTGCTCGAGCAGGAGATCCGAGGCGAGCGTCATCCGCCAGCGGGTGAGGTAGGTCAGCGGGGGTTCGCCCACCAATTCGGTGAATCTCTTCGCCAAGGTGGACCGGGAGACCCCGGTGCGGTCGGCCAGCGACGAGACCGTCCATTGCGCGGCCGGATCGGCATGCAACAGGCGCAGCGCATCGCCGACCACCGGATCCCGCTGCGCCGCCCACCAGGCCGGTGGTTGCCCGCCGGGCCGGTCGAACCATTCGCGCAGCGTGCACACCAGCATCCAGTCCAGCAGTCGGTCCAGCACCACCTGCTGACCGGGGATGTCCAGCGCCACCTCCGCGGCCAGGTGATCGAGTACCGCATCCCCGGTGCCCCCGGCACCGACCCGGAGGACGGTAGGCAGGGCGTCCAGGAGCGGCCGGCTGATCTCGCCGCGCACCGGGTAGGCGCCGACGATGAGAGTGGTTGCACCGCTGATTTTTTGAGCGTCATCGGCCCAGCCCAGGCGGTGCCGGGTCCCGCCCTGCTCGGGGGTGGCGCAGAACTCACCGCACGCGATGGGCTCCGCCGGGGTACCGAGTTCGTCGACGAACATGAACGTCGTCGGCCCGCGCACCACCACGGTCTCGCGCTCGCCGAGGGGTTCCGGCGGCCCCTGCTCGGGCACGATCCAGCCCGTGCCGCCCAGGACGGTGCACAGCGTCAGCGGTGCACCGTCCACGAAGTGCAGCGCCCACGGCGCCGTCAGGGTGGTGCTGCCGAACAGCGAGCCATGCGCGCGAACCCCACGGCACAAGTCATCGAACACGTCCATACCAACCTAGGTTAGACGAATGGACAGGCAATCCGGCCTTTCACCTATGGAAGAGTCCGAGAACTGTGGGTTCAATGGGGGTCATGACCAACAACACCACCCTCGTCCTCGGCGCCACCGGCAAAACCGGCCGTCGGCTCGCACCGCGGTTACGGCTGCGCGGCACGGCCGTGCGCGCCGCCTCCAGATCCAGCCAGACCTCCTTCGACTGGTCGGACCCGGGCGGCTGGGACGCCGCACTGCAGGGCGTTCGTGCGGTGTACATGGTGGCTCCGCGCGATCCCGGCCCGGCGCACCAGTTCGTGGCACGCGCCGAGGCCGCCGGTGTGCAGCAGTTGGTCCTGCTGTCCGGGCGCGGTGCCGACACCTGGGGCGATTCCTCGTTCGGATTGGACATGCGTGGCGCCGAGGAGGCGGTGCGTGCCTCCGCACTCGACTGGACCATTGTGCGGCTCAACAACTTCAACCAGAACTTCGACGAGGAGAACTTTCACGCCCCGCTGCTTCGCGGGGAACTCGCCCTGCCGGCCGGCGAGGTGCCGGAGCCGTTCATCGACATCGAGGACGTTGCCGATGTCGCTGCCGCGGTCCTGACCGAGCCGGGCCGGCACAGCGGCCAGGTCTACGAGCTGAGCGGTCCGCGAGCGCTCACCTTCGCCGAGGCCGTCGAGCTGATCTCACGGGCGTCGGGGCTGTCGATGACCTACAAGCAGGTCTCCCCTGCCGAATACACCGAGCTCCTGGCCGAGGACGGCGCAAGTGAGGAGGACGCCCACCACGTCGCCGAGATGTTCGTGTTGATGGAACAGGGGCTGATCGCCGCGCCGACGGACGGTGTGGCCACCGTGCTGGGCCGCCCGCCGCGGACTTTCGAGGATTACGTCGTGCGGGCCGCGGCGGCGGGAGCGTGGTCACGGTGACCGACACTTCGCTGACCACCCAGGATCTCGAGTTCCTGAGGCGCCCGCTCTACGGTTTCCTGACCGTGGCGCAGGGGCCACGCCCACCGCAGCCTCGTCCGGTGTGGTTCGAAGCCACCGAGGCTGGCACCGTCCAGCTGTTCACCGGTCCCGAGACCGTCAAAATCCGTCGGCTACAGGAAGATCCGCGTGCCTCACTCGTCGTTGCCGCCCCCGTCGGCGAGCGGGAACGGTGGGTGTCGGTGGCCGGGCGCACAGAAGTGGAACCCGCGGGCGCCCACGAGTTGGCCGCCCGCCTTGCCGCGCGCTACTGGGACCTCGACGACCCGGGCCGGGCCGAGGACCTCGCCGAGATCCTGGCACAGGATCAGGTGCGCCTGATCATCCACCCGGACAAGGTGAGTCGCTACGCCATGTAGGGGCGGCTGGAAACGGTGCTGTCGACGGGCCCGGTGCGATATGGCAGTGGGCATGCCGGAACCCTGCGCCCCACCGACCGCATTCTGATTCCCCCGGCAACCGGGCGACACGCGTCGCCGGTGTGGGATTCGGTGGTTGCAATGGCAATCCGCGGGTACGGCCACGGCCTTCGACGCCGCCGTACCGTTGCGGCGCTGAGTTTCGCCGGCGGGCAGGATGGCAATCATTGCGCATGGCCATCACCGAATCCCGCGAGACCGTCATCGAGGCGACCCCCGACGAGATCCTGGACGTGCTGTTCGACCTCGAGTCGTTGACCGAGTGGTCGTCGGCCCACCAACAGGTCGAGATCCTCGAACGCGACGCCGACGGCCGCCCCAAACGGTCGCGGCAAGTGGTCAAGATCGTCGGGGTCACCGACGAACAGGTGCTCGACTACTCCGTGCACGACGACGGCGTGAGCTGGACACTGGTCAGCTCGAAACAGCAGAAGGCGCAGGAAGGCCGGTACACGCTGTCCGCCGACGGGAACGCGACGCGGGTGCGGTTCGACCTGACCGTCGACCCGATCGTTCCCCTGCCGGGTTTTCTGGTGAAGAAGGGCGCCAAAGGCCTGATGGAAACCGCCACCGACGGCCTTCGGGACCGCGTGCTCGCTGTCCGGCGCGGCTGAGGAGCGACCCCCGGCAGGGTCCCCGTCCTTCGTCGCCACTGCTGGCGGTGTGTCAACAGCTACACAAGAAGCGCACGCAAAGTGTCTTTCGAGACATTGAATGCGCTACCCCGGTGTGTCGACACTCATAAAGGCGTCCTCGAGCAGAGCGCCTCACGCCAGGAAGGACAGACCCATGACCCAAGTCGCCAGCGAGGTCGACACCACCACCCCGGTGGCACACCGCGGCATCGTCAACCCGGCCACCGGTTCGGTCATCGACACCGTGCCAGAGCTCGGCGCCGAGGCCATCGATGCCGCGGTGGCCACCGCCAAGACCGCCTTCGAGACGGGGCCGTGGCCGGCCATGACCCGTAGCGCCAGGGGCCGTCTGCTGTTGAAGATCGCCGACGCCATCGAAGCCCATTCCGAACGGCTCTACACCCTCGAGGCGCTCAACAACGGGCGGCCGATCACCGAGACTCGCGCACAACTGTCCCGGGTGCCGGAGTGGTTCCGCTACAACGCGGGTCTGCTGGCAGCACAACGTCCTGCCGTGTTGCCCGGCGACGGACCCTATCTGACCTACCAGCAGCGGCTGCCACTCGGCGTCTGCGGCATCATCACCCCTTTCAATCACCCCCTGCTGATACTGGGGCGCAGCGTGTCCGCGGCGCTGGCCAACGGCAACACCGTGGTGGTCAAACCTTCGGAGCTGACACCGCTGACCACCTTGGCGCTGGCCGACATCATGACCGGCGCGGGATTGCCCGAGGGGGTGCTCACCGTGGTCACCGGCGCGCGGGAGGCCGGTGTCCGACTCACCGAGCATCCCGACGTCGCCAAGATCACACTGACCGGAAGCACCGAGGCCGGCCGCTCGGCAGCACTGGCCACCGCGGCCCGATTCGCCCGTGTGACAGCCGAACTCGGCGGTAAGACCCCCGTGGTGGTCTTCGACGACGTGGATCCGGTGGCAGCCGCCGAAGGTGCCGCGTTCGCCGCCTTCGTCGCCGCCGGCCAGTCCTGCGTCGCAGGCTCCCGGTTTCTGGTGCACCGGGGCATCTACGATGCCTTCGTCGCTGCCCTGACCGAACGGGCCCGCGCCATCCGGGTGGGCGACCCCACCCTGCCGGACACCCAGATGGGTCCGCTGATCAGTGCTCGCCAGCGGGACAAGGTGCGGGATCTCATCAACATCGGGGTGGAGGAGGGCGCGCGGCTGGCCGCGGGCGGGCGCGTTCCGGAGCTGCCGGATACGTTGCGGGACGGTTTCTTCCTGCAGCCGACCGTCCTGGCCGATGCCTCCATCGACATGACCGTCGCGCTGGACGAGATCTTCGGACCGGTGGCCGTGGTCATTCCCTTCGACGAGGAGGACGACGCCGTTCGGATGGCCAACGACAACCGGTTCGGCCTCGGTGCGGGCGTATGGACCCGCGACATCGGCCGTGGGCACCGGGTCGCCGCACGCATCGTCGCAGGCATGGTGTGGATCAACGACCACCACCGACTCGAACCGTCGCTGCCCTGGGGTGGGGTCAAAGAGTCCGGCACCGGTAAAGATGCCGGATCGGAGTCCTTCGACGACTTCTCGTGGATCAAGACCATCGTGGTGCGGACCGCAGCCGAACCCGTCGACTGGTACGGCGGCCGCGAGCAGGGACGGTTGAACTGATGAACTCCCCGACAACCAACACCGGGTGGCGCACCGAGATCACCCGAATCCAGTGGCTGGTACTGGCCGGCACCACCTTGGGCTGGGGCCTCGACGGTTTCGCCGCCAGCCTCTACATCCTGGTGCTCGGACCCACCATGGGAGAACTGTTGCCCAACAGCGGCATCGAGGTCGATCCGGCGGCCATCGGCTACTACGGTGGTCTGACCGTCGCACTGTTCCTGTTCGGCTGGGCGGTGGGCGGGATCATGTTCGGCGTACTCGCCGACTACTTCGGCCGTACCCGGGTGCTCTCCGTCGGCATCTTGACCTACGCCGTCTTCAGCGCCCTGGCCGCGTTCTCCGAAACATGGTGGCAGCTCGGGCTTCTGCGGTTCATCGCCGGTGTGGGCTCGGGTGTCGAGGCACCCGTGGGCGCCGCCCTGATCGCCGAGACCTGGCGCAACCGCTACCGCGCCCGGGCCGGCGGCATCATGATGGCGGGCTACGCCGGTGGGTTCTTCGCGGCGGCCGCCGCCTACGCCCTGCTGGGGCACTACGGGTGGCGTCCGATGCTACTGCTGGCCGGCCTGCCGGCGCTGCTGGTGTGGTTCATCCGCCGCTACGTTCCGGAACCACCGGAGGTGGCGGCGAGCATGCAGGCGCGCAAGAACCGGAAACGCGCCGGTGCCAACACGTCTCACGATCGCTTTGTCCTCCGCCGCCTGTTCGCCCCGCCGCTGCTTCACCCGATGCTGGTGTGCACCACGCTGGCCACCGGTGCGTTGATCGCGTTCTGGAGTGTCAGCACCTGGTACCCACAGGTCATTCGCGGTGTCACCGCAGCCGAGGACCTGGCCCGTGATGTGGCCGATCACCGCGTGGCGATGGCGGCCATGCTGTTCAACGCCGGCGGCATCCTGGGCTACGCCTCGTGGGGGTTCCTCGCCGACGCGATCGGGCGCCGCAAGTGCTTCATGGTGAGCTTCATCGTCGCCGCGGTCTCCGTCGCGTGGGCCTTCCCGTTCGACCGTAGCTACACCGAATTGCTGATCGCCATGCCGTTCCTCGGCTTCGGCCTGTTCGGGGCGCTGTCGGGAACCTTCATCTACGGACCCGAGGTGTTTCCGCCCAGCGTCCGTGCCACCGCCATAGCCACGTGCAACAGCGTCGGCCGCTTCGTGACGGCCCTGGGCCCGCTGACCGCCGGCGCCATCGCCACCTCATGGTTCGGCGGCAACCTCGGCCTGGCCACCGCATCGGTGGCAGCTCTGGGACTGGTCGCCGTCATCGGGCTGGCCTTCGCCCGAGAGACGCAGGGGCAACCACTTCCGACCGATCCCGAGTCGGCCACCACTTCGCACAACGAGAAGAGCTCATCGTGAGTCATTACGCCAACGCCTCCGCCATCGTCATCGGTGGGTCGATCGGCGGCCTGACCACCGCGCTGCTGCTGCGGGATCTCGGATTCACCGTCGATGTCTACGAGCGCACCCCCACCGCGCTCGACGGTCGAGGCAGCGGCATCGTCCTGCAGCCGGCCACCGTACGGTGGTTCACCGAACGCAGCACCCAGAGCCTCGATGACCTGAGCACAGCGACGAATGTCGTTCAGTACCTGGATCGCACCGGTGAGGTGGTGTTCCGCGAACCGTGCACCTGGACCTACACGTCGTGGGGCACCTTCTACCGGGCCCTGCTCGCCGATTTCGGCACCGAGCGCTACCACTACGGTGAGTACGCGTGCGGGTTCGATCAGGACGACACCACTGTGACGGTCCGATTCGTCAGCGGCACAACGGCGTCCGCAGACCTCGTGGTCTTCGCCGACGGCGTGACCTCTGTGGCCCGGGAGCGGTTCGACCCCGAGGCGCGACTGCGTTACGCCGGTTACATCGGATGGCGCGGCACCGTCCCGCTGCGGGAGCTCACCCCGTCGGCCCGGGATGTGCTCTCCGACGCGATCACCTACGACGTGGTTCCGCACTCCCACATCACGATGTATCCCATCCCGGGCGAGGACAGCCTGGCCCTGGAGGACCGGCTGATGAACTACGTCTGGTACCGCAACGTGCCCGCCGGTGCCCAGCTGACCGAGATGCTGCTCGACAAACGGGGGTTTGCCGGATCGGTATCCGTGCACCCGGGGCAGGTGCAGGACCGCTACGTCACCCAGATGAAGGCGGACGCGGCCGACCTGTTCGCCCCCGCGGTCGCCGAAGTGGTGCAGTCCACCGAACAGCCCTATCTGCAGGTGCTCTCGGACGTGCGCTCGTCCCGGATGGCGCTGGGACGGGTTGCGCTCATCGGTGACGCGGCCTGCGCCTCCCGGCCTCACGCCGCCGCCGGTACCGCGAAGGCTGCCGCGGACGGCTGGACCCTGGCGGCGGCACTGCAGGAATCCGGCGGTGACATCGCCGCGGCCCTGACCAAGTGGGAGCCCGCCCAGCTGCAGCTCAGCGACTCGCTACTGCGGCGGGTCGTCGCGATGGGCGACCGGTCCCAGGTCAGCAACACCTGGACCCCCGGTGATCCCGACCTGCGATTCGGCCTCTACGGCCCAGGACTGTGACCATGACGCATCTGTTCACTCCGCTGACCCTGCGGGAGATCACCTTCGCCCACCGGGCCTGGATGTCGCCGATGATGCAGTTCGCCGCCGTGTCCGCCGGACCCGCAGAAGGCAGCCCGACAGACTGGCATCTGCAACATCTGGGATCCCGGGCGGTGGCGGGCGCGGCACTGGTGATGGTGGAAGCCACCGCGGTCCAACCCGTGGGACGCAGCAGCATCTACGACCTGGGGCTGTGGAATGACGTTCAAGCGAACGCTTTTCGCCGGATCACCGACTTCGTGGCCGCGGCGGGGTCGGTGCCCGGCATCCAGTTGGTGCACGCCGGGCGCAAAGGATCCACCGGACGACCATGGCCGGACGAGCACGGCGCCGATGATCACCGCTGGCCCACCGTCGGACCCAGCGCAGTCCCCTTCGGACGCTTGCCCAGTCCCGCGGAACTGGATGTCACCGAAATCGCCGAGATTGTCGACGGTTTCGCCGCAGCAGCCCGCCGTGCCGCCGGGGCAGGATTCAAAGTGCTCGAACTGCACGGCGCCCACGGCTATTTGATCCATCAATTTCTCTCGCCATACTCCAACACCAGAACCGACGCCTACGGCGGCGTCCTGGCCAACCGGCTCCGGTTCGCGCTGGAGGTCGTCACCGCGGTGCGCCGCAACTGGCCCGAAGAACTACCGTTGTTCTTCCGTGTCTCGGCCACCGACTGGCTGGGCGGCGACACCGATGACCATCGGCCGGGCTGGACTGTCGCCGACACCATCGAACTCGCCGGACAGCTCAAGGACCTGGGGGTAGATCTGATCGACGTGTCCTCGGGTGGATCGGCGCCGGATGCACGGATCCCGGTGACGCCTGGCTACCAAGTCCCGTTTGCCGCGCGCATCCGCAAGGAGATCGAAATCCCCACCACCGCAGTGGGTCTGATCACGGAAGCAGACCAGGCCGACGCCATCATCACCGGAGAACAGGCCGACGCGGTGTTCCTGGCCCGAGTTTTGCTGCGCAACCCGGCGTGGATCCGTCAGACCGCCGACCACCTCGGCGCCGCTCTGCACTACCCGCCCCAGTACAGCCGCGCGTACGGGTAGCCGCGCTGCGGTATGGATACATCCCCTTACTTTGGCGGCTTTGCATTTGGCCGATCCGCCAACACAATTCGCTTCGGCCGCTAGCATCATCCCCGCGGGTGAGGCGGTCAAAGGGGGGACTCATGGCGCAGACCTCGGTGTGGTGGGGTGCCGGTGTGCTGACCGCGGGAGTGTCCGCGGCCCTCCTGACCGGCGCGGGCGCGGCGACCGCGGACACCGGGGTCGGCGCAGACGCCGGCACCGCGAACGTCTCCGCACCGGAACACACCCGCGACGGCGCTGCCGACGCACCGGAGGCGGACCGAGGAAGGGATCCGGAACGCCGCACCGCCCGACGCGGCGACACAGGTCAGCGCAGTGACACAACACAGCGCAATGACACAAGAGAGCCTCGGGATACTCCGAACCCGACCCGCGCGCATCGCGAGAAGAACTCGGAGGCAACCGCTTCCCGCGACGGCAAGGTGAAAGCCAAGACCTCCCGTCGGCCGGCCGCGGAAGCCGACCCGGTACGGAACCACCAGCCCACTGCCCCCGTCCCCGGCGTCGGCGACCCTGCGTCGGTGCCGACCATCCCCGTCGTCGCTGACATCCTGGGCCCCTTTCAGCCCGACTACCCGCCGCTGGTCCGCACCGTCGGGTCGGCAGTCTTCAACGTTCTGGGCGCGGTGGTGCAGGCGGCCGACGGTGCGCCGGTGGTGCCACCGTCTTTGCGGGATTCGGTCCGGGTCAGTAGCTCCACCCTGGCGCTCACACCCGGTGACGAACTGGATGCCGACTGGTACTTCCCTACCCAGGGCGCGCAGCCAGAGCGCCTCATCTACCTGCAGCACGGCATTCTGGCCACCGCCCCGATGTACAGCTACACCGCGGCCTATCTCGCCGAGCGCACCAACAGCGTCGTCGTGGCCACCACTGTCACCTCCAACCCGTTCGCCGACGGCGGTATGTGGCTGGGCGGCGACACGATGCACCAGGCGGTGGCGCAGCTGTTCCTCGACGATGACCGCGCAGCACTGGCCGCGAGCCTGGCCAGCGCAGCGCTCGAGGTCGGCGCGCCGATCCTGACTGTTCCGAAAGACGTTGTGATCGTGGGTCATTCGCTGGGCGGCGGGTTCGCCCCCGGCGTCGCCGGCCACTACGCCGAAGCCCTGGCGGCTCGCAGGGCAGACGGCCGGAACGACGAGGACACGGCCAACCACCTGGCCGGGGTGGTGTTGCTCGACGCCGTCCCGTTCGTCCCGATCCTGCCGGACGCGATGGACCGCTTGGCGAGGTTGGAATACAGCCACAACGGCGACCCCGCCGACTACGTGCCGGTCTATGAGATCGGCGCTCCGCAGAACTTCCTGAACGCGCTCAGCGCGGTCAACGATCAACTCTCGGAGGCGCGGCCCGGGAAGTTCAATGGCGTCGTCATCAACGGTGGCGTCCACATGGACGGCATGCTCGGCGGCAACCCGCTGATCCAGGCCGCCGCTTACCTCGTCGCGGGCATTCCGCAGCGCCAGAACCCGTCGGCAGTGCAGTTGCTCATGGCCGGCTGGATCAACGACATGTTCGACGGCGGCATCGACCCCGCCACCGGCCGGTGCCTGGGCGCCGACTGCCGGGGGGAGTACGGCGAACCGGGTGACACCCTCGTCCTCCCGTCTGAGCACGGATCGGCAACGGCCCTGGCGATCGGCTCCGGTACGCCGTCCGGCCTTCGGGTTCTGCGGTCAGCGGTGTGACGCCCACCGCTGCCGCGGGGAATAAAACCGTCGTCGCCGTTGTTGGGCACCGCGTGACTGACAAAGCTGAACTGAGCCCCACCGACTGGGTCCGCGAGCAGACCAAACGCATTCTGGAGCAGGGCACCACCGACGGCGTCGAGGTGCTGGACCGGCCCATCGTGCTGTTCACCACCACCGGCGCAAAGTCCGGTAAGCAGCGTTACGTGCCGCTGATGCGAGTCGAGGAGAACGGCCGCTACGCCATGGTGGCTTCCAAGGGCGGCGACCCCGCGCACCCGTCCTGGTACTGGAACGTCAAGGCCAACCCGTCGGTCACGGTCCAGGACGGTGACAAAGTGACCAGCGGAACCGCGCGGGAGATCGAGGGCGCCGAGCGTGAGCACTGGTGGGCGCTGGCCGTCGAGGCCTACCCGCCCTACGCCGAATACCAGACCAAGACCGACCGGTTGATCCCGGTCTTCGTGGTCGAATAGGCCGTCTACAACCGCTCGGCGACCTCCGCGAGCCGATCGAGCGACCCCTTGAGCTTGTCGCCGGTGGTGGCGCGGGCTCGTTCCATGCGCGCCTCGTCGGTCAGCCTCGACCAGTCATAGGTGTGGGTGACCCGGGTGCTCTGGTCGCTGAGCGGTTCCAACTCCCATCGCCACAGATGCCCCGGCGGCGGGCTGTCCGGCTCTGAGGGCTGCCACGCGATCCGCCGGCCTTCCTCGAACTCCACCACGTGGTTGTGCCGTTGGGCGCCCGTGGTGATGGTCGTGACGAAGACGTCCCCGGTGGCAGTGACCCGTTGCCCCGGGGCGGCCTCGTCGAGGTTGTCGTTGGCGTCCCACTCCGGTTGCCGCGCGGGATCGGCGATCAGGTCGAATATGGCTGCGGCCGGTGCGTTGACATCGCGGCCGACGCTGACGACCCGCGTGAAATCACCCATGGACAAAACCGTACGGCGTCGTCGGCGACCGCCCCCGGCCGGCACACCCAAGTCGGATCTCCCTTGACCTCGGTGTCACTTAGTGACACAGTGTGGTTGTCATCAAGTGACAGGGAGGAGGCATCGTCATCTCTACCAGCGACCGGCAGGCGCAGGCACGGCTGGAAGTGTCGCGGCATGCCTGCGCACTGTTCTGGGAACGTGGGGTTTCGGCCACGAGCGGCGACGACATCGCTGCCGCCGCGGGACTTTCCACCCGCACCATCTGGCGCTACTTCCGTTCGAAAGAAAGCTGCGTCGAGCCCGTGCTGGCACTGTCGGCGCAACGCTTCATCACATTGGCACAGCTTTGGCCCCCGCAGTTGTCGCTTGCCGAACACATGGCCGCCAACATGGCCGACCACCCGTTGACACCGCAGGAACTGGCCGATGAAGTCAGCGCGTTGCGCATCGCGGTGATGTCCCCGGAGGAACCCGCGCTGCGTACCGCCTACCTGATGGTGCACGACGAAATGGAGCGAGCCTTCGTTCCCGTGATCGCCCAGCGGTTGAAGCTGCCCGAAGACCACCTCACCGCCCGGCTGTGCGCGGCCGCGGTCACGGGCGCCTTCCGCGTCGTGGACGAAGACGTCGGCCGCCGGGTCATCGTCAACAAGGAGAAGGTGTCCCAGCAAGAGGCACTGGACCTGGTCGACCGGGCCATCCGCGACGCCACCAACGGCAGGCTCGGCGGACCCGTCGAAATCTGACCAGACAACCGACAGCACAAGCCCATCACACACTGACCACGATCCGGCGAGAGAGCACGACCTCGCCGGCGGGGTTAACCCTGCCCCCGACCAGTTAGGACTTCCATGAACCTGCCCCCGCACATACCCGGCGAAGATCTCTTCAACCCGCCCACCCGCACCGGAGCGGTGATCTCCCCCATCACGAAAGTGGACCAGATCCGCACACCGCTGCTGGTGATCCAGGGCGCCGATGACGCGCACGTGGTCCACGCCGAATCCGACAACCTGGTCAATACGTTGCGTGCCCGAGATGTCAACCCGGAGAACGTGATCGAGCGGCGCGCCATGGCCCGATTCCTCGGCAAGCAGCTGGGAGG
Source organism: Mycobacterium sp. Soil_C_30 (assembly GCF_057656995.1). Lineage (NCBI taxonomy): Bacteria > Bacillati > Actinomycetota > Actinomycetes > Mycobacteriales > Mycobacteriaceae > Mycobacterium > Mycobacterium sp. Soil_C_30. The sequence continues at coordinate 277,485 of NZ_JBDGJH010000003.1, read as the reverse complement.
GCGCGTATGAACATCGAGGACAGTCAGCCGAAACCGACACTGCTGCAACAGATGGGCGGCGTGTCCGGCCTGATCTACGCCAGTGTCCCGAGCCTGGTTTTCGTCGCTGCGGACGCGGTGGCCGGACTGCACGTTGCGGTCGCGTTGGCCGTGGGCGCCGGCGCCGCCACAGCGCTGCTGCGGCTGGTGCGCAAGGAGCCGTTACAGCCTGCCCTGTCAGGGTTGCTCGGCGTCGCGCTCGCTGCCTTCATCGCCTACCAGACAGGTTCCGCGAAAGACTATTTCCTGGTGGGCATCTGGATGAGCTTCGCACTCATGGTGGTGTTCCTGGTATCCATCGTGGCGCGCCGGCCGCTGGTCGGTGTCATCTGGGGCGCACTGAGCGGTCATGGTCAGGGGTGGCGCGCTCACGGCCCGTCCCGGCTGGGCTACGACATCGCCACGCTGGTCCTGGCGGCCGTGTTCGCGTCCCGGTTCGTGGTGCAGAACTGGCTCTACGACGCGGACGCCACCGGCTGGCTGGCCTTCGCCCGAATTGCCATGGGCTACCCGTTGACAGCCGCGGCACTGGTGGTCGTGGTCTGGGCGATCCGCCGCTCCGAGCGACACGCCCAGGCCCTGGCCTGACACCTGTTGCCCCGCGGGCGGCCTACCGCGCTGCCTGTGACAGCACGTCGTCGAGTTCGACCAACAGCCGGTCGGCGTGCGCGGTGGTGAACGGCAGCGGCGGGCGGATCTTGAGTACGTTCTCGTGCGGACCTGACGCGCTGATCAGAATGCGACGCTCACGCAGTTCGTTGACAACCCATGCGGCTGTCGCGGAATCGGGTGCGCCGCCATCGACGAACTCCACCGCGGTGAACAGACCGGCGCCTCGAACACCGCCGATACCCGGGTACCGGCCCGCGAGTTCTCCGAGGCCCTCCAGCAGACGCCGGCCCGAGCGCTGCACGTTGGCGAGCAGGTCTTCATCGTCGATGACGTCCAGTACCGCCGTGGCTGCGGCGATACTCACCGGGTTACCGCCGAAAGTGTTGAAATAGCGGATGTCGCGGCCGAATCGACTCATCACCTCGTCGCGGCCCACCACGGCGCCGATCGGGACGCCGTTGCCCATCGGTTTACCGAGTACCACCAGGTCGGGTTCCAGACCGTGGCGCTCGAATCCCCACCACACTGAGCCGAGGCGACCGAAGCCCGGCTGCACTTCATCGGCGATCCACAATCCGCCCGCCTCCCGGACTGCGCGTTGCGCAGGCGCCAGAAGCCCGGCGGGGTCGGACTGCACTCCATCGCTGGACAGGATGGAGTCCACGATCATCCCAGCGAATCCGACGCCGCGGGAGTGCAATTGGACGATCGCGGTGCGCACCCGGTCAGCGAATGCCTGGGCCACCGTCGCGGGATCGTCTCGCTGTGTGTCGGGGGCGGCCACCAGGGCAACGTGATCACCGATGCGGTTGTTGGGGCCCAAACTGGGAGAGATCTCCGCGGCCGCGCTCGTGGTGCCGTGGTATGCGTGTGATGTGCAGATGATGCCCTGCGCCCCGGTCTCGTAACGGGCGATCCGCAGGGCCAGATCCACCGCCTCACTGCCGGTGCAGGTGTAGACCACTTTCGACAGCGGGTCGGGAAAAAGCGCGAGAAGCCGTTCGGAGTAGGCGATCACGGGTTCGGTCAGGTAGCGGGTGTGAGTGTTGAGGACCCCGAGTTGCGCATCGACCAAGCGCCGCACGTGCGGGTGGCTGTGTCCGACAGCCGGCACGTTGTTGTACGCGTCCAGATATTCTTTGCCGTCTTCGTCGTAGAGGAACACCCCTGCGCCACGGGCCGCCACCACCGGATGCCGGTAGAACAACCGGTAGCTGGGCGCCAGTACCGCCTCCCGTCGGCGGATGAGCTGCTGGGCAGCGCGGTCCAGGTGGTCGAAATCGGACCCGTCGAAGGCGTTCGCCATGTGTTGGGTCTTCGCGGTCACGTTTCTCCTAGGTGTTGTGTCGCTGGGTCAGGTGAGCTGTGCGGACTGATACACAGAGGCGATGGTGGAGTCGCGGAGCCGGCGGGCAGCGACTGCGGCGTCGATGTCGACCTCGACCAGGCGCACGGTGTTGGGTGCCTGCATCTGCGCCAGGACGTCGATATCGACACCGATGACCGTTCCTATGGTGGCGTACCCACCGCCGGTGACTCCGTCTCGTAAGAGGCAGATCAGTTCCTGCCCGCTGGGGACCTGGATCGACCCCACCGGATAACCGAGATCGACGACATTGCTGGGATCATCGCCTGCCCCGAATGGTGCCTCGCGCTCGACGAACTCCAAAGGCGTTCCGCTGAGCCGGTATCCGACGCGGTTTGCCTCGGTACCGATGGTGAAATCCGTTGACAACATCTTCTCGACACTGATGTCGGTGAACCGGTACCTGCACAACCCCAGGACAACACGGATCTCCTGGTGATCGGCCAGTGCCGGGCGGGCGGCCGGGTCCACCGAATACCCGAGGCGCGGGTGAGGGCCGTACTCGTCGGCACACCTGAGCACGTCACCAGCGCGCAGCTCGCGTCCGTCCACTCCACCGATACCGGACGGCAGGTAGGTGGATCTGCTTCCCATCACCTTCGGCGTGCCGATGCCACCGCGCACGGCGATGTAACTGCGGGTGCCGTTCAGTGTCGGACCGACGGTGAGTGTCTGGCCCGCCCGCACTGGAAGCGTCGTCCACGTGGGCATCGGTGCGTCATCGACCCGCAGGTCCACTTCAGCACCGGTCACCGCAACAACGGTGTCCCGGCGGAAATGCAGTGCCGGACCGGTGAACACCGATTCCAGGGTGGCCGCTCCCGGATCATTGCCCACCAGAGCGTTGGCCACGTGATGAGAGAAGTAGTCCATGGGTCCTGACGGAGGCAGGCCGATGGCGAAATAACCCTTACGGCCCTGGTCTTGGACCAGCGTCTGCAGGCCGGGGGCGACAACCTCAAGCATGTGCCAGCTCATCGAGCAGGGAGCCGTTGTAGGACAGCGGATCGTCGAAGAAGTGGGCGAGGGCGAATTCCACCGGTGTCCGCCGGTAGCGATAGGTGCCTTCCTCCACGTCCGCGCGGATCGCGTCGTACTCTTCCGGCCCGATGGGCCGATACTTGACGATCATTCCCGCTTTGGCGAGCACCGGATCGTCGACGAAATCGGGTAGCTTCTGCGCCAAGTCGAACACCGGTGTAGCCGCGCGCCCCAGCAACTGGTAGCCGCCCGCACCGCGGGCCGGGTAGATGGTGGCGAATGCACCGCCATGTCCGAGGGCGCGTTCCGGGGTGTCGGTACGTGGGCGGACGTACTTGGGGGCCTGCAATTGCATGTCATCCGGCACCAACTGCATGGACTCCGCGTTGCCCGGCACGAAGCACATGAAGGTGACGATGAACGGATTTCCCGAGTGCGCGGCGATGAAATCGTCCGTCGAGCCGAAACCATTGATCCGACTGATGTATTCGAGATCCGTTTCGGTGGCGGATTGGTGCCGGTCACGGAAACGCATCAGCGTCTCGGTACTCCACGGATCGTTGTAGAAGATCGGAACCTCGAGGATCTCGGTGTTGAGCACGACATCCGTCGTGTCACCCAGACTGCGGTGTAGCTCGAGAATCGGTTCGCGCAACGATCGCGGGTCGCACAGGTCGGGGTCCACCCGCACCATGTAACTGGCATTCGACGGGCAGATGTCGACGATACCGTCGATCGCGAGGTCAGCCAGGGCATCGGTGATCGCCTGAATCCGCAACGCGCCCGACAATGACATGTGTTCGGTGAGTTCGACGAAGACGAACTCTTCACCACCGAAGCTCAACCGTGATCCGTCAGGCAGATCGCTCATTGCCGGTCCTCGAATGCGGAGCGCACGTCAATGTCGTTCTCGGCCAACACCCGACGGATCGCGGTGGCAACGGCCACCACGTTCGGCCGGTCGCCGTGTACACACACCGTTTGAACCGGCATCGGAATCTCGCGCCCGGACACGGTGAGCACCGTTCCGCGTGCCATGCGAAGCGCTTGCTGCGCAACGACTTCCGGATCCCTTGGCCCGGGTCGAGGCTCGATGATGTTGCGGCCTTCCTCGCTGAAATCCAGGTCGGCAGCGTTGTCGGCGATCACCGGCAACCCTGCGATACGCAATGCGTCGGTGCCGGGGCCGGGCGCCAGCAACAGCGGAATGCCCTTCTGCAAGCCCTGCAACGCCTCGCCGATGGCCACTGCCCGCTCTGCGCTGGTGACGATCGAACCGTAGAACGCGCCGTGCGGTTTGACGTGGCTCAGCGTCACCCCGAAGCGACTGGCGATCCCCATCAGCGCACCGACCTGGTAGAGCACATAGTCGACGGCGTCGGTGTCGTCGATGACGATCGGCCTGCGCCCGAAGCCCAGCAAGTCGGGGAAGCCGGGATGCGCGCCGATGTTCACTCCGGCCTCGACCGCCATTTCCACCGCACGGTTCATGGTCGATGGATCACCGGCATGCCACCCGCACGCGACGTTGACGGTGGTGACGAGCCGGACCAGTTCACGATCCTCACCGAGGCTCCACCGGCCGAAGCTCTCGGCGATGTCGGCGTTGATGTCGATGGTGGTCACGGTGGTGTCCTCTCCTGCCGTCATTGCTGTTCCTGAACGCACCCGGGCAGCCCGGACGGCTCTTGCACTTCAGTGACATCGCCTTCACGCCAGCCGCTGTCACAATCGCCGCGGGTGTAGCTGCGCCTCCATTCGGGCTGGGCAAAGGCCGAGACATCACCCAACGGTGTCAGTCCCGTCATCGGTTGCCCGGTCTTGGCCGCTTCGAGTGAACTCTGCGGAAGCAGATCCTTCTGGAAGATCTCGGTGACGAACGTGTCGGACTCGTTCGGGAAGAAATTACAGCCGTCGACGAATTCGACTCCGGGACAGGGCTTCGCGGTCTCGGTGGTCACCCACGGCAGCGGCATCTCGATGTTGTGCGGCACCGAGTCCGGGCCCTCCTCCAGGATTCGCAAGCCGATGCGCATCGCCACGCCGGCCTGGGCCGGCGGTGACCCCGAGGACACTCCCGGCCAGCCCTGGCTGAGCATCTTGCGGAAGTAGTTGCCGTTCTCACCGGTCACCGGCACCTGTTTGCCGACGGCCTGCAACGCCTTGATGACACCCACTTCCCCATCCTGCGACCAGACCCCGTCGACGTCGGGATGGGCGGCCAGTGCCTTGGCGGTCTCCTGCTGGCTCACCGCCGAGTCCCACTTGCCGTAATACTCGGAGACCACGGTGATACCCGGGTGTCGATCGAAGACCGCCTTGGCGGTGTCGTAGTGCACCTGATCCGTCGACGTCCCCGCAACTCCCCGGTTCATGAAGATCTTGCCCTCACCGCCCAGCATCTCGACCAGCGCTTCGGCCGTCTGGGCTCCGAAGAAGGCCGCACGCGGATCGTCGGCCTTGGCTCCGGTGATGAATGCGACGTTGTAGGCGCAGGGTTCACGCACGGTCGCGTCGTAGGCGATGAAGGTCACGCCACGCTCACAACCCTGCCTGATCGTCGGATTCAATGCCGTCGGCGACAGCGGATACAGCACCACCAGTTTGGCCTGGGCGGCGATCATCGACTGCAGGTCGGAGATCTGCTTGGCGATATCAGTGCCCGAAATCTGCTTCTTGACCACGTACTTGCCGGCGTACTCCGGCGAATCAACCACTGCCAGCGCCAGATTGGCGGCTTCGTCCTGCCAATTGTTACCGCTGTAGGACAGATCGAGGAAGATCTTGTCCCGGCCGGCGTCGGGGTCGGCGCAGGAGGCCAACGCCAGCGCCGTCACCGCCGCCATCGTCGCGGCCGCGCATCTGACGAATGTGCGCTTGATCATGCTGGTTCCTTCCCCATCATCTCGAACTCGCGTGGCCACGTCAGTCCCGCCTACCCGCCAGGCGGGAGCCCAACAGAGCCACAACGATGACGGCGCCGTACACGATCTGCTTGTATCCCTCGGCCAGACCCGTCGCACTGATGTCGATGCCGAGCAGTGTCAGCAGCAGCACACCGGCCAGAGTGCCGCCGTAACTTCCCGAGCCACCGCGGATGGACGCACCGCCCACGACGACGGCCGCGATGCTGGGCAGCAGCCACGGTTCGCCCACATTGAGGTCGGCCCCCGAGGCGTAGCCGAGCAACATCACGCCTGCCAGCCCGTACGCCCCACCGGCGACCGCGTACACCGCCACGGTGGTACGCCCCACGTCGACCCGCGCGTTCCGGGCCGCCGCGACGCTGTTGCCCAGGGCGTAGGCGCGCAACCCCAGGGTGGTCTTGTGCTGGATGAACAGACCGGCCAGGGCCACCACGATGAACAGCCACACCGCGACAGGTACTCCGATGACCGTCGTGTCCTGACGGAACAACGCCGACAGCATCTCTGGCGAACGCTGCGCCGGGGCGCCCTGGGCCACACCGAGCAACACCGACCCCAGGATGGTGCCCACCGCGAGCGTGACGATGAAGGCCGGGAATCCGAATGTGCTGATGATCAGCCCGTTGACGGCACCCACAGCTGCACACGCAACGACGGCGATCAGCACCGCGGCCGGCACCGGCAGGCCGGCCCCCCACAACGAACCCGTGAGAAAGGCGCCCAGGGCCACCGCGGAGGCCACTGAGAGGTCGATACCGCCGGTGAGCACCACCAGTCCCTGGCCGAACGCAACGACGGCGAGAAACACACCGAGGATGACAACGTTGACCACCAAGGACATCGATGGAAAATTCTCGTTGGCCAGGCGCGACAGTGGCAGGCACAGCAGAAGCAGGGCCCACACCACCACCACCTGGCTGCGCCACCACTGCCGGCGCGGCGCACGGGCCGTCGTGCCGGTGCCGAGTTCGGCGGACGACGCCGCGGATTCAGTGATTCCAGACGTCATCGTGTCAGTCCTTCCAGGACGCCGGCGGAAGCGCGCTTGGTGGCCACCCGCATGGTGACCAGGGGGATGGCCAGTGCGAGCAGGATCACGGTGCCCTGCAACGCCCCCGACCAGAAGTCTTCGACCCCGGCGGCGAAGAGCAGCTTGGGCAAGGCGATCAGGCTGCCGGCCCCGAGCATCGCGGCCACTGCGCTGCCCGATCCACCTCGGAATCCGACCAGGCCGACGGCCATGGCCGCAAAGCACGTGAGCAGGAACGGGCGCCCTGAGTTGGGGTCTCCGGACGCGGTGATCGCGGTCAGGTAGAGACCGGCGCCCGCGTAGAGTCCGCCGGCCAGGGTGTAACACACGATCTCCACCCGCCCCGTCGGTACGCCCGACATCCGGGCGGCCTGACGATCTGCTCCGAGGGCGAACGCCGCGACACCGACCGGCGATGTGCTGAAGACCCACCAGGCCGCGGCGAGTGCGAGCAGGACAATCGACGCCACCGGCACGGGTCCGAGAGGATCGGTGAGCGCGAGCGCGAAGGACTCGGGCACCTCACCCCCGGGGGCCGGTAACACCACCAGAGCGATACCGGTCAGCACGATGAAGGTGCCCAGGGTCACGGCCAGCGATTGCAACCCTGCCCGCACCACCAGCAGTCCGTTGATCAGCCCCACGAGCAGGCCCACCGCGATGACGCCGAGGATGATCAGCCAGATGGCGTCTGGATGGTCGGCCATGGTGGTGGCAGCGATGACATTGGCCAAGCTGATGGTGCCCGCGACCGACAGATCGAAACCACCGGTGATCAGGACCAGTGTGGTGCCCACCGCGGCGATCGCCAGTGGTGCCATCAGCACCACAAAATTGTTGAAGGCGTAGCTGTTTCGTTCGAAGGGTGTGACGAACAGGACCGCCCCGTAGCAGACCGCGAAAACCATTGCCGCGATCAGCGTTTCGCGGTTGGTGGCCACACTGCGCCGCGTCAGGGTCTCGACGATGCTCATCGTGCCACCTCGGCACCACGTCCGAGGATGCTGCGCATCACGGAACTCTCGGTGAGGTCGTCACCCGCGTGTTCGGCCACGATCCTGCCGCCGTACACCGCGCATACCCGGTCACACAGCCCGACCAACTCCGGGATCTCTGTCGAATAAACCAGTACGGCATGTCCTTTGGCCGCGAAGTCTCGTGTCATCTTGTAGATCTCCAGTTTCGTCGCGGCGTCGACACCGCGGGTGGGATCGAACAGCAGCAGGCACTTCGGTGCCTGCGCGATCGCTCGCCCGAACACCACCTTCTGCTGGTTGCCTCCGGACAGGTCGGCGATGCGCCGAGCCAGCATGGGCTGCGGCAAATTGACCTCGCGCGCCACCTGACCGGCCAGTTGCTGCTCGCGTCGTCGGGACAACACCGCGGCCCGGGAGAACTTCGAGGTCAGCGGTAACGTGAGATTGAAGTCCGACCGCATCTGCAAGAACAAGGCCTCGCTCTTGCGTTCCTCGGGTACCAGGGCGAAGTCCACATTCCCGGAACCTGATGTCACGGAGACAGATCCGCGTCGCGCCTGCATCTCGCCGGCCAGTGCGTAGAACAACTCTCGCTGGCCCTGGCCTTCCAGTCCTGCGACGCCCACGATCTCACCGGCGCGCACTTGTAGCGAGACACCATCGAGTCTGGTTCCGGCACTGAGATCGGACACGTCCAGCACGACCTCACCGGTGCGCTCGCACGGCTTGTCGGGGAACGCATGGTTGAACGATCGGCCGATCATCTGCTCGACGAGTTGATCCTCGGACAGTTCACCTTTGGTGAACACGGCGACGGTTCGGCCGTTGCGCAGTACGGTCCCGGTGTCACAGATCTCGGTGATCTCGGTGAGTTTGTGGCTGATGTAGATGACAGCCGCACCCCGGCCGGTGATTCGACTGATCTGACGGAACAGCCAGGCCGGATCGGGTAGGGCTGCGGTGGGTTCGTCGAGCACCAGCAGCGCCGGCGAAGTCGACAGTGCAGCAATGATTTCCACCTCCTGGCGGGCAGCGAGGCTCAACTCACTGATGAGTGCCAGCGGTGAGATGTGCGAGGCCTCCCACTCTTCGAGGCGTTCGGTTGCCGTGTCGATCAACGCGCGTTGGGACACCATCCCGAACCGCGTCGGCAGATTGGGCAGGCACAATTTGGTGGCAACGGTGATGTTCGGCGGTGCGCTCAGTTCCTGGTAGGCCATCGCCAGGCCGATCTCACGCGATGCTGCCGGCGAGCCCAACTGCAGCGGACGGCCCGCGACCATCACCCGGCCCCGGTCGGGTTCGACGATGCCCGACAGGACCTTCATCAGCGTCGACTTTCCGGCACCGTTCTCACCCAGCAACCCGTGCACCTCACCCGCCTGCACTGACAGCGAGACGTCCGACAGGGCGGCCGTGGCGCCGAATCGCTTGCTGATGCCCTCAATTTCGACATGCGCCATGTCAGTTTCTCGTCTCTTGTCGCGAATCGTCACGTCGGCCGCACACCGCGTGCAGATGTTCCGACGCGGTGTGCGGATCGATCTGGACCACACGATGCAGGGCCGGCAGGGTGTGTTGCATCCGCATCGCCCCGTAGGCGGTCGGATCTGTCTGGCCGCGCAATCCCCAGGTAAGGGCTTGCACGGCAAGGCGGGCTGCGGCCAGCGGGTACGCGACCGTCAGCTCGTCGTCGGTCAGCGGTGTCACGCTGTGGTAACCGGCGATCACCAGTCCCATCGCCCACAACGGATCGTCCTTGCGGAGCATCGCGTACGCGCCGGCGATGGCGGGTTCGGCCACCCGCACGGTGTAGAGCGCGTCGTTGAAGTCGAGAATGCCCACCACGCGCTGCGCGCCGTCGGCGTGATCCACCAGTACGTTGTTGTCGTTCAGATCGTTGTGGACCGTGGCCGCGGGCAGACTGCGCAGCAGTGGCTGCACGCGCGTGAACCAGCTCAGTGCGATCCGCGCATCGCGTGCCCCGGCCAGCGTGGGGTCCACGCTCAGGCACTCCTCGATCACCTCGGCGGAGCGCGTGACATCCCAATGGTGGGTGACGTGCATCGACGGGGATTCGAAACCGTCCAGTGCCTTCGTGATTCGGGCCGCGGTGGCGCCGATGTCGCGCAGCAGTTCCTCGGAGTGCTCTTGCACGCGCACCATATCGGTACCCGCCACCCAGTTCAGCACCGTGAGCAACCACCGATCGGTGCCGACGTCGATGCCGACGTCGAGATGGCCATCGACGGTTCGCACCAATGTCGGTACCGCGATTCCGATCTGGCGGTCCGCGATATGGAGCAGGATGTCCTTCTGCCACTGCAGCTGACCGTCGCGGTCGGCTTTGGTGCGCAGCTTCGCCAGGAACTCGCGGCCGTCGGCGCTCGACACACGGTAATTCCGGTCCAGTTCACCGCCGAGGAAGGCCAAGTCCGTGTTCGGCAGGCCGTACGAATCGGACAGCGCAGCTGTGACGATCTCCGCTGCCGCGACGTCGATGTCGGCGGGCTGAACGCTGGGCTTGGGCATCGATCTCCTTTGTGGCTGCGCCTACGGAACTCACGGTGGGCGGCACTGCAACGTGTCCTGTCCCACAATTCAAAAGTGTCACTATGCTGGCGTCAATACGCGGATCGGCGCTGGATAGTGCAGGATCGAGTGCATATTGCACAATTTGGCGCATTCGAGCCGCTTCGTGTTTCTCGCTCGTTACAGGCGCGTGAGGACGACATCTCGGAGAGGAAGCTGCGTGACCGCGGAGGATCAGACCACCCTGTTGATTCGGTCCACTGCACGACGGCTGTTGAACATCCGGCTGTCGTCGATCGTCGAACGCGCAGTGGAACAGACCATCCACGACGAGCCCACCTATTCCGGTGGACCCGTCAGCCGAGACGATCTCGGATACCACATGGACCGCACCATGCGTTTGGCGCTGACCCGACTGGTCGGTGACGACATACCTGGTCCGCTGCAGTCGGCGGCTCTGGAGGTGGGACGCATCCGGGCGCACCAGAATGTGCCACTTTCCAGCGTCCTTCACGCGTTTCGCATCGACCTGAAGATGCTGTGGGAAGCCCTCATTGCCGAGGGACGCGACCTCGGCGTGGATACCCGGGCCGACTTCCTGGAACGTTCATCACTGATGGTCTGGGAAGCCATCGAAGCCAACACCGAAGAGGTCGTGCGCGGCTACCAAGTGGCACAGGGCAATCGCGAGGAGATCCGCTCGGCAGCATTCGAGCAACTGCTTCTCGACGGCGACCTCCACCAGTCGGCGGTCGAAGATGCCGCCCGCCTGCTCGGAGTTCCCGCCGCAGGGCGCTACGTTTGCCTTGTCGGGGCGTTCTCGATACCACGCCCCGAACTCGTCGCCGAATGCTCCGAGCGACTCGAAGCCGGCGGCACCGAGTTCTACTTCAACTGGTTCGCCCAGGAGCTACGCGGCATCATCCATGTCACTGATCGGCACCCCGACGTCAGTTCCGACCTGGGTCCACTGGACGAACACGTCTGTGCCGTGATCGATGCCGACGGCCTCGCCGCGGTACCCAGAGCCGTTCGCCTGGCAAGGATGACGGTCGAAGGTCGCACCGATCCGGGAGTGCGGCGGGTTCGCGACAATTGGCTGCACGCTGTCACCGCCGCCAATCGGGAGCTCTCGGATGCACTGCGCGAAGCCGCTTTTCGTCCTCTCGACCGGCTCACCCACCATGAACGCACCGGCATCCTGGAAACCGTCGGAGACCTGGTGGCCCACGGGGGCACCATCGCCGACATCGCGGCGCGCACATATCGTCACCGCAACACCGTGCGCAAGCGGCTGCACGTGTTCACCTCGCTGACAGGCTTCGACCTGGCGGAGACCACCGATCTCGCGACGGTGGCCCTGGCCTTCACCATCGAGAACTCAGAATCCGGCACCGGCCGCACGAGGAGACCCTGAGCCCCCGCAGCTTCAGGCCCGCAGATACGTCAGTACCGCCAGTACCCGGCGGTGTTGTGCCCCGTCGGGCGGCAGCCCGAGTTTGGCGAAGATGCTGCTGATGTGTTTCTCCACGGCACCGTCGCTCACCACCAGCGTGCGGGCGATGTTCGTGTTCGACCGGCCCTCGGCCATCAGCGCGAGTACCTCCTGCTCGCGCGCGGTCATCTGGCGCAGCGGGTCGTCGCGGCGCCGCCGCACCAGCAGCTGGGCCACCACGTCGGGGTCGAGCACCGTGCCGCCCGAGGCCACTCGCTGCACGGCGTCGAGAAAATCCGCGATCGCCGCCACCCGATCCTTGAGCAGATAACCCACGGCACCGGCACCGTCGGCCAGTAAGTCGTCGGCGTAGGACACTTCGACGTACTGCGAGAGCACCAGCACCGGCGAACGAGGAACGCGGCGGCGCGCTTCGACCGCGGCACGCAGCCCCTCATCGGTGTGCGACGGCGGCATCCGGACGTCCACCACCGAGACGTCGGGCCGGTGCGCCTCGATGGCCTGCACCAGTGCCGGGCCGTCACCGACGGCGGCCACCACGTCGTGGCCATTCTCGGTCAACAGCCGGATCAGGCCCTCCCTCAGCAGCACGGCGTCGTCGGCGACCACCACTTTCAGCACGGCAGCTCCACCCCGATGGTCGTCGGTCCGCCGGTCGGACTCGTCACGGTCAGCGTGCCACCGCCCGCCCACACGCGGTCGGTCAGGCCCGACAGGCCGTGACCCTTGGCCACATGTGCGCCACCGTTGCCGTCGTCGACGATCTCGACGCCCACGCGGCCGGGCCCGTGCGCCACGGTGACCCAGCAGTTCGCCGCCCCGCTGTGCTTGGCCACGTTGGTCAGCGCCTCGGCGACAGCGAAGTACACGGTGGCCTCCACCGAGGCGTCGAGCCGGCCGGAAGGCGTGCCGAGTTCGGGATCGACCACCAGCTCCACCGGCACGGTGGATCGAACAGCCAGTGCCGCAAGCGCACTCGGCAGGCCGCGATCGGTGAGCACCGGCGGGGCGATACCGCGCGACAGTGCCCGCAGCTCGTCCAACGTCTCCCGGGTCTGGGTGATCGCCTCGTCCAGGGTGTCGCGCAGTGCACCGGGGGTACCGTCCAGGTGCTGACGGGCCCGGCCCAGATCCATTGCCAATCGGACCAGCCGCTGCTGGGGTCCGTCGTGGATGTCGCGTTCCAGCCTGCGCAGCGCCGTCGCTTCGGCGGAGGCCGCCGCCGCCTTCTGCTCGGCCAGCACGGTGATGGTCTGACGCATCTCGGCCACTCCGGTGAGCAGGACACGGCTGAAGGCCGCCGACAGCACGGCGCAACCGCGCACCACGAGCGGCAGGGTGAGCAGGCAGAGCAGGCCGACAGCAGTCTGGAAACCGATCCGGGCGATCGCACTGTCCCCCAGTCCGATCAGCTGCGCAAGCGAGGTGTTGTCCGGGCCGCGCGGGATGCTCCAGTCCCACGCGACGGTCAGCGTGCCCGCGACCGCCACCGCCCACCAGCTGATGACCACGCAGAAGGTGGCGACCGCGAGCGGGAAGTGCAGGATGCCGTGTGTCAGGTCCAGCCAGAACTGGCCCTGGGTCAGCGGGGTGACGAGCCGTTTCCAGAAACCGGCACCTCGTGGGGCCGGCTGGTAGACGGGCCGGGTCCTCGGCCGGCGCAGGACGGCCGGGAAGCGCAACCGTTCGATGTCGGCGAAGAGCCGGGCGACGAACAACGTGGCGACCAGCACCGGCAGCCCGATGACCACCACCAGCATGCCCAAACCCGCCGACAACCCGGTCACCAGGACACTGAAACTGATTGTGGCCAGCGGAAATCCGAGCAGAACGTAACCGGTGTCGATCCCGAGCTGGCGGAGTATGCCGACTCGCTGCGGTTGCGCGGTCAGCTCGGCGACGTTGCTCATGCTCTCGACGCTAGGCATCCGTCGGCTCCACCCCCATCCCGTACGCCTGCGTCTTCAGGGTAGGGCGGTCCCTACCGTCTCGCACCGACTTGGCGCCGTCCGCCCTACAGTTCGACGACGCGCCCGCTCTCGACCAGCCACCGGCGATCCAGCCGGACGTTCTGCAGCATCCGGCGGTCATGGGTCACCAGCAGCAGCGCACCGTCGTAGGTCTCCAGCGCTTGCTCCAGTTGTTCGATGGCCGGCAGGTCGAGGTGGTTGGTCGGTTCATCGAGCACCAGGACATTGGTGCCACACGCCTGCAGCAGTGCCAGGCCCGCGCGGGTGCGCTCACCGGGTGAGAGCTCGCCGACCGGGCGTTCCACATGGTCGGCACGCAACCCGAACTTGGCCAGCAGAGTGCGTACGTCGGCGGTCGTCCACGTCGGAACCCGCTTCTCGAAGGTGTCGACCAGCCGCGCGTTGCCCGTGAAAGCGCTTCGCGCCTGGTCGATCTCACCGATCGCGACGTTGGCACCCAAACTGGCGCGACCCTCGTCGGGGCGCTCGCGCCCGAGCAGCAGGCGCAGCAGCGTCGACTTGCCCGCTCCGTTCGGGCCCGTGATACCGATCCTCGCACCGGCATCGACCTGCACCGACACCGGACCCAACGTGAAATCGCCGTGGCGTACCACCGCATTGTCCAGCGTCGCCACCACCGCACTCGACCGGTCCGCGGCCCCGATGGTGAACTGCAGTGTCCATTCTTTGCGGGGCTCGTCGACCTCCTCCAGGCGCGCGATGCGACTCTCCATCTGACGCACCTTCTGCGCCTGTTTCTCGCTGGACTCGGTGGCGGCGCGCCGCCGGATCTTGTCGTTGTCGGGAGCCTTGCGGATGGCGTTGCGTACACCGTGGCTGGACCATTCCCGCTGTTTCCTGGCGCGCGCCACCAGGTCGGCCTTCTTCTCGGCGAACTCCTCGTACTGCTCGCGGCGGTGGCGCCGGCCGACCTCGCGCTCCTCCAGGTAGCTGTCGTAACCGCCGCCGAACACGGTGGTGGTGTTCTGCGCCAGATCGAGTTCCAGGACTCGAGTGACGCTGCGCGCCAAAAACTCCCGATCGTGGCTCACCAACACCACCCCACCCCGGAGTTCCCGGACCAGACGCTCCAGGCGATCCAGTCCGTCGAGGTCGAGATCGTTGGTGGGCTCATCGAGCAGTACGACGTCGAACCGCGACAGGATCAGCGCCGCCAGTCCCACCCGCGCCGCCTGCCCGCCCGACAAGGCGGTCATCGGAGTGGACGCCATCGCAACGTCCAAGCCCAGGTCGGCCAGCACCGCGGGCATCCGTTCGTCGAGGTCGGCGGCCCCGGCGGCCAGCCAGTGATCCAGGGCAGCGGCGTAGGCGTCCGTGGCCGCGGCATCGTCGTCCGCCAGTGCCGCGGCTGCATCCTCCATCGCCTGCGTCGCTGCGGCGCATCCCGAGCGGCGTGCGATGTAGGCGGCGACGGTCTCCCCGGCCACCCGTTCGTGCTCCTGCGGTAACCACCCGACGAACGCGTCGGCCGGGGCGATGCTGACCGAGCCGTCCAGCGGCTCCAACGCGCCGGCCAGGATCTTCAGCAGGGTGCTCTTGCCTGCACCGTTGGCGCCGACGACGCCGATCACGTCGCCCGGGGACACGGTCACGTCGAGCCCTTCGAACAGGGTGCGGTGGGCGAATCCGCCGGCCACGTTCTTCGCGACGAGCGTTGCAGTCATGGACCAATGGTCTCATCGCCGGGCCGGGCGGAAATCCATGTGTGACGGAACCCTGACCGCGGTGCCCGCCGTGGCGCGCGGTGAGCCTGAACGGGTACAGGAACCGCATGGAGTCTGCACACGCTGTCATCTCCGGCGCCGGGATCGCCGGACCCGCACTGGCTCACCAACTCACCGCTCGCGGTTGGCGATGCACCGTCATCGAGCGCTTCCCGGAGCGTCGCGACGAGGGCCAGAACGTCGACATCCGGGGCGCTGCCCGCGAGGTGGCCCGCCGGATGGGCGTCCTCGATGACATCCGCGCCGCCAACACCGGTGAGATCGGCACCCGGTTCGTCAGATCCGACGGCACGGCGGCGGCCTCGTTTCCCGTCTCCGGGCCCGGCGGGAACGACGGTCCGACAGCAGATCTGGAGATCCTGCGCGGCGAGCTGTCGCGGATCCTGATCCAGCAGACCACCGGCGCCGCCGACTATCTGTTCGACAGCCAGATCGCCGACGTCACCGATCACGGCGACCGCGTGACCGTCGCCTTGTGGGACGGCACCGCCCTGGACGCTGACCTGCTGGTGATCGCCGAGGGCCTGCACTCACGCTCACGCCGATTCGTCGACTCCGTGGACGTCAACGACCTGGGCATGTACTTCGCGTATGTCACCATTCCGCGGCGCCACACCGACGACCGCTGGTGGAACTGGCAGCACGCCGACCGGTCTCGCTCTGTCCACCTCCGGCCAGACAACCTGGGCACCACCCGTGCGATCCTGACGTTCTTCTCCGACGTCCGCGGGTTGGAGGACCTGCAGCGCACCGACCTGATCACGCTTCTGCAACGCACTTTCGCCGGAGTCGGCGGTGCCGCGCCACGTGTGCTGGCCGAACTCGAGGCCGGCGCGCCGATGTACTTCTCCGCAGTCGGCCAGGTACGCACGACGTCCTGGAGCAAGGGCCGGATCACCCTCTTGGGCGATGCCGCCTTCTGCAACGCGACGTTCGGCGGCGCCGGCACCAGCTTGGCCCTCATCGGCGCGTACGTCCTGGCGGGGGAACTCAGTGCCGACAACAACATTCACGACGCACTCGGGCGGTATCAACGCGCAATGACGCCCTTTGTCGATACCACCCGATTCGTCAGTCCCCGGCTGCTGCGACTTGCCAACCCACGCACCCACACCGGCATCGGGTTGCTGCACGGCGGCGCCTGGCTGGCAGCCAGCCGCTTCGGCAAAGCTGTCGCCGCGCTGACCGGCACCGGGTTGGCGAACCTCGGCGGCGACGGAATTCCGTTGCCCGACTACCCTATTGCGGCCGCGTCATCCTGAACACCGACTCCGGCGCGATCTCGGAGTAGTTGGCGGGGCCGCCACCCCGCAGGATCGGCCGGGGTCCCGCGGTGTCATAGATCCCGTCGACGATCCACTCCCGGTCGATGTGCACGGCGACCACCTGGCCGAACACCATCCAGGTATCGATGGCCGCGCCCTCGGTGTCCTGGAGCTGGATGAGTTGCGTGAGTCGGCATTCGAAGTTGACCGGGCTTTCCAGCACGCGCGGAGCGCCGATCAGTGTCGACGCCACCGGCGTCAGCCCCCCGCGGAGGAACTCGTCGTCGCCGGGCGCGAGTGTGGCCGACGTCTCGTTCATGGCCACCGCCAGCTCTCGAGTGGCCAGGTTCCAGACGAACTCACCCGTGGCATCGATGTTGGCCACACTGTCCTTCCACCCCACCGAGGCGAAGCCCACGATGGGCGGGCGGTAGTTGAACCCGTTGAAGAAGCTGTAAGGAGCCAGGTTTCGCACACCGTCGGTATCGTGCGTGGAGATCCAGCCGATCGGACGGGGCCCGACGATCGCGTTGAACGGATCGTGGGGCAGCCCCGGCCCGTCGGCGGTTCGATAGAAATGGGCATCGGAGCCGGCCATCACACCTCTTGACTGTCGCGGTGAACAGGGGCCGAAACTACCACCGTCGGACAGGTACTGCTACGACGCCAGACCCGCGCAGGATTCCAGCGCCGGGGGTCCGGACGGGGCTTGCGTGGCGCAGACCCGGCGGTCTCGCCGGCGCCGGACGATATCGGTCAACGTGCCGACACCGATGGCCGCCCAGATGAAGTTGGAGGCCGCACTCGGCCACGCGCCGTACAGCGTTGCGGCGATGCCACCGAGCGTGCCGCCGACTGCGTTCAAGGTCGCATAACGCCAGGAATGTCCGGCCAGCCAGCCACGGCTCACCGCCAGGTATGCAACGAAAGTGCCTACCGTCCCAACCCATCCCAGAGCTGCCGCAATCATCCGTCCGCCTTCGAGCCGTTCCCGTTCGACGAAAGTATCGCTAGCAACTGGGTTAAACACAATTGAATACTTCTGCAGTGGCAGTTTAGCCTTTGTGAATGGAGATCGATCCGCGCCGACTTCGTTACCTCCTGGCCGTCGCCCGGACAGGAGGCGTTCTCGCGGCGGCCGACGAGCTGCACATGACCCCTTCGGCGGTATCCCAACAGATCACCCGCCTCGAGAAGGAAACCGATCGGGTTCTGATGACGAGAATGGCCGACGGTTCAGCTCTGACCCGGGAGGGCCATCTGCTTGCCGAGGCCGCCCTCGAGGTCGAGCGGACGCTGGCGTCGGTCCAGCTTCGGCTGGAACAAGGAGATGCCGAGATCCACGGTTCTCTGCGTCTCGGCGGGTTCCAGAGTTTCCTCTCGGTGGTGGTCGCACCGGCCTTGTCGGAATGGAGGAGTGCGCTTCCGGGTGTCCGGATCGAGGTCTTCGAGTCCGAACGTGACCCTTTGATGCGGGCGATGAAGGACGGCGAATTGGACGCTGCCATCATCGAATTGGACGCGGGCGACTCCCCCATCCGGCTTCCGGCGGGGATGACGGAAGTGCCGTTGTTGGACGAACCCTGGAAGTTGGTGGTGCCCGCCGGCACCCTCGCATCCGATGTCGCCGAACTCGGCCGGCTGACCTTGCCGTGGTTGGGAGTGGATGCGTCCGGCGCCAGTGCCCGCGCTGTCAGGCGGCTGCGCCGCGCCGTCGGCATGGACCAGGCGGTGGTACATCGGTACTTCTCCATACAGACGGCGCTGGCGCTGGCGGCCGCCGGCGAAGGCATGGCACTGGTGCCCCTGCTCGCCCTGCACGGCATGCCGTTGCAGGGGGTCGAGACCCTGGACGTCCCCGGCTTGGGCACCCGGCGGATCGTGCTCCGCAGCTATTCCCGCGGCACGCAGTTCGACAACCTGGTCACTGCGGTGACGGCGTTGATCCAGGAAGCTGTGACCAACATCATCGAGGGATAGCTGCGCCGCCGGCCGCTACCAGCCCGCGTTCTGCGCCAGATCGATGGCGTACTGGTTGACGAAGGTGCCCGCACCTGGGGCGCCGCGGCACGAGCCGTCCGATTCACCGGGACGTTTGACCCACAGGAAGGCATCGATCTGAGGATTCCCGGTGGCCGTCGTCGGCGCGACGCCGAGAGCACGGCCACTCGGGTTGCACCAGTACAGGGGGTCGCCCTCCACGGGGCCGGCGCCGTTTCGCGAGGTGTCGATCACGAAGGGCTTTCCGCCCGTCATTCCGGAGATGGCCGCACCGTAGCCGGCCGATTCCTCGGTGGTGAAGAAGTTCGCGGTGTTGAGGCTGAAACCGCGTGCCTTCTGGATGCCCACCTGGTTGAGTCGGCCGGCCATGACGTCGGCGGCCACCCAGCGGGAGTGACCGGCGTCGATGTACACGGCGGTGCCTGGGTTGCGGGTCAAGCTGTCGACGGCATAGCGGATCAGGTCGTAGCGCTCCTGCTGCTGAGCGGGCGACAGGCAGTCGGCCATGGCCAGCGCATCGGGTTCGAGGATAACCGCGGCCGGCCCGCCGCCAATCGCGCCCGCGACGCCGTCGATCCACCCTCGGTAGGCGTCGGCTGATCCGAAGCCGCCTGCGGCATAGCTCCCGCAGTCACGGTTGGGGATTCCATAGAGCGCAAGGATGGGCATGGTGCCGGCGGCTTGCGCGTCGGCGATGTACTTCGCGTCCACCGACGGTGTGGAGAGGTGGTCCATCCAGTACGCCGTCGGGGTGTTGACCACCGCGGCCAGCTGCGGGCTCGGATTACCCTGTGCGGCGCGGATGCCCTTCGAGTTGGGGTTGACGTAGAAAGGACGCCCGATCAGCGGGTTCGCGTCGCTGACCAGGCGGATGGCCGGACCCGCGCCGACGTCCGCGGGTTCGGGGGCGACACTTTCGGGAACGAGGCCGAGGCCGGCAACCGCCGCGGCGGTCAGGAAGGGGGCCACCCATCGGGCCACTGCGCTGACAGTTGAAGGCATCACGCCATCGAAACTTAGCGGCGCTTTGCATCGAGCGCCAACTGCCGGGTCTGCGCTACCGCCTGGCCCTGCGCCACGTCCACACCGACGCCCCCGCGATCGACACGGCGAGCATGAGCACCCACGGCCACCACCCGTGCCGATGCACCCATCCGGCGATGGCACCCTGCAGCCGCCCGGCGGCAGCGATCACCGGATCCAGGGGATCACCACCGGCGGTGAACAACTGCACCTCGTAATAGCCGTAGTAGGCGACATAGAGGCCGACCAGGATCAGCACCACTCCGCCGACGCGGTTGACGAACGGCAGGATGGTCTTGATGCGGTCCGTCAGTGCCGTGCCTGCGAGGGCGACGGCGACGGCCAGCGTGCCGACCACCAGCGCGAAGCCGGCGGCGTACACCGCATAGATCCCGACTCTGGACAGCACCGACGCTCCGCCCACTGCGGCTCCTGTCACCGCGAGAAAGGGCCCCACGGTGCACGACAGCGACGCCAGCGCGTAGCCGATGCCGTAACCGAACATCGAGCCCAGCCGCGACGTCGGCGCCCCTGACGCCCGCCCGGTCACCCGGCTCGGTATCAGCAAGGCCAACTCACGTCCGCTGACCAGCCAGATGCCCAGTGCCACAAGGACGATGCCGATACCGACGGTGACGAACGGCACGTACCGCTGCACCGTCGAAGCCAGGGAGACGGTCAGCAACCCGAAGACTCCGAACACCGCGAGAAATCCGAGCGTCATCGCCGCCGTTGCCGCCAGGGCGCGGGCAAGCGCGCCGGGGACGTTGCGTCCGGTACCCCGCACGACAAGGGTGAGGTAGGCGGGCAGCATGGCGAAACCGCACGGATTGAGCGCGGCCACCAGTCCGGCGGCGAACGCCAGCCCGATCAGATCCTGCTGCACTCGGCGCCGCTGCTACGCGGTGAGCGCGGCCACCCGCTGCTGCAGTTCCTGCTGTGGCATCGCTGCGGTCGGGTTGTTGACGAAGGTCGAGGAACCATCGGGCCGGTAGAACACATACGCCGGCTGCCACGGCACGTTGTAACGGGCCCAGATCGATCCGTTGGCGTCGTTGAGGTTCGTGAAGTTCAGGTTGTATTTCGACACGAAGTCCTGCATGGCCCCGACATCGGAGCGCGCGGCCACGCCAATGAAGGTCACGTCGGGGTTGGCGGCAGCAACGCTGCTCACCGACGGCGCCTCGGCGTTGCAGAACGGGCACCACGGCGTCCAGAACCACAGCACGGCCGGTTTACCCTGCAGCGACGCTCCGTCGAACGGGGCACCGGACAGCGTCGTCCCGGCGAAGTCGAGGCGATCGTCAGCAATCGCTGCCGGCGGGCTGACCAACGCCAGCATGAGCACCGCGGCGACCGCACCGACGAAGAAAGACCTGCTCAGGCGCAGTAGTTGATGGATCATGACGGCTCCTCCGCATTCGGGCTGTGGCACGGATAGCCCGCTGAGGCGCTGTTCAAAAGCCGCGTCACACGGTTCCTCGAGCGGCCCATGCCGCCGCGGTCACGGTGAACGGCCCAGGACCCAGGTGCCGGTGCGCCGCAGCCTTCAGGCGGGCGCGCCCGTCGTCATCGAGTCGCGCAACGTATTCACCTGCCGGGCCCACACCGTAGGTATACGGTTCCCACCACTGCTCGAAGGTCGGATGCACGACCTCGACCGTGATGAGTTCTTCTCGCACAGTGTGCAGGCCGGCCGCGTCGAACAGTTGCCCCAGATGACCCATCCGTGCCCCGGCCAGCAGCGCCTCGTCCTCGGCTTCCGGGTCCAGCGTGTGCACCGCGGTCCAGAACGGCGCCAGCGCGCCGGTCGGCCCATCCCATACGCAGGCGGCAACGACGCCGCCGGGTCGCGTCACGCGGGCCATCTGCCGGATGCCTTGTAGCGGATCGGTCATGAAATGCACCACCAGCTGCGCGAGGGAAGCATCAAAAGCCGCAGTGTCGTAAGGCAATTCCTCGGCGGTGCCTCGTCGCACGTCGAGGTCGGCGAAACGCGCCCGGATCGCGTCGACAAACGGCGGAGAAGGGTCGATCGCCGATACCCGGGCGCCCACCGAGAGCAGATACGCCGTCAGCGCGCCGGGCCCGCAGCCCACATCGAGCACGTCGTCGCCCTCGCCGACACCGGCGAACGCCCCGAAGACTTCCGCCAGTGGTTCTGCATACCGGCCCATGAAACGCCCATAGGCCTCCGGCGGGACGAGGAAGCTCATTTCGGGATGCTACGTCGCCGGCCGCGGCCTCGATCTCGATCGGCGCAACCCTCGTCGATTCCGAGGCCCTGGGAACCTCGCGTTAGGGTGCTGGGGTCGGCCGCAGCGAACAAGCCGATAGAAAAGATGAGCACAACCATGACTGCACCACCAGAATCGTCACCGCTCGAAGCGCGGGTCGGCCACTACTACCAGATGGACGGCACCTACCTGGTCGGCCGCGAGAAGGTGCGCGAGTATGCCCGTGCGGTGCAGGACTACCACCCCGCGCACTGGGACCTCGCCGCAGCTGCTGAGCTGGGGTATTCGGGCCTGGTGGCGCCGCTGACGTTCACCTCGACGCCGGGTATGGCCTGCAATCGCCGCATGTTCGAATCGGTGGTCGTCGGTTACGACACCTACCTGCAGACCGAAGAGGTCTTCGAACAGCACCGTCCCATCGTGGACGGCGATGAACTGCACATTGACGTCGAGCTGACGTCGGTCCGCAGGGTGGCCGGCCGGGACCTCATCACTGTCACCAACACGTTCACCGACGCAGCCGGCGAGGTGGTGCACACGCTGCACACCACCGTCGTGGGCGTCACGGCCGACGACATCAATCCGGCGACCATGACCGCCGTGCACAACGCGATGATGCATGACGTGGACATCATGGCCGTGGCCGATTCCGATGCCGCCTACCACAAGACGGTGCGCCCGGCGGGCGAGGTCCGCATCGCCGAGGGAGGCATGACCCGTACCCCGGGGACACCCTCGTTCGAGGATGTCAAGGTCGGCGACGAGCTACCGGTGCATCACACCCGCCTGTCCCGCGGTGACCTGGTGAACTATGCCGGCGTCGCCGGTGATGCCAACCCGATCCACTGGGATGAGGACATCGCCAAGCTGGCGGGTCTGCCCGATGTGATCGCTCACGGAATGCTCACCATGGGGCTGGGCGCCGGCTTCACCTCCGCGTGGTCCGGGGATCCTGGTGCGGTCACCCGCTATGCGGTGCGGCTGTCGCAGCCCGCGATCGTGTCGGCCAAGGAAGGCTGTGACATCGAGTTCAGCGGTCGCATCAAGTCATTGGACCCACAGACCCGGTCCGGGGTGGTGATCGTGGCCGCGAAGTCCGCCGGCCGCAAGATCTTCGGCCTCGCGACGATGAACGTCCGTTTCCGCTGAGAGGACGGCTTCACACCGCTCAGTTGCGCACACTCGTGTCGACGTGCGGCACCTTGACATTCGGAACCAGAAGGTCCCGCCAGGGGTTGTTGCCGTCTCCGTCGTAGTAGCTGGAATCACGGTCCCGCCCGCTGTATCCGTTGTCGTGATCGTCGGCCTGCGCCGGTCCCGCGAAGCCGATCACGGCTGCGGAGAACGCGCCGGCGATGACTCCCATCAATCCGATCTTCTTCATCGATCTCGCCTCTTCCCGCTTCACCTCAGTCACGGGCAAAAGTCCCGCAATACTTGGTGAAACAGGAGGCCGGACGGGTTGATTCCACCTGCCATGGTGATCCAGCGCATCCCGCGCCCCGAGGCCGCCTGCGGCGATGAGTTCGCCGATGTGCCCGGGTCTGTACTTCCGACAGCGTCACCTCGACGGGAGGAAAGAACATGACGGCCAGCTATACCTTCGACGTCTTCTCCAGCCTCGACGGCTACGGCAGCATCAGCGGAGGCGACTGGGGCGGTTACTGGGGCAAGCAGGGTCCCGAGCTACTCGCCCGCCGTCTCGAGCTGTACAGCACCGAGCAGCGAATGGTGTTCGGAGCGAACACCATTCGTGAGTTCATCGACATGCTGGCGTCGAGCACCGAGGAGTCCGAGGTGCACGACCCATGGGTCTCCCGCATGCGGAACATGCCCGCGACGGTGGTCTCGACGACGTTGCAAGGGCCGCTGGACTGGCCGGAGGCCACGGTGATCGGTGGCGACGCGGCAGACGTCGTGGCCCGCCTCAAAGCCGAGTCCGACGTGCCGTTGCGCTCGCATGGAAGCCTGGCGATGAACCGGGCCTTGATGGCCGCCGGCCTGGTCGAT
This sequence comes from Mycobacterium sp. Soil_C_30, assembly GCF_057656995.1. Lineage (NCBI taxonomy): Bacteria > Bacillati > Actinomycetota > Actinomycetes > Mycobacteriales > Mycobacteriaceae > Mycobacterium > Mycobacterium sp. Soil_C_30. Next base: position 253,314 of record NZ_JBDGJH010000003.1, on the reverse strand, counting down.
CAGCTACAGGTGACGATCTTCCCCGTCATCACCGGCCAGACCGGGGACAGCCCCATCTTCGCGGGTGCGGCGGACTTCGACCTCGAACTCCTCGAACACCGCACACTCGACGATCACATCCAGGAGCTGATCTACCGGCCGACCCTCCACCCAGCGTCCTCGACCTGATGGTTGCGCGCTCTGCATACTTTCGGTGCGAAGTGGGTATCTGCCCGCTGTGCCTCACGTCCGCTGTCGCCGATGACCGCCCCCGAGCGAGACGCCGGCGGACTGTTCGCGCTATCGCCGTCTCCGCCGGCGACACTGCCCCTGGAGTTCGAATTCCCGGCGCAGGCACAGCATCTGGCATACGTGCGGCACACCGTGACCGAGTGGCTCGACGGTATCGGAGTCAGCGAACAACTGGCCGCTGACATCCTTCTGGTGGTCGTCGAGGCGTGCAGCAACAGCATCGAACACGCCTACCGCAACCAGGACCCCGGAATCGTGCGGGTGTCAGCCCAACGCGAGGGCAACGCCGTCTGCATCACCATCGACGACCACGGCCACTGGAAAGCCGAGCTGATCCAAGAACGCAACCGCGGGCGCGGTATGCCGCTGATGCGGGCGATGAGCACGCGATTCGAGCTGAGCACCGGCCCGAGCGGAACGACGGTATCCATGGCGTTCGACGTGCCCCCGCCACTGCGGAGGTAGACCTCGCAGCGCAGAGCGTCAACCCAGGCGTTCCAACGCCGCCGTCACCGTCGGCGCGAAATCCAGCACCTCACCCAAACCCACGATCTCCATGGGTCGACGGGTCACCGGTCCGTCGGCGACCACCACGAACCGCCCCGCCGAACCGAGAGCCAGCTGGGTTTCGACCAGGATCTGCATGCCGTTCGAGGCGAAGAACGTCACCTCGGTCAGGTCGATGATCAGGGCGGCGGGTCGTTGAGCCAGCGCCTCATCGACTCGGCGTTGCAATCCTGGGGCGGTCAGGATGTCGACGTCACCGGTGCATGCCACCACAGTCGCACCGTCGGCACGGTGCAGCGTGAACGAACTGTCCGAAGCCACTCAAACCCCACTAATCCCCGCAACCCAGATGTAGACGCGACGTGTGAGGCTGGAGCTGAACCCGAACGATTTTTGCGCTTGATGGATAGTACCCCGCATGGCCGATCGATTTGACGCGGGCGAAACGCGTCCGTCAGGCACCTTGGAAAGGTGGCACCAGCAGCGCAAACCTGCTCTGTGACAACGTGATCCGCGACAGCACGGCCGGCAGCACGAGGAGTTGCTCTCGGCATCAGATGCCAACCCGCCCCAGGCCCGTGTAAAGCGGGCCGTGGCGGGTAGCAAACGTGCAGGCACTGTGGCGGTCCGGACCGCTCACACTGCTCAGTCCCCGGCAGTCAGGACGGCGGCTGCCGGGGACGCCCCAGACCTGTACACAACCGACTTCCCGCGTCTCGGCGTTCCGGCGGAGGCTACGATCTCCGTTACGCGGGTACGTGCAGACATCGAGCCAGGTCAGGAGGCAGAAATGGACCTTCGCGAGGGTCGCCCCGACGAGTTGGACCGGTTGGACAGCATCTCCGAGGCCATCGCCTCGCTGAACTCCGTGCTCGACGCCGCCGAACCCCTCGACGTAGCGCTCGATCAAGTCGCCCGACTCGCTGCCGAGGCCATACCCGATGCCGACGCCGTGTCCATCAGCGTGCTCGACGACCCGGCGCCGCGCACCGCGGCGTTCACCACCGAGGACAGCCTGCATCTCGACCGCGCCCAGTACGGCAGCGGCTACGGACCGTGTCTGGATGCTGCCGAGACCCAGCAGCCGGTGCGGCTTCGCCTCGACACCCTGGAGCCCGATCGTTACCCCGACTTCCACGCGGCCGCCAGCGCCGCCGGGATCAACGCCAGTCTCAGCGTGCCGTTGATCGTGGAACAAGTCGGCCGGCAACCCGAGCTGGTCGGATCGCTGAACATCTACAGCCATTCCGCCACCGCATTCGACCCGTTCGACGAGCGGCTCGTCGGGCTCTACACCACGACTGCGGGTCAGGCCATCACCCAAGCGCGCCGCTGGCAGGCGCTGCGCGCCGAAGTCGACCAACTCTCCCGCGCCCTGATCTCTCGTGCGGACATCGATCAGGCCAAAGGCGCGTTGCGCGCCATCCACGGCTACTCCGAGGACGAGGCCTTTCAGCAGCTGGTCACCCAGTCTCAGCACCGCAACATCAAGGTGCATGCGTTGGCCCGCGAGTTCTTGCAGTCGCTGCGCACCAGCGACACGGCGCAGTGACGTCCGACAGACGCCTCGCCGATCCGCGTCAGGCCTGCGCGTCGGCCTCCTCGGTGCGCCCGGCCATCATGGTGTAGTCCTCCTGCACCGTTTCGCCTTGCTGGTTCGTGATCCGGCTTCGGATGGTCAGCACATCCGCCCCGAAGGCCTGCCGAAGCGAGTCGAGCCGGATGTGGCAGTACAACCTGTCACCGGCCTTGATCGGCCGGTGAATCGTCAGGCCCTGCTCGACCTGGACCAGCTTCTCCTCCGTGATCGGAATGCTGGCGTGTTCGAAGAAGGCCATCTGCGCCTTCAACCCGAAGATCGCGATGAACGTGAGAGGCGCCAGGATCGCGTCGTGCCCCAGCGCGCGAGCGGCGTCGGCGTCGAAGTAGGCGGCGTCGTCGTTCTTGACGGCTTTTGCGTACTCACGGACCTGGTCGCGGCCCACCTCGTAGTAGTCGGGGTACGTGTAGGTCAGGCCGACGATGTCCGGTGAGAGGGCCATACCCCCGAAGCTACGCGGGCCGGGGTCCGGCGGCGTGGTTATGCGCAGCGTGCCGCTCGACATCGGCGGCTCTTACACTCTCGGGCATGCCAGTCGCGCTGGACCCTGGGGCCAGGCCGCACGCGGAGGAGATCATCAAGAAGTCGCGCTTCGTCGCTCGGCTGCGCTACGTCGATGACACGACGGCGGCTGACGAGTTCCTGGCTCTCGCCCGGGAGACAGATCGCGGCGCCGGGCATCACTGTTTCGCCTACATCATCGGCGACGAGCCCGAGAGTCGGGTCGAGCGGTACAGCGACGACGGCGAGCCGGGCGGGACAGCGGGTGCGCCGATTCTGAATGCCTTGAAGGGCCGGGACCTTCTCAACGTCGTCGCCGTGGTGTCGCGGTACTACGGGGGAATCAAACTCGGTACCGGCGGGCTGGCGCGGGCATACTCCGGGGCTGTCAACTCGGCGCTGGAAGGCGCGGTCCTGCGGCCGCGGGTGCGGTCGCAGGTATTCCGCGTCGCTGTTGACCACGCAACAGCCGGCCTGGTGGAAGCGGAACTTCGAGGACGCGGATTCGAAGTGGCCGATGTCCGGTACGGGGGTCAGGCGGAGATCACCGTTGTCTGTGCCGAGGGGTCGAAACTCGAAGCGGCGCTGGGTCAGCTCACCTCCGGAACCGCCGAACCGGCTCATGTCGGTGACGTGTGGCGGTGATGGCGCCCACGGAGGGGAAGCCGAGGTCTGGGTGGTCTCTGTCTCAGTATTGGTGCACTCCGCAGGCGCAGTACATGTTTCGGCACGTGAAGCACGCGGGCATCGCGCTGCAGCGCGGGCAGTCGCAGCTGACCGGTTCGGTGTGGCGCGCGGTGTCGACCGCCGGGTAGGACTCGCCGCAGTGATAACACGGCGGCCGGGCGTCGTCGAGGTCCGAGCCCTCGGTCATGCGCGGACCACCATCAGCACTGCCATCCCCAACAGCACCAGGCCGCCGAACAGGTCCGTGCGGATCCGCACGGTGCTGGCCATCACCCGGCCCGCGGCCAGTCCCACCATCGACATGATCAACGTGGCGCACCCGCAGACCACGGCCACCGTCACCGGCGAGGCACCCACCACACCCAGGCTCGCGCCCGCGAACAGGTTGTCGAGGCTCAACGGCAGGGGCAGCCCCAGAATGGCCAGCGGGTGGTCCAGTTCACCGGACTCCTCCGTGCGCATGGCGTGCACCACCAGGTAGAGGGCGTAAGCACCCAGGGCGGCGGCCCCGGCGTACTCCGCCACCTCCCCGATGTAGTCGCCCACGACGTTGCCGACCCAGACACCGATCAACGGTGCCAGTGCATCGCACGCACTGAACACCAAGGCGGCCTGGATGATTCGTCGCCATGGCGGCTTCGTGGTACCCAGTCCGAGGGAGGACTGGAAGTTGTCCAGGCTCAGGACGAACGCAACCGGGATCAGCGCGAGAAGTGAATTCACGCTCCCACCTCCAAAGACCTAATACGGTGCGGGTGCGGCCGCGGAATAAGTTCACCGGGGTGCCCCGTCGCGTCGTTGGCCGCAGCCACCGCCGCGGTGATGAGCCCGTGGTCGGTGGAGAGGTGACAGACCGGATCGGTGCGCGCGGCATCGCCGGTGAGCGCAAAAGCCTGACAACGACATCCACCGAAGTCGATGCCCTTGCGGTCGCAACTGCGGCACGGCTCCGGCATCCACCCGTCACCGCGGAACCGGGTGAACAATGGTGATTCGGTCCAGATCCAGTCGAGCGGATGCTCGCGCACGCTGGCGCGAGGCAGGCGGCGGCTTCGGGTGAGTTCCTGGGCGGCCGGGCACGGCAGCGCATCCCCATTGGGCACCACCGTGAGCTGACGGCGGGCCCAGCCGTCCATACACGGTTTGGGGTACCGGCTGTAGTAATCCGGGATGACGTAGATGACCTCCATCCGGTCGCCCACCCGTTCCCGCGCTGCCCCGACGACCGCGCGCGCACGTTCCAGCTGGTCCCAGCTCGGCAGCAGTGCAGTACGATTGCGTCCCGCCCAGCCGTAGTACTGCGTGTTGGCGAGCTCGATCCGGTTGGCCCCCAACTCTTCTGCCAGGTCGAGGATTCGCCCGATGCGGTCGATGTTGTGGCGGTGCAGCACCACGTTCAGCGTCAGCGGCCAGCCCAGTTGTTTCACCAGCCGCGCGGCGGCGAGCTTGCGGTGAAAGGACGTGGTGCCGGCGATCCGGTCGGACAGCGCCTGCTCGTCGGCCTGGATACTGATCTGGACGTGCTCCAGGCCCGCGTCACGCAACTGCCCCGCCCGGCGCTCGGAGAAGCCGAGCCCACTGGTGATCAGATTCGTGTACAGGCCAAGCTGATTGGCGCAACGCACCAACTCCACGATGTCGTGGCGCTGCATGGGCTCGCCGCCGGAGAGGTGCACCTGCAGCACTCCCAGCGCCGCGGCCTCGGCGAACACCCGTCGCCACTCCTCGGTGGTCAACTCCTGCCGGAACTCGTCGAGCGCAAGAGGATTCGAGCAGTAGGGGCAGTGCAGCGGGCAGGCGTAGGTCAGCTCGGCGAGCAGGGCGAACGGTCTATCCACAGGAAACCTCCAACCCGTGTTTGGCGATGAGATCGGCCAGGAACCCGTGGATGTGCGCCTCGGTGACGTCGGCGTACCGGCTCTGCAGCTCGGCCCGGATCTCGCCGACGGTTCGCCGGCCGTCGCACAACTCGACGATCGCGGCGCCGGTGTCGTTGATGACCCAGACGGTCTCGGGCGAGAGCAGCGCGTGTTGTCCGCGTGTGCCGTCGAACCTCAGCCGGACGTGCGGCGCCAGCCGGGGCCGCGCGGCGTCGTCAATGCTTGCCATAGGCCTGATCGATCGCGTCGAGCATGCTCCACAGCACGTCGCACTTGAACGACAGTGCCTCGAGCGCCGCCGCCTGCGTCTGCGGGGTGCGGCAGTGCGTGCGCACCACCTGCAGACCGTGTTCGGAATCGCGGGGCGCCTGCACGAGCCGGGACCGGAAGTAAGCGAGCCCGCGGGGATCGATCCAGGTGTAATGGCGCTCGAACGCGGCGAGCCGCTCCGCCATCAGGTCGGGGGCGAACAGCTCGGTCAAGGACGAGGCCACCGCCTCGACCCACGGCCGGGTCCGCGCGAAGGTGACGTAGGCGTCGACGGCGAATCGCACGCCGGGGAGCAGGTGTCGCTGGTCTTCGATCTCCTCCCGGGTCAGGCCGACGGCCTCGCCGAGGTGTAGCCAGGCTTCGATCCCACCCGACCCCTCGCCCGCCCCGTCGTGATCGATGATGCGCTGGACCCAACGGCGTCGGACCTCGCGGTCAGGGCAATTGCTGAGGATCGCCGCATCCTTGCGAGGAATGTTCACCTGGTAGTAGAAGCGGTTGGCCACCCAGCCGCGGATCTCCTCGCGGCTCGACTGTCCGTCGTTCATCCGGCGATGGAAGGGATGCTGGTGGTGGTAGTGCTCGGCGCGGGCGCGCAGCGCCTCCTCGAAGTCCTCGGGTGCCGCCACTGCCGTCATCATCGCTCCTCAGATGTCCAGCTCGAGGCCGTCCACGGCGACCTCCATGCCGTGCCGGTCGAGGATCCGTCGTTGTGGCGAGTCCTCGAGCAGGATCGGGTTGGTGTTGTTGATGTGGAGGTAGACCTTCCGGCGGATGGGCAACGGCGACAGCAGTTCCAGGCTGCCACCCACACCGTCGATCGGCACGTGGCCCATGGCGCGAGAAGTCTTGCGGGCCAGCCCGAGCCGGGGCATCTCGTCATCACGCCAGCAGGTCCCGTCGATCAGGAGGCCGTGACAGCCGGTCAGTTCCCCGAGGATCGCCGGGGTGAGCTGCTGTACGCACGGCAGGTAGACCAGGCTCCGGCCGGTGTGGGTGTCGGTGATGCGGTAACCGACCACGCGGCCGTACGTCGCGGCACCTGGGAACCGCACCGGCTTGTCGGTGGGAACGTCGAATGCGCGGTAGGACAACCCGTTTCCCAGTGACACCTCGGCGCCGGGCAGTACCGGTTGCCACTTGACCGGACAGTACGCCTCGAGCGTCTTGAGCACTCCGGTGCCCGACATCAGCGTCTCGTGCACCGACTCGGTGGCGTGCACCTCCAGTCCTCGACCCTCCCGCATCAGGAGAAGGCCCAGCGTGTGGTCCAACTCGGCATCGGTGAGCAGCACTGCCTGCAGCCGGACCACCCGGCCGTCGTCGGGATGTAGCTCGGCGAAGTTCTCGATCTGGGACTGGATGTCCGGTGACGCGTTGAACAGGTACCAACGCAGTCGATCTGACGTGACCGCGATCGACGATTGGGAACGGCGTCGGGCCGGCCTGGAGCCGGCCCGCACCGCACGACACGGAGGGCAGGTGCAGTTCCACTGTGGAAATCCGCCGCCGGCCGCCGATCCCAACACGCGCACCCACACGACTGGGCCTGCCGCCCCGCGCCCGCAGCGACTAGTCGGCGCCGCGCCAGATGCCCGCGTATGCGGTCACCTCGGCGGACACCCTGATCTCGGTGACCGTGGGCGGCTCCCACTTCTGCAGAGTGCTGTCTTGCTCCATTGCTGTTCTCTCTCTTTCGTGTTGGTGGGATCAGTCGGGGAGGGCGAAGGCGATCAACGCGCTGCCGTGGCCTGCGCCGAGCATTCCGGGGAGGATGCCCTCGAGCCAGCCACCCCAGCCCACCGGCACCACGACATACTGCTTTCCGTTGACGCTGTAGGTGGAGCAGCTTCCATGATGTCCGCTGCCACAGTTGAATTCCCACAGCTTCTCCCCGGTGTTCGCATCCAGCGCGGCGAACTCACCGGTCGGGGTGCCCGCGAACACCAGGTTGCCCGCAGTGGCCAGCACCGACGCGGCCATCGGGTGCTTCAGCCGCCAACGCCACTTCTCCTCTCCGTGTGTGTCGAAGGCACTGACCGAACCCGCCATGTCGTCGATGTCGACCTGTACGGCCGCGCCCCAGTACGGGATGCTCTCTTTGAACTCACGCCGCCGACGGGTGGCCGTGGCGCCGACGTCGGCGACTGGGACGTAGAACATTTCGGTCCTCGGGCTGTATGCCGCGTGCGTCCACTCCTTCGCCCCGGCCGGACCGGGATAGAAATGAACGGGCTCGCCCTCCTTGTCCGGGTACCTACGCGGGGTCACCTTGCCGTCGCGGGTGATCACACCCCAGTCGATCCGGTCTACGAACGGAGTGACGTGCTGCAACTCGCCGTTGGTGCGGTCCAGCACGAAGAAGTAGCCGTTCTTGTCGAAGTGGGCGAGCAGCTTCTTACCGTCGCGCTCGAAGAGGATCATCTCCATCGTGGAGTCGTAGTCCCACAGGTCGTGCGGGGTGAACTGGTAGTGCCACTTGATCTCACCGCTGTCGACATCGAGTGCGACCACGCTGTCGGTGAAGAGGTTGTCGCCCTCACGCACGGCACCGTCGAAATCAGGAGCCGGATTGCCGGTGCCCGCGTAGTACAGATTGGTCTCGGGGTCGAAGCTGCCGGTGACCCAGTGGTTCGCCCCGCCGCGCGCCCACGCCTCGCCGTCGGCCGGCCAGGTCTCCGAGCCCGGCTCACCCGGCTTCGGCACGGTATAGGTGCGCCAAAGGTGCTCGCCGGTCTTGAGGTCCCAGCAGTCGATGTGCCCACGCACCCCGAATTCACCGCCCGAGCTGCCGGTGATGACGGTGTTCTTGACCACCAGCGGTGCGAGCGTGGCGCTTTCACCGGCACGGACATCGCCGATCGTCTTCTGCCAGATGGTGTGTCCATTCGTGGCGTCCAAGGCGATCAGGTGGGCGTTCGGGGTCACGAAGAACACCTTGCCGTCGGCCACCGCGCAGCCGCGGTTGACGTTCCCGCAACAGAGTGAGACGTCAAAAGGTGTGGCGTGCTTGTAGCGCCATAGCTGTTGGCCCGAGGTCGCGTCGAGCGCCCAGAACCACCCGTCCCAGCCGGTGACGTACATGACTCCATCCACGACAAGCGGGCACGTCTCGAACGCATAGGTCGAAGCGCCTGCCATGTGACCGGAGGCGCCGGCCTGGAACATCCAGACGGGCCCGATGCGCTTGACGTTGTCGGTGTTGATCTGGTCCAGCAGGCTGTACCGCTGGCCGTCATAGGCGCCGTAGTAGGTGAGCCAGTTGTGCGACTCCGAACGAGCGTTGAGTAGCCGCTCATAGTTGACGCTGGTCGCCACCGCGGGAGCGGATCCGGGGATGGGGCTCAGCGCTGACTGCTGGATCGCCTCTCCGGCGTCCACGTAGTCGACGGTCATGGTTGTTCCTTCCTAGGGACGCGGCTGATCGGGACGGTCGAGACGGGCCTCGGGCGGTACCTCGCCGAGAACGACGATGGCGGCGGTCAGTCCCCGTCCCTCGTCGTTGCCTCCCGGTGAGCTGTACCAGTAGTAACCAGGACCATCGAGGTTCAGCTTCGCCTTGCCCTTCGAGTGATTCAGCAGCCAGATGAACTTCCTGTCACCGTTGCACGGGAACAACGCCGCGTGGGTGTTCTTGTCATCGTTGATGACCGTGAGCTCGATGTCACCGCCATGGGGCATGACCAGAATCATTGGATCCCAGACGAGTTCGTCCTCTTTGATCCGGATGGTGGCTTCCATGATGCCGTCGGCACGTTCGGTGGCTTGGCCTATGGAACCGGTACCCAGGACCCGGCCCAGAGCGGCGTGATTCTGCCTGTCCAAGCCGAGCTCATGCAACAGGTCAGGGTGTTCTTGAGCGATCGTCATCGGATCTGACCTCCTTGTGGTCACGCTGTCGGTTGGGCTGCGAATTTTATTGGCGCAGCGCAGGATTGCCGCCCGCGCACGTGGTGGGGCCTGCAACACCCGGTACTGTATTCCGGTTCGTACCCGGCGTACAGGCATGACCGCCGAGGCGTCACACCGCGCCGTTCGCACGGCGGATCGTGCCGTTCGTGGTCAGGCCGGGCCGAACAGGTCGAGAGTCATCACCTTGTCCCACGCGGACACGAAGTCGCGGACGAACTTCTCCCGCGCGTCTTGGCAGGCGTAGACCTCCGACAGCGCGCGCAACTCGGAGTCGGCGCCGAACACGAGGTCGACACGACTGGCTGTCCACCTGAGCTCGCCGGTGTGGCGGTCGCGACCGTCGTAATCGCCGGTGGTGCGGGGTACCCATTCGGTATTCATGTCGAGGAGATTGACGAAGAAGTCACTGTTCAGCTCACCCGGTGTCGAGGTCAACACACCCAACGGCGATCGGCCGTGGTTGGCGCCGAGCACCCGCAGGCCACCGATCAGCACTGTCATTTCACGTGCGGTCAAGGTCAGCTGGCTCGCACGATCGACGAGTAGATGTTCTGCCGGCAGCCGGGTGTGGGCGTCGACGTAGTTGCGGAAGGCGTCTGCGGTCGGTTCGAGCGCCGCGAACCACTCGACATCGGTCCACTCCTGTGTGGCGTCGGTACGTCCCGGCCGGAACGGGACCTCGATGTGGTGACCGGCGCTGGCGGCGGCCGCCTCGACCGCTGCGCAGCCGCCGAGGACGATCAGATCCGCCAGCGAGACCCTCCGGTCACCCTGTTGAGAGTTGTTGAAGCGCTGTTGGATTCCCTCCAGCGTGGCGAGCACGGGGCCCAGGCTGTCGGGATCGTTGACCGCCCAGCTGCGTTGCGGTTCCAGGCGGATGCGGGCGCCGTTGGCGCCACCGCGTTTGTCGCTGTTGCGGTAGGTCGAGGCCGACGCCCACGCCGTGCCGACGAGCTGCGATACCGACAGCCCGGAATCGAGGAGCTCCGTCTTGAGCACGTCGATGTCGTGGGCGTCGACGAGTTCGTGATCGACCTCCGGCACCGGGTCCTGCCAGATCAGCCGCTCTGACGGGACCAGCGGCCCCAGGTAGCGCTGGATGGGCCCCATGTCGATGTGGGTTAGCTTGAACCAGACGCGTGCGAAGGCGTCCGCGAGCTGGTCCGGGTTCTCCAGGAAGCGCCGCGCGATCGCCTCGTAGCGCGGGTCCTCCTGCAGCGCCAGGTCGGTGGTGAGCATCGTCGGGGCATGGGTCTTGGCCGGGTCGTGGGGGTCCGGCACGGTCCCGGCCCCGGCACCGTTGCGCGGCACCCACTGCCAGAGCCCGGCGGGGCTCAGTGCCACCTCCCACTGGTAGCGGAACAGGGTCTCGAGGAAGCTGTTGTCCCACGACGTCGGGGTGGGTGTCCAGATCCCTTCGAGCCCACTGGTGATGGTGTCGGCGGCGTTGCCGGTACCGAAACGGTTCACCCAGCCCAGGCCTTGTGCCTCCAGCGGTGCGTCCTCGGGCTCGGGACCGAGCCAGGTGCCCGCATCGGCCACCCCGTGCGATTTGCCGAACGTGTGGCCACCCGCGATCAGTGCGACGGTCTCCTCGTCGTCGAGTCCCATCCGCCGGAACGTCTGCCGCATGTCACGGGCGGCGGCCCTCGGGTCCGGCGACGTGCCCGGGCCCTGGGGATTGACGTAGATCAGTCCCATCTCCGCGGCCGCCAGCGGTTCCTCGAGATCCCGGACGCCACTGTGCCGTTCGTCGGCGCACCAGGTGTCCTCGGGACCCCAGTAGGTCTCGTCGGCCGCCCAGACGTCCACCCGGCCACCGGCGAAGCCGAATGTCTTGAACCCCATCGATTCCAGTGCGCGGTTGCCCGCGAAGACCATAAGGTCGGCCCAGGAGATCTTCCGGCCGTGTTTCTGCTTGACCGGCCAAAGGAGTCGCCGCGCCTTGTCCAGGTTCCGGTTGTCCGGCCAGCTGTTCAGCGGCGCAAACCGCTGCATTCCGGCACTCGATCCGCCACGTCCGTCACCCACGCGGTAGGTGCCGGCGCAATGCCAGGCCATCCGCAGCACCAGCGGTCCGTAGTGACCGAAGTCGGCGGGCCACCAGTCCTGTGTGGTGGTCAGCACCCGGTCCACGTCACGGGCCAGTTCATCGAGATCCAGTGCCGCGAAAGCCTTGGCGTAGTCGAAGTCCTCGCCCCACGGATCAGGTGCGCGGGTCAGGATGCTCAGGTCTACGCGGCCGGGCCACCGGCCGGGCTGACCGGCCGGAGTGCCGCGCCGCCGCAGCGCGACGACGGTCTGGTCGTAGGTCCTGTCGACGTAACTGTCAGGGTTCCCAGGCATGGGACTCCTTTCCGAATCTCACACGCCCAGCACGTGCCGTACCCCGCGAGCGTTGCGCCGCGACACCGGCACCACCGTGTTGGCACTGTCGTCCATGACCAGGACCAACTCACCCCGGTCCCGGCGTTCGACCTCCCGGACACGGCTGAGGTTCACGACGTACTGGCGGTGTACCCGCATGAATCCCGAGTTGGCCAGTTCATCGTCGAGTTTGTCCAGGCCCGACGCGGCTGCCCGCAGCCGGCCCTGATCCGTGGACAGCCACACCTCGTTGCCGTCCGATTCGGCCAGGGTGACCTCCGCCAGCCGCAGCAACACCATCCGGCTGTCGCGGATGCCCACCACTCGGCGCGGCGGGCCTTGAACATGCGGGCCCACCTCGGTATCCGGTAGTGCCTCGCCGTCGGCAGCTCCGAAGGTGATCAGGTGTCCGATCAGGTTGCCGTACTGGAAGACCGGCCGGATTCGGATCGGCGACGGCTCGTCGGCGAGGTGAGTGAAGATCTGGGTGCTGCCGACCCAATCCGGGTGCTGGCCGGCCTGCTTGCTGGCATACCGGGCGGCGTCGACGAACGCGGGTAACCGTGGATTCCACCGCACCGCCGGATTCACCGCCGCGGCGTTGCCGGGCACGCCCAGGAGCACACTCGCCGTGTCGTCGGCGATCACCACCTTGCCCGCGGTGTCGACCACGGCCAGCGGCTCCGTGGACCGCATCCGGGCGTGGTTGTACGCGGCGAGCAGTTGCGTTCCACTGTCGCGGGCGCGCATGCGCAGACCGCTCTGGGTGTGAGCGGCGGCATTGGACAGCCACCCCCGCGCCGACGCCGGCAGCTCACTGCGCCAGCAGGAGATGTTCAAGACCGCGATCGGTTCCTTGTTCACCACGTCGCGCACCGCGACGGCGACGCACGTCCAGTCGTGAAAAGCCCGGCACCAGTGTTCTTCCCGCCGGATCACCACGGGGTGCTGCGTTCCGAGCGCGGTGCCCATGGCGTTGGTGCCCACCGCGCTCTCGGACCAACAGAACCACGGCGCCAGGCTGGCCTCGGCGGCGATGGAGCAGGTGGTCTTGTCACCCCACTCGGCCAGGATCCTGCCGGTCGCGTCGGCGACGGTCACGATGCCACCGAAACTGGCCACCTCGTGGACCATGGCGGCGGCACGGAAACCGAGCTCGGTGAAGATGACATCGTGTTCGATCGAGTGGGCGACTTCCGCAACCGCCGCCGGTGCTTCGGACAGATACGGGTCCACGCGATACAGATCGCGGCAGCGATGCCAGGAGATCGCGACTTCGGGCCGCACGCCGCGGATATCGTCTTCCCCTTGCACAAAGCGTTCCCACGCACCGTAGATCGCAGCCGCGTCCGCACTGCGGGACACCGGTTCGAGTCGTTGCACACCTGTCATGGAGAACCGCCTTCGGCCGGCTGGACACTGCGGGGGCACCTCACCGACCACTCGTCACGTTCGCCTCGATCTTCACATATCTTTGCGCACTCCAAGGCTTTTCGGGGAGCTGCCTCGGCACCGGAGGTGCCGCACGCCGACAGGCCTGAACCGTGACGGCGGCGTGACACCTTTGCCGCGAATTCGGCTCGCGCGCTGGAGAATATGCTCACGCGCGCACGCGTTGTTGCCGCGAACAGCGACGGCCGCCGGCGGGCAACTTCTCCAAGCGCCCGGACCGCGCCATCGATGGGCAGTTGTGCACCAGGCGATGGCTTCGGCGAACGCCTGAGCCCGGCAGACCGTCACCGGCACGGTTAGCGGTTGCCTCACGCCCCTGCTGTTCCTCTCCGCACTGCCCGCGCGGGGGGGTGCCATGCGTTTGCACAACGCGGGCGTCGGGCCACGCACGCCACTTCCCTGCCGGCGAGGGGATTCCCGGTGCACTCGCAACGGTTGTGCGTGCCGAGCCCGCCGGCGCACACTCGATTCCGATGCTGATCGACGGTCACAACGATCTGGCCTGGGCGATGCGCCAGTTGTACGGCAACAACCTCGATGCCGTTGACCTGACGTCGTTGGTGCCCGATCTGCACACCGACCTCGAGCGGCTCCGGGCCGGCGGGGTCGGCGGGCAGTTCTGGTCGGTCTACGTCTCGCCGGAGCTCTTCGACGGGCCGGCGGCGGTGACCGCAACACTCGAACAGATCGACTTCGTGCGGCGCCTCGTGACCCGCTACCCGGGCCGACTGGTGCTGGCGACCACCGCGGACGAGGTGCAGGCTTCCGGAGACCGCATCGCTTCGCTGTTGGGGATGGAAGGCGGCCATTGCATCGACGGGTCACTAGGGGTGCTGCGCGCGATGCGCGCCTTGGGCGTGCGGTACCTGACGCTGACCCACAACAAGAACGTGCCGTGGGCCGACTCTGCGACCGATTGTCCTGTGCTGCACGGACTCTCGCCCTTCGGGGAGGCCGTGGTACGCGAGATGAACCGGCTCGGGATGCTCGTCGACCTGTCGCACGCGTCTGCCGACGTGATGCGGCACGCACTGCGCGTGACCGCGGCGCCGGCGATCTTCAGCCACTCCTGCGCCCGTGCGGTCTGCGACCACCCGCGCAACGTGCCCGACGATGTGCTCACGGCCCTGGCCGCGAACGCCGGCGTCTGCATGGTGACATTCCTGCCCGCCTTCCTCTCTCCGGCGGTCGCGCAGTGGCATGCCGAAGCCAACGCCGAGGCTCGGCGCCGCGGGCTGCACAAACACGACCCCGCCTACGACGCCCTGATGACACAGCTGGCCAGACAGTCGCCACCGCCGGTCGCCACGGTGGCCGACGTCGTCACGCACATCGAGCACGTTCGCGAGGTCGCCGGCATCGACCACGTGGGTGTCGGCGGCGACTACATGGGCGGCGAGGCCATGCCCGAAGGGCTGGAGGACGTGTCGGGGTATCCGAGGCTGTTCGCTGCCCTCACCGACCGGGGATGGTCGCGCGCCGACCTGGACAAGCTGGCCGGCGACAACATCCTGCGCGTGCTCCGGGCGGCCGAACAGGTGGCCGACGACCTCACCCGCCGAGCCCCCGCGCCGATGTTCTCCTGAGCAGGTGTTGTTCCACGATGTCGGCGCCGCGGCGTACTCCGCCGGTCGCGGCGAAACCTTCCGCCACCGCGGACGCCCCGTCGGTCATCGTCATCGCGTCGTTGATCGCGGCGCGCAGCCGCGGCGTCGTGAGCCGGCGCGCCGGTAGCCGAATACCGCAGCCCGCGACCTCCACCCGCCGCGCGACCTCGAACTGGTCGCGTCCGAAAGGAACCACGCAGACCGGGATTCCGCGGCTCAGGGCTTTCTGAGTGATTCCCATACCGCCGTGGGTGACGACACAGACCGCGCGTTCCAGCAGCAACGAGTGCGGCACGAACTGCGTCAGGGTGGCCCCGGGCCGGCGCCAGGCGGCGCCGACCGGCCGCGTCGGGGACGTGGCCACCAGGTGTAGCGGCTCGCCGTCGAGCGCTTCGAGGGCGGTGTTGACCAGCCTCTCGTCGGCTTGCGGCACCGACGACGTGGTGACCAATACGATCGGGTCGTCGATCTCGTCGAGCCACGCCGGCGCTTCGGCCCCCACCGGATCGAAGGACGCCGGACCGATCAGTTCCACCGACGGACCCCAGTCGGTGTGCGGGTACTCGAACGGCTTGCCGGTGGCAACCAGCACAGCGGGTGCCCGGCGCAGCAGCGCGTCGGCGGACCGCACCGCCGGCACACCGAGGGCGGCCCGGACCGGGTCCATTCCGTCACGGAAGGGCTTGTCGAACACCCTGCGGGTGACCAGCCCGACGCCCCAGTCGCGAATCCGTCCCAGCGGACCCGGCCACGGCCTGGCCCCGGCGCCGAACGGCGGCGAGCCCGGTGAGCGCAGGTACGGCATGAACGGCGAAAGGACCACCGATGGAATCCCTTTGGCCTCGGTGAAGGACATCGCCCCCCAGCAGTTGGAATCCACCACCACCAGGTCCGGGGAGACATCGGCCATCGCCCGTGCGAGATCGCCGACCTCAACGGCGGCGCGCCGGGCGAGAACCCGGACGGTCTCGGTGGCCGCCCGGAGCACACCACCCTCGGTGGCGTCGTTGTGCAGCGCTTCGATCCGCGGATCGACCGGCTCGGCGGTGAACCCTTGCTGGCGGCACAGGTCTACACCGCCGGCCAGGGTGCGCAGGTGGATGTCGTGGCCTCGGTCCGACAGCTCGGCGAGCAGAGCACAGAACGGGTACAGGTGGCCCAGTGCGGGCGAGGTGTAGGCCAGGATCACCGACACTGCGCACCCACTTCATTCGTGCTTGGTTCAGTGGCGGTACCAATCCGGGCGGGCGCCGGCCCCGAATACGGCAGTGATACCTGCCCACAGGGGCGTTCGGATTTCGATGAGCGGTGGTGGACATGCGCGTGGCCGACAGCCCGGAATTGGTGGTACTCCTCGATGACGAGGGTCAGGACATCGGTTCGGCTCCCAAGTCCGAGGTGCACCACAGCTCGACCCCGCTGCATCTGGCGTTCTCCTGCTATCTGTTCGACGACTCCGGGCGGGTGCTGCTGACCCGGCGGGCACTGCACAAGCGCGCGTTCGCCGGGGTCTGGACGAACTCCTGCTGCGGGCACCCCGGCCCGGGCGAGTCCCTGCCCGACGCCGTGCACCGGCGGGTGCGCGAGGAGCTGGGCGTCGGCGTCGACCGGTTGCGCTGTGTGCTGCCCGACTTCAGGTACTACGCGGTGGCAGCCGATGGCGTGGTGGAGAACGAGGTCTGCCCGGTGTTCACTGCGCTGGCGGTGGGGCCGGTTCGCCCGGCCGCCGCCGAGGTGATGGACCACGCCTGGGTGCCGTGGGAAGAGCTGTGCACCGCGGCCGCCCTGGGCTGGGCCATCAGCCCGTGGGCGGCACTGCAGGTTCCGCTGCTCGACAAGGCAGGGGCGGGGCGCCGCCGGTGAGCGCCCGAGGCCGACAAGCGTCATCGAGTCACCCCGCCTCGCGCCGGAGCCGGGCTGCCCACGCCTTACCGAAACCCACGGCGGCCACCGCCACACGCCGGCGCCGTCCCACCCGCGCCCGGCGACCGAAGATCTCGAAGTCGATCGCTTCGATCCGGGCCAGGATGTCGGAGTACAGGGTCAACGCCGCCGAGACACACGCGCGTGAACGCGGCGCCAGGGTGTTGATGCCGGGACGGGCCTGGGCGTAAACCGCCCGGGTGATCGCGTGCTGGTCGGCCAGCGCGGCGCGGACGCGGCGGTCGGTGCGCTGGTGCCGCTGACACCACGTCAGGAGTTCCCGGTCGACGCCGTGGGCAGCCAACTCGTCGGCGGGCAGGTACACCCGCCCCCGGCGCAGGTCTTCGTCGACGTCGCGCAGGAAGTTGGTCAGCTGGAAGGCCTTGCCGAGCGCCGCGGCGTACGGCGCGGCGTCTTCGCGGGGACCCACGCTGCCCAGCACCGGCAACAGCTGCAAGCCGATCACCTCTGCCGATCCGTACATGTACCGCTCCAGCGCGGCCCGGTCCGGATAGTCGGTCACCGTCAGATCCATCCGCATCGACGTCAGGAAGTCGTCGAACAGCTCCCAGCCGATGTCGTAGGTATGCGCGGTATGTGCGACGGCGGCCAGCGCCAGATCGTCGGCGCCGAGGGCTCCGCCCGCCAGGACAGCGCCCAGCCGGTTGGACAGGTGTTGCAGCTGCTGGCCGCGTTGGGCCGTGTCGAGATCGCTGTCGAAATCGTCGAGGATGTCGTCGGCGCTTCGGGCGAACCCGTACAGGGCGTGCACCGCAGGACGCTGTTCCGGCGCCAGCAGCCGGGTGGCCAGGAAGAACGTCTTGCCGTGCTGGGCGTTGAGGGTGCGGCAGTACTGATAGGCCTCACGCAGGTCGGGTGCCCGGATACCCGCCGCGTCCAGTTCGGAGCTCATCATGGGCGCAGCCTCGGCTCACCCGGCTGCACGTCGACCTGCTCACTGATCCTCACACCCCGACTCCTCGTCTTTGTCGACTCCGTCAATGAGCATTCGGAACCCGTGCCGGATCGGATCGGTTCAGGGCTCTACAGAGTTCTCCGCGACGGGCGGCCCAAACTCATTCCGGGCGGGCAAACCGCCGCAACGGCCTCGGTGACCACCAGTTCCACCTGCCCAGCAGATGCATGAATGCCGGCAGCAGCACCATCCGCACCAACGTGGCGTCGACCAGGACCGCCAACACCAGGCCCACCCCGAACATCCGCATGAACGACACCTGGGCGGCGATCAGGCCGGCGAAGGAGATCGCCATGATCAGCGCCGCCGCGGTGACAACCCGTCCCGTGTAGGCCAGACCGAGGATCACGCTGCGGTCTTGATCGGCGACCGCGCCGGCACTTTTCGACCAGAACTCGCGGATACGGGCCAACAGGAACACCTCGTAATCCATGGACAGCCCGAACGCGATGCCGAACAACAAGACCGGAATGGTGGCCACCAATGTGCCGGTGGGTGTCGTCCCGAACGCGCCGAGGTGGCCCTCCTGGAAGACCCAGACCAGGGCACCGAAAGCCGCGGTCAGCGAAAGGGTGTTCAAGACAAGCGCTTTCAGGGGCAGGACAACGCTGCCCGTGAGCACGAACAGCACCACGAAGATCACCACCGCCATGAGGGCCAGCACCAAGGGCAACCGTGAGGCGATGGCTAGCACGCTGTCACGGTTGGTCGCGGCCGCACCCGTGATGGCGACGTCACGCCCCCCGGGGCCGGTCAGCGCGCGCAGAGTGTCCAATTGCGTCTCCGACGCCTCCGAGAACAGCGGCGCCGAACCGGCCACCGTCAGGTAGGCACTGCCGTCCCGGACGTCGGTGCCACCGGCCCGAGGACCGACCTGGCGCCCTTGCGCGAACGTCCCGGTGGGCGCATACACCGCCACGACCCCGGGCACCCGCGACGCCGCGGCCGCGTAGCGCTCCCACTCCGCCGGAGTCAGTCCCCGCGCATCCGCCACGACGGCGACGCTCTCGGTCCCCGACTGGCCGGGGAACTGCGCCCGCAGCACGTCACCCACCTGGTGTGCGGACGCCGAGGCAGGCAGCACACGGTCGTCGGGATTGCCCCAGTTGGCGCTCAGGAACGGCAGGCCTGCAACAACGAGAAGCGCGGCGCCCGCCAGGCCCAGGACCCCCGCATGGCGGATGACGAACGCGGTGCTCCGGTGCCAGAAATTCTGCTCGGGGCGCCGGCCGCGGTGGCGGCCCCGCGGGGTGCCGATGCGGGCGCCCAGGACAACGATCAGCGCCGGCGTCAGCACCAATGCCGCCAGCGCGCACAACATCACCGTCGCGACGCCGGCGTAGGCGAACGACCGCAGAAACGGTATGGGGAACACCACCATCGTTGCCATCGACAGGGTGACGATCAGCGCCGAGAACACGATGGTGCGTCCCGCCGTACCCATCGTGGTCCGCACCGCCTGGTCACGATCGGCGCCGCCGGCGATTTCGTCGCGATAGCGACTGAGGATCAGCAGGGTGTAGTCGACTGCCAACGCGAATCCCAATGCGGTGGTCAGATTCAGCGCGAAGATGGACACATCGGCAAACACGGTGATGCCACGCAGTACCGCCAACGAACCCGCTATCGCGGCGGCGGCCACCACCACCGGCAACGTCGCCGCGAGCAATCCGCCGAATACCCACACCAGCACCAGCAGGCTGAGCGGCACGGCGATGGATTCCATGATCAGCACGTCGTGCAACGTCTGGTCGGTGATCTGGGCGAACACCATTGCCGATCCCCCGGCCTGAACCGTCACCTCGGGAAAGTCAGGCAGCACGTCGGCGTTGACGGCCTCGACGAGACCCTGCCCGTATCCGGGCGCTCGGCTCTCACCCCCGCGCAGGTCGGCGACGATCAGTCCGGTCCGGCCGTCGGCGCTGTAGAGAGCGTCGGCCACGGGTGGCGGCGAGGTCCACGGGGAGATCACGCCGATGACGTTCTGGCTGTCCTCGATCAGTTCCACCATCCGTCGCCCCGCGGATTGGGCGTCGACGCTTCGAGGTCCATCGCCATGGCTGACGACCAGTACCAGCTGCACATCGCCTTTGCCGAAGACCTCTGACAGGAGGTGATTGGCGCGCGCGGATTCCGCCGCCGGGTCCTGGAAACCACCTGCGGTCAGATGCGCGACGACGGGCACACCGAGGACTGCGGCGGCCACCGCCGCCAGGGCGGCGACGACCAACACGCGTCGGGGCACATGGAGAGCCCACCGCGCGAAGTCCTGCACCCTCACTGCGCGCGGACCGCCTGAACCACCTGGCTCTGGTTGAACCGCCATTCGTGGACGACTCGAAGACCGAGTTGCGGCGGCTCCCTGTGGTAGTCGGTGACAATCCACACCACCGAGCAGCTGCGCAGCGCGTTCACCTGATCATCGGCCGGAAGTCTCGAGCTGAACAGCGAATCATTGTCTGTGGCCTCCTTTTTCGACCCGACGTCGACCAGGCCATCGCGGTGCTGCAGCCGGGTGCCGTCGATGCCATCGGCCGCCGACGCACTCATGGCGCCGTCGAGCAGCAGGCAGTCGCCGGGGGCGGCACGCTCCGCCAGCAGGTCGGCAACCTGGCTGTAGTCCGATCCGTACTTGGCGAACGGTGAGCGCTGGGCAAGGTAGTTCGGCACCGCCGCCACCCCGATCAGCACGAGAAGCGCACCGACGCGCCAACCGTCGCGGCCCACCACCACGACACAGAGCCCGATCAGCAGTGCCGCGGCCGGGGTGGTGAACGCCAGATAGTGGGGCTGATAGATCGGCCGCACCACCACCGAGTATCCGACGAGCACCGCAGTGGGCAGCACAATCCAGGCCGCTGACACCTTCACCAGAAGCCGCGGATCCGGGCCGATATCCGCCGCACGGCGTCGCTTCCACACCGCCAGCGCAGCGAGGATGACGATGACGCTGATCAAGGGAACCACCCGCGCCCACGCCTGCATGGCCACCGCCAGCTGCTCGGCGGTGAACGCACGCTGGTCAGGGCCCACCGCGCGCACTCTGTCCGAGTACACCGAGGGGAAGTACTGCTCGGCGAAGATCTGCCCGGCCGTCGCTGCGCTGATCGGCCAGATCCAGCTGACCTGCGACTGCTGAGGTAGCAGCGCGATCATCAGGGGCACGACGGCCAGCACCGCCGCGGCCGTGGAGGCCACCCACGCGAGCAGCGTCCGGCGCGGCGGCGCCATTCCCGCCACCGCAACGGCGTGCGCCACCAGCAACAGCACCACCACCACATTGGCGATGATGGACAACGCGAGTGCCAGACCGTAAGCAACCCAGAGCCCTCTGGCGCGGCCGCGGACCGCGGCGACGAGCAGCACCGTCAACCACACCGCACATGCCATGGTGAGGGCATAGGGCCGGGCTTCGACACCCGCCCAGGTGGTGCGCGGCAACAACACGAAAACCACACCGGCGCAGATACTTACGGACCGACCGGAGAGTTGCCTGCCCAGCACCACCACCCCGGCGGCTGCCGCGCCCACCATCACCGCGCTGGGCAACCGCAACCACGCCTCACCCGGCGGCGTCAGCAACAACCAGCCGTGCATCGTCAGGTAGTACAGGGCGTGCACGGCATCGACGTGCTGCACCAGCGCCCAGAGTTCGGCCAGCGGGCGGCTGGAGGCGGTCACGGTTGCCGCCTCGTCGACCCACAGCGACGGGCGCCCCACCCCCACCACACTCACGACGAACGCGAGGACCCCGATCAGTAGGGCGTCGGCTCCTCGTGCTGCAGCGCCGCCGATCGGTTCTCCCCCATCCGGCCGCACCTCATCAGCATTACAGACCGGCATCGTCGCTTCCGTCGGACCCGCAGGCTCACGTCCTGAGCGCGCCGCCGTTCAAGGTGCGGCGTGGCGACATGCCGTAGGTCAGCCGGTAGTAGTGGGCAAAGCGACTCTGGTGCGCAAAACCCCACCGGTTGGCTATCTCGGCGACGGTGCACCCCTCGGGGCTGGCCCGCTGCAGATCCCGGTGGGCGTGATCGAGGCGCACTTTGCGCAGGTACTGCATGGGGGTGCAGTCGAGGTGGCGCCGGAACAGGTACTGCACACCGCGTGGGGTCATGTGCACATGAGCAGCGATATCGGCCAACGACATCGGCAGGTGGGCGTTGTCGTCGACGAAGGTGATGGCCCGGCGCAGGGCGGCGGTGGAGGCGTCGTGGCGGTCGCAGTGGCTTGGTTCGGTCTGAGCGGTGCTGGGGAATGCAGCCAGGACCAGGCTCGCCAGCATCTGCGCGCCCGTGTCGGCGACCAGCCCGAACTCGTCGACGCCGGCGCCGGCGAGGGCGTGCTTGCGGAGATAGTCGATGAAGGCGCTCAGGCGCGTCCCCGCTTCGGGTGAGAGGGGTCGGTGGCTGGTCAGTCGCACCGAGCGCTCGACCGGCCCCGCCGACGGAGCTGCGATGCGGTCGAGTTGCCCGGGCTCGAGCATGGTGGCGTCGTAGCGGGTGTGGTGCAGTTGTCCGCTGTAGGGGCTGTCCGGCGGGGCCAGCAAGGCGATGTCACCCGGGGTCAAGACGTCCTCGACCCGGTCGAAGCGGGTGTCGAGGCTTCCGGAATGGATTCGGCACACGCAGATCCGCCCCAGCGGCTCGACGTAGAAATCCATGTCGAAGTTGAAATCGAGTTCGTCGACATTCACCGGTCCCATCCAGTGCCGTCGTATCCGCGTTTGCGGCGCCGGGTGGTGCCCGCCGATCTTCAGCCGGGTGTATGCCTTGACGAGGAAGTCCTGGGTCTCGGACAGATCGGTACTGTCGAAGCTGAGATCATCCACAACTGCACCCTTCTCGCAGTCTGCGTCCACGCCGAGCATCCCCCTCGAGGCGCACCAGGTCCACCATCCCGCCAGACTCTTAGGGAAATGTCATCACCGGCGCGCGAATGACTGCAGATGAATCGAAGTGGTTGCGCTGCAGGCAAACCGTGATGATGCTGGTCGCCATGCTCGCGATGGCGCGGCCTCATCGTGCCCGCAACTCAGCGGTGCGGGTCGCCCGCAGGCAGCCACACTCCGGGTTCGGTCAGTCCCGGTACGTCGACACCCGCCGTGAAGGCCTCGATCACGGCATGTACCAAGGGGTTCGGCTCACCTTGGCGCCACACCAGGGACCACGTCCACATCGGGCTCGGGTGCTGCACCGGCCGCCGGGTCAGGTCCGGCGGCGTTGCGTCGTTCTGGCCCTTGGGGTTGTTGAGTAGCGGACGTCGGAGGCGCCGGACGTGGTCGAAGAAGGTCGAGCCCGTCACTCCCCCGTCCTCGACCCGAACCACCTGCGCACCCGATGCCGCGGCGAACTGCTCGGCGAATCTGTTCCACGACGACCAGCTCGACTGGTCGGAATCCACCAACACCGTCAGATCCCGTGCGTCAACGGGTGAAGAATCCGGCCCGGCACTCAGCGCGTAGAGCCGGTCGGCGCCGGCCAGTCGCGCCTCGAGTGCCAAGGCCTGCAGGTCCGCATGCTCGACCCAGCAGATCGCGAGGTCCAGGCTGCCGTCCGCGACGCGGGCGGCTTGGGCATGCGAGGGCATGACCCAGGTGTCCACCCGCAACTGCGCCACACCCGCGGCCCGCTCGGCCCAGTCCGTGGGGCACCACTGTACGCACCCGATGCGGACGGGCTCCGACGTCGCCAGACCCTGGGCCTGGCGCCGCAGCTCGTCGGCCTGGCCGATGAGGGCCCGCGCCCGCGGCAGCAGCGCCGAGCCGGCGGCCGTCAGCGCCACCGAGCGCCGGTCGCGGTCGAACAGCTGCACCTTGAGGTCGCGCTCGAGCGCCTTGATCTGTTGTGAGAGTGACGGTCCCGCGATGCGCAGCCGTTCGGCCGCGCGCCCGAAGTTCAGCTCGTCGGCCACCGTGACGAAGTAGCGCAGCTGTCGCAGCTCCACACCGGTCAGCGTAGTGCAGTAGGAGCTTGTGCCTACCAGTAGCGAGGTGATTGGTCCCTGGGCCGGGGATTGCCGGCCGGCTGACGGCGCGTTCTGCGGTGCAACACCAACTGAAAGGAACACGGACATGACATCTGCACCCCGCGTCGCACTCATCACCGGCGCCTCACAAGGAATCGGCGCCGGTCTGGTGGCCGGCTACCGCAAGCTCGGCTACGCCGTCGTGGCGAACTCCCGCACCATCGCGGCCGCTGACGACCCGATGGTCCTGGCCGTACCGGGTGACATCGGGCAACCCGGTGTCGGCGGGCGGATCGTCGACGCGGCGATCGAACGCTTCGGGCGGATCGACACCCTGGTCAACAATGCGGGCATCTTCATCGCCAAACCGTTTGTCGACTACAGCGACGACGACTATGACGCCATCACCGGAGTGAACCTCCGTGGGTTCTTCGAGCTCTCCCGTGCCGCTGTGGCCCGGATGCTCGAGCAGGGACCCGATCCCCGGGGTGGCCACCTGGTCACCATTTCGACCACTCTGGTCGAACATGCCAACTCAGCGGTGCCGTCGGCGCTGGCCTCGTTGACCAAGGGTGGTCTGAACGCGGCGACCCGTGCGCTGGCCGTCGAATACGCCACGCGCGGAATCCGTTCCAACGCAGTGGCTCTCGGAGTCATCAAGACACCGATGCACCAGCCGTCGGAATACCAGGCCCTGGCGGCACTGCACCCGGTGGGCCACCTCGGCGAGGTAGCCGATGTCGTCGACGCGGTGCTCTACCTGGAGAACGCGCCGTTCGTGACCGGCGAGATCCTGCACGTCGACGGCGGCCAGAGCGCGGGGCATTGACATGTCCGCCGCGGAGATCCTCGTCAGCGTCCTGGACGAGTGGAAGGCCGGGATCGACACCCACGATCCCGGCCGGGTGGCCGCCGCGTTCACCGAGGACGTGGTGTTCCAAGGCCTGCGCCCCTACGGCGTGGGCAGACACGCGGTCGCCCAGTACTACGGTTCTCAACCCGACGGGATGACGGTCGCCTACCGGGTCCTCGAAAGCCGTAGTCCGGCAGATGATGTCGTATTCGGTTATCTGGCCGCGACGTTCAGTTACCCGGACCGGCCCGCAGTGGAGCTGGCCATCGGCGTGGTGCTCACCCGGGTTGGCGGCCGGTGGCAGGTGGCCCAGTACCAGGCGTCGCGGGTGGTGTAGAGGTGACAACCCTCCTTCGGGCCCTCCGTCAGCCTTGATCGTGCGGCAGTTCCCGGAACGGCCGGTCATGGTAGGGATCGGGCTCCCTGGGCAGACCGAGCACCTTCTCGCCGATGATGTTGCGCTGGATCTGGTCGGTGCCCCCGCCGATCGAGGTGAAGTAGGCGTTGAGAGCGCGGAAGGTGGTGGCGTCGCCCAGTGGGTGCTCGGGGCCTTCCAGCATGGATTCCGGACCTGCCAGGTCGGTGTACACCCGTGCTGATTCATGCAGGATGCGTGACATCGCGATCTTGCTGAGTGACAGCACCGACAGGCGCTCGGCTTGGCTGGCGGTCGACTTCGACCGGGCGAGGTTCCAGCGATTGACCGCCTGCAGCGCTTCGATACGGGCGATCGCCTGGCGCAGAACCGGATCGTCGAAGCGGCCCAACCGGATTGCCAGATCGCGAAGGCTCACCTTGCGTACGTCGTCTTCGGTGGTCGCCCTGCCGCGGTCGGTGCGGGCCGAGCCGCCCATGATCGCGCGCTCCAGGCCCAAGGCGAGTTGCAGCGTCGCCCACCCCGCATTGACATCGCCGATGCGGTCGCTGTCGGCGACTCTGGCGTTGTCGAGGAAAACTTCGTTGAACTCGGACTCACCGGTGATCTGGTGTATCGGATGCACGGTCACACCGGGTTGTTTCATCGGCAACAGGAAGAAGGTCAGTCCGCGATGTTTGGGTACATCGACATCGGTTCGGGCAACCAGCATGCCGTAGTCGGCCTTCTGCGCAAATGAGGTCCAGACCTTCTGGCCGTTGACAATCCACTGGTCGCCGTCGCGCACAGCGCGGGTGCGCAACCCGGCCAGGTCCGAACCCGCGCCGGGCTCGCTGTAGAGCAGGCACCCGCGCAGCTGTCCACGTAGGAAACCACCCAACAGCCGGGTTTTCAGATCCTCGGATCCCGCCGCGTGCACGGTGGCCGCCCACAGGTTCATCCGGTCCTGTCCCGATCCCGGTGCGCCCACTCTCTCGAACTCGGCTCGTACGGCGCGTGATTCGTCCTGACCGAGTCCGCGGCCGAACCACCTCGGTTCCCAGCTCGGAGCAGCCCAGCCCGCCGTGACCACCCGGTCCAGCCAGTCGGCCCTGTCGAGCGCGGGGTCCCAGTTCTGCTGCAGCCAGGCACGTACCTCGGCGATCACGCCAGAGGTATCAGGGTCGGACATGCGGGCCTCCTGTGCTGCTTCGCTGCAGATAGGTTTCACGGTGCAGCGCCGGATCGCCCAGCAGTTGGGCATCGGTGCGCGCGCGGCGCAGGTACAGATGTGCGGGATGCTCCCAGGTGAACCCGATCCCGCCGTGCACCTGAATGCCCGTGGCGGCAACGCTGAGGTATGCCTCGGCGCAGTACGCCTGTGCCAGAGCAAGATCCGCACCCGCGCCCGGGCGCTGCCGGTCGAACGACTCGGCGACGTGCCGGGCTGCGGATATCGCCGATTCGGCTTCCAACAGCATGTCCGCACACATGTGCTTGACGGCTTGGAAACTGCCGATCGCCCGGCCGAACTGGAAGCGGGTCCTGGCGTGGTCGACGGCCAATTGCATGGCCCGGCGCGTGCCGCCGGCCTGTTCGCTGATCAGCGCCACCGCTGTCAGATCCAGGGCCGCAGCCAGGACCGAGGTCCCTGTTCCCGGCGCCCCCACCGACCGAGCGGGAGTGTCTTCGAGAACGATCGAATACTGTCGCCGGGTTTGGTCGACTGTCTGCAGCGGCGTCACCGTCAGTCCGGGTGCGTCTGCGTCGACTCGGAAAACCCCTGGCCCGTCCGGGCTTTGCGCCAGCACGTAGATGACGTCGGCACTACCTGCGTCCAGCACATAGGACTTCTGACCCGTCAGCTGCCAGCCGGGGTCACCGGTGCGGACCGCTCTGGTGCCGATGCAGTTGGGCCGGGCGGATGCCGGTAGGACGGTCTCGGCGAACGCAACGGTCGCGATCACCTCCCCTGAGGCGATGCCGGGCAACACGGACTGCCGCTCCCGGTCGTCGGTGCTGCAGTTCAGCACGTGGGTGCTCAGCACGGCGGTGGCCAGGAAGGGGCCGCCCATCAGGGCAGCACCCATCTCCTCCATGACCACACCCATGGCGACGTGCCCCGCGCCGCCACCGCCGAACTGCTCATCAATCAGCAGGCCCGGTAGTCCCATCTCGGCCAGATGCCGCCACAGCTCGCGGTCGTGTCCGGTGTCGGTGGCCATGGCGGCGCGGACCTGCGCCTCTGAGCAGTGCTTGGCCAGCAGCTCGCGCGTCGTCACCCGCAGTGCATGCAGTTCTGCGTCCAGAGCAGCCGTCATGATCTTCTCCTCGGATGGCTCGACACGAGATTAACAGACGGAATCCGGCTGATATCCGCGGAAGCCGGTCGTCACTGCAGCGGGGTGGCGGCACCGGCCATTGCCGCGCGGACCAGGTGGTCGCGGAATTGTGGTAGCCGCGAACGCATCTGGGCCCGTAGCTCCCGCGGCGTCGTGACGATGTGGTTCTGGATACCGCCGATCACCATGTCGATCATCAACGTCGCGGCGGCGGTGGACGGAACGTCACCGCGTTTCAGCGCGCGCCGGCCGATCCGCCGGCCTGCCAGGACGAGGGTGCGGTAGTAGTCATCCGAGGCCTCGCGGACCTCGGGGTGATGCAACCGGTCGACGAGCACCTGATGCAGCAGATTGCCGTACGGGCCGGTCAAGTGCGCGATGTACAGGTCCGCCATCGCCTCGAGGTCTCGCCGCGTGTCACCGGTGTTGATGTCCTCGAAGTACAGCGAGCGTGCCACCAGGACCTGCGCCAGCAAGTGCACCCGGGTCGGCCAGCGCCGGTAGATGGCGGCCTTGCCGACCCCGGACTGACGGGCCAGCGCATCGACCCGGAAGCCATTCCAGCCTGCCTGCGAATACAGCGCAGCCGCCGCGTCATAGACGCGGTTCTCGATCTCCGGGTCGCGGGGGCGGCCCCGGCGACCGCTCTCCGATGTCACAGCCATCAACGCATCGTGGCACTTGCTCCGGTGATGCCGCAGAACAACCCCTGCCCACGAGCCGCCCGCACTTCGCCTCGAAGGAGGGCGCGCCGTCGTAGGGTCAGCATGGCCGTACCACCACCACGCAGACGGGAGTGTCACCACCATGAGCGCACCGGACGACTGGAACACGCAGATAATCAACGAGTTCCGGGCCAATGGCGGACGCGTCGGCGGGAACTTCGAGGGTGCCCCGATGGTCCTGGTGCACCACACGGGCCGCAAGACGGGTAAACAGACCGTCACGCCGATGATGTACCTGCCGGATGACGACAACCCGGACGTGATCTACGTGTTCGCTTCCAAGGCCGGGGCGCCCACCCACCCCGCCTGGTACCACAACCTCACCGCGACGGGCAGCGGTGAGATCGAACTCGGTACCAGCACCCACACCGTGGCCGTCACCGAGATCACCGGTAGCGACCGTGACCGCATCTACGGTGAACAGGCCCGCCGCTACCCGGGCTTCGCCGAGTACGAGAAGAAGACCGCCGGGGTACGCACCATCCCGGTGCTGGCACTCACCAAGACCTGAACGCAGGCACACCGCCGGTCGCGCTTCCTGGCCCCGGTCACACGGATTGCGGGTGCACTCCCAGGGCGTCGTAGATCCCGGGTAGTTCGGCCTGCGCCTCCGGCAGGAAGTAGAAGACCACCCAATCGTGGATCAGGCCCTTGCGCAGGACAAACGTGACATTGCTGTCACCGGCGGCCTTCTGCTGCAACCTCAGGGTCTGGAACGTGATCTGGTCCAACGAACTCGAATACACCGTGGTGGGCGGAAGACCGTCGAGGGAGCCGAAGACCGGGCTTGCCAGCGGATCGGTGGGATCGAGGCCGGCGAGCCAGGCGACGCGGTTCTTTTTGCTGACCTCCGGGTCCAGGAGCGGGTCGTCGAACGGCAACTCGGTGTACGGGTCGTTGCTGTCCAGTGACGGCGACAGGAGCACGAGCCGACTGGGCATCGAGTCGGACTCCGCCTCCCCCTTCCTGATTCGCGCGGCCTGGAGTTGCAGGGCCGCCAGCGAGATGCTGCCCCCGGCGGAGTCACCCAGCACACTCACATTCGGGGCGCCGTACGCGCGAACTTCCGAGGCGATGCGGTTGGCCATCACCGGGACGACGGTCGCGGCGGTGCCGCCCTTGCCGATGACGGGATACACCGGCACGACGACGGTGGCGCCGGTGTCCCGCGCCAACTGGTGATAGGTGAGGTAGGTGAAAATGTTCGCCTCCGAGGTGAAGCCACCGCCGTGTACGGCGATCACCCGCTCGCCTGTCGGCGCCTCCGGTGTGATGACCCACTCGTCCCACGTGGCCCCGCTCGGCTCATCGACATACTGCCGTTTCGTGACATCCGTGCCCGGCATCAAGAACGTCGGCGGCGTTCCGTCGGTGAGGAAGGGAATCTGGAAGGACGGGGATGCGAGATTGAAGGGAATGCCCAGCGCCTCCGTCACCGCAGTCACGACCCGCAAGCCTGTGACCAGAACCTGATGAGCAAACGAGGGCTGCCCTGTATAGGCGTCTTCCCAGTCGGGGGCAATGTCGTAACCCGGGGTGGGCGTCTGTGGAATGGTTGCGGCGTCAACGGCACCACTGGCCACCTCCGATGCGGAGATCCGCTGCGCAGCAGGCGCATTGCGGTCAACAGCCTCCCGGCGGGCATGAGCCAGCATGCTCAATTCGACCACCTCGCGCAGAGGTGCGGGGTCTGGAGCTGGGTCGGTCAGCGCAACTGGCACCTCATCCACCTGCTCGAGAACAACCTCCGTGCCCGGTTTCGGCGACGGCAGGTCACGGCTGCTCTCACGGTCTGAGCGACGGTTCTCCGAGGCCGTTGGGCGCTTGGCGCTCTCGGACGACGTCGACGTATCGTCGTCCGGGCGGTTTGCACCCGAACGCACC
Organism: Mycobacterium sp. Soil_C_30; assembly: GCF_057656995.1. Lineage (NCBI taxonomy): Bacteria > Bacillati > Actinomycetota > Actinomycetes > Mycobacteriales > Mycobacteriaceae > Mycobacterium > Mycobacterium sp. Soil_C_30. Next base: position 223,275 of record NZ_JBDGJH010000003.1, on the reverse strand, counting down.
GTCTTCCCGGAGTGCTCACCACCGTCGTCTTCTGCAGAAGAGCGCTTCACCGGTCCCGCACCGTTGCGCGGCTTGGATTCATCTGAACGCGAAGACGTTTCGCGTTCAGATGCAGATTCTTTGGTCGAGGAATCGGAGTCCGCCCAGGAAACGGCGGTCGCGGTGTAACCGCCCACTACGGCAGTACCGATGCCCAAGAACACCGCGAGGGCACCCACGCGGCCGACGTGTAACACCTTCTGAGCCGACTCCCCCAAGACCTTCCGGTGGCCGGTCCGGTTCTTCTTCAATGCACTGGTCACTTCGCCCCCACTGGCTTCTGATCCATGACACTGCCGGACGCTCAACGCGTCAATGGGTATTTCGGACTATGTTCTGGCCAGTGCAAGCACCCAGGATCTCGCCGAATTCGAGCTCTGGTCACTCCGGCGTGGTGCCATGGCCGTCGAGCTTGCGCAGCACATTGTCGGCGATGGTGGGGTCCATCCCGTGCTCGGTGCGCGCCGAGAGGATGACATCGCGGGCGGCGGTCAGGACTTCGGCTTCCAGTTCGGCGGCTTGTGCCCGGCACCCGGCGTCTTCGTCGCTGTGCGCGGCGTCGGGTTCCTCGAAACCCATCCGCCGCCACACCTTGTTCATGTTGTCCGCGGCTTCCCGGGCGACCCGCTGGTCGACATCGCCGCGACGCGTGAGGTCGTCCAGTCGCTGCATTCCGGCCCGGCGGGCCCGAGCCGTCAGCTCGCGCTGCACGTCGGCCGTTTCCTCGGGCGGCACCTGAACGCCGAGGCGGCGGACGATCCACGGCAAGGTCGTGCCCTGCAATGCCAACGTCACCACGATCACCACGAACGCGATGAAGATCAGCCGGTCCCGCTCGGGGAAGTCCATCGGAAGGGCCAGCACCGCTGCCAAGGTGACAACGCCGCGCATCCCGGCCCAGGAGGCGATCAGGCGTTCCTGCCACCCGGCCGGCTCGGCTTCCGGGTTCGACCGCGCGTGTAACCGTTGATCGATGGTGCCGACGACGAAGATCCAGACGAACCTGATGACGATGACGACAGCGGTGACCAGCAGGGCTTGTTTGACCAGATCGCTGAGATCGCCCGGAACGGCAGCCGCCACCGCTCGCAACTCGAGACCCACGAACGCGAACGCCGCCCCAGTCACCAGTAATTCGAGGATGTCCCAGGCGGTTTCCGAGACCAGCCGGGTCTGCGCGGACTCGGCATCAGGGTGCCTACTCAGTGCCAACGCCAGCGTCACCACAGCCAACACCCCACTGCCGTGCGCCACATCAGCAATCCCGTACGCCGCGAACGGCATCAGCAGCACCAGGGAGGTGCCGACCGGATGAGCGGGCAGTTTTCCGAGCAACCAGCGCACACCCACAGCGAGAATCAGCCCTGTGGCGACGCCCACCGCCACCGAAAGTGTCAGGCTGCCCGCCGCGCCCCATGGTGACAACGCACCCGTGACCACTCCGGTGACCGCCACCTCGTACAGCACCAGCGCCGTCGCATCATTGGACAGACCCTCGCCTTCCAATGTGGTCCGCAAACGACGTGGCAGACGCAGTTCGCGGACCGCCGACGTGGCGGCCACCGGATCCGGCGGCGCCGCGGCCGCGCCCAACGCCACCGCCGCCATCAGCGAGGCGCCGGGAACCAACGCATGCACCAGGACACCGACGGCGAAGGCCGTCACCAAGACCAGGGCGACAGCAAGCAGGCCGATCGCCCGGCGGTTGTCGAGGAATTCCCGCCACGACGTGCGCCGTGCGGCCGCGAACAGCAACGGCGGCAGCACCAGCGGGAGAATCAGATCCGGACTGATCGACGGCGCCGGCATACCCGGGACGAACGCCACCGCCAGTCCCGCGACCAGCAACACAACTGGATACGGCAACTTCAAGCGCGTCGCCAGCGGTGCCAGGAACACCGTCGCGACGAAGAGCGCCAGAAGAAGCGTCAGTTGCTCCATGAGCACCTCAGCACCCCTCGCAGATACCCGCCGCGGCGAACGACAAACGGAACCTGGGCAGGGCCGTCAGCTCAGGGAAGTGTCGTTGATCGTGTCGAAGACCGCCTCGAGCAGCCTCTCGAGGTGCTGGGTGTTCTTCGCGTTGAGCGCGCGAGTGCCTACCACCCGCCGCATCAGGAGCACCCCACTGATCACCGACAGCACCAGATCGGTGCGAACATGGCGCCCCGGGGTGGGAAGCTGGCGCGCCAATCGCCGCCCGACGTGCCGCTCGATGGCGTCGCGGACGATCTCCGCCGCGCGTGGATTCGATGCCGATCTCAGCATGATCAGGAACGGTGCGAGGTCATCGGTTCCGGGGTCGGAACGGCTGACCAGCGCACTGGCGGCCGCCCGGCCTGGCGACTGACCGCCTTCGGGGACGATCGTCGGCGGCGCGAAGGCGGTCTCCACAGCCTCGGCGAACAACTTCTCCTTGGACCCGAAGTATCTGTTCACCAGCATGGCGGTGACACCGGCATCGCCGGCGATTTCGCGTACACCGACGCCGTCGAAGCCCGCCCGGGCGAAATTACGGACAGCCGAGTCCAGGATCGCCTCCCGGGTGGCGGCAGCGTTACGTGGTCGAGACGGGCCGGCAGCCATTCCTCGAGGCTAGGGGAATATCGCGTGCGAAGTCTACGTCTGTAGACGTATCCGAAGTCTACAAGCGTATACAAGGAGTTTCGCCATGGACATGGGTTTGACCGGCAAGCGCGCGCTGATCAGTGGTTCCAGCACAGGGCTCGGTCAGGCGATAGCCGAAATGCTGGCAGCAGAAGGCGCTTCCGTTGTTGTTCACGGACGAGACGAGGCGCGAACACACGCTGTTGCCGACCGGATTCGAGCGCGCGGTGGCAGCGCCGTTCCGGTTCTCGGCGATCTGGCCTCGGCCACTGAGGCCGCCGCGGTCTGCGAAGCCGCCGGCGATGTCGACATCCTGGTCAACAACGCCGGCTACTACGACGGACTTTCGTGGTCGGAGTTGTCCGATGAACAGTGGGCGGGCATCTATCAGGCCAACGTCATGTCGGCAATCCGCCTGATCCGCCACCTGGCGCCCGGCATGCGCAGACGCGGGTGGGGCCGCATCATCCAGATCGGCGGCGGGCTGGCGCTACAACCCGCCGCAATGCAACCGCACTACAACGCCACACTGGCCGCCCGGCACAACCTGACGGTGTCCCTGGCGCGGGAACTGGCCGGCACAGGCGTCACCGCCAACATCGTCGCCCCGGGGGCGATCCTCACCGAGCCAACCCGCGAGATGACGATGCGGGTCGCCGCTGACCATGGCTGGGGCCCGAGCTGGGACGACATCGAGGCGGCCGCCTCCGCCGCATGGTTTCCCAACGACATCGGCCGGTTCGGCCGACCCGAGGAGGTGGCCGCCGCCGTGACCTTCCTTGCCGGCACGCATGCCGACTACATCAGCGGCGCCGATATCCGCGTCGACGGCGGTGTCGTACGGACGGTCTCCTGAGGAACACCATCGGCAGCAGCGGCTGGTCGTGCGGGCGATTCTCGCGGTACAGGGCACGATTGGACGAATGGACGTTCTGGTGGTCGGAGCCGGCCCCGCGGGCATGGCGTTGGCGGGGGCGTGTGGGCGGCTCGGATTGGTCACCGGATTGGTCGACCCTTCCCCGGAACGTCCCTGGCTGGCCACCTACGGGATGTGGAGCCGGGAGCTGCCGACCGATCTGCCGGCTGCGGTGGTCGCGGCCCGAGCCGCAGGCCGGGCGATCGCGCTGACGGAGCACCACTTGGGTTGGGAGTACGCCGTCCTGGATGTGCCCGCTCTCCAGGCGCACCTCGCCGATCAGCTCACCGGCGTGCACCTCCACGCGGGCCGCGCGGTCGGGTCACCGGAGCGTGGCGTGGTTGCGTTGGCCGACGGGTCGCATCTGAGGGCCTCGGTCGTCGTGGACGCCGGAGGCCGGGCGCGCCCGCTGGACCCGACGCCGTCGCGCCGAATACCCGCTGAACAAACTGCCTACGGTTTGATTCTCGACGAACACGCCGCCGCACCACTGATATCCGCCGGCGAGGCACTGTTCATGGACTGGCGCGCCGATCACGGGGAGACCGGGTGGCCGACGTTCCTCTATGTGGTTCCGCTGGGCGGAGGCCACGTGCTGGTGGAAGAGACGTCACTGGCTCGACGGCCGGGGCTGCCACTGCCGGCGCTGCGCCAACGCTTGCACGCCCGGCTGGCCCACCACGGTGTTCCGGTCCCGAAAGACGCACGAACCGAGCGGGTTTCGTTCCGGGTTGATCACCCACGGCACCATGGTCGCGGGGTTCTCGGGTTCGGTGCGGCCGCCCCGTTGATCCACCCGGCGACCGGCTTCAGCCTGGCCGCGTCCCTGCGGCTCGCCCCGCAGGTTGCGGATGCGCTCGCCGCACACCTGCCGGGCGAGCCGGACCGGGCGCTGGCCGCGGCCCAGGCATCCGTCTGGCCGCCCGCCGCGCAGGTCATCCACCGCTTCCGCCGGATCGGCTTGGAAGCACTCCTGCGGATGCCTCCGGCCGATGTCCCTGGATTCTTCGAACAGTTCTTCGCCCTGCCCGACTCGGACCGGTGGACCTACCTCACCGCCCGCGACGACGTCCGCGGCACCGCCGCGGCCATGAACTCGCTCTTCCGTTCATCGAGCGGCCGATTACGTCGCCACCTCGTCACCTCGGCCGTGCGCCGCCCGGTGCGCAGCAATGACGGATGAAGGTCCGGGCTCAGCGATGGAAGCGGGTGGTCGCCGACAACTCGGCCCGGGGAACAACAAGACCGTTCACGGGCGCGCTGTCGTCGGCGTAGCCGAAGGATATGCCCAGCAACAACTTCCGGTTCTCCTCGACACCGAGTTCGGCCCGGACGGTATCGGCGTAGAAAGACAGCAGACCCTGAGGGCACGACGCGATCCCGTGCGCTGTCATCGCCAACAGCAGCGTCTGGGTGTAGATACCCACATCGGCGGCGATGCGGACCTCCGCGGTATCCGGTGCGAAGATCATCGCGACGTGCGGCGCGTCGTAGAACCGCAGGCTCTTCTTGTTGTAGAAGTCCAGTAGCTCGGTGTCTTCTCGCGCGATACCCAAGGTTTCGTAGAGTTTGGCGCCGAATTCCTTGCGACGACTCTGGTGCTCCCCCTGGTACATCTGGTCGTTGTACGGGAAATCCAACGAGGCCTTGTTCGCCTTGTCGGCAGCCACGATGGCGTCGGCGAGGCGCTCTCGGGCGGCGCCGCTGACCACCTCGACGTGCCACGGTTGGGTATTCGAGTTCGACGGCGCATGGCTCGCCAGCTCGAAGACCGTCCGGATGGTGTCGGCAGGAACCTCGTCGGGCCGGAATGCCCGGGTGGCGCGGCGGCTGCGGATCACCTGACCGACGGACTGGCCCAGGGTGGGGGTGTCGACCATCTCCAGCCTTTCTTATGTAGACGTTTACGTTTACTTCTGAGCCACACTATCGGGTGTGCCCGAGAAAGTAAACGTCGGCGTGTACTTTGTCTGTATGACCGAGACCAGGGGCCGTGGCGGGCGCGAGCGCATCGTGGCCGCGGCCACGCGACTGTTCGAGGCGCAGGGCATCAACGCGACGACCATGGAGCAGATCGCCGCGACAGCGCCGGTCTCCAAGCGCACGCTCTATGCGCACTTCCCGGTCAAGGACGACCTCGTGGTGGCCTACCTCCGGCACCTGGCCGACGCCGGACTCACCATGGAGGGCCTACTCGACCGTGCGGACGTCCCGCCCCGTGAGCGCATCCTGGCGCTGTTCCGGATTCCGCCGTCCGACGGCCCGGTGCGCGGTTGCCCCTTCACGGCAGCCGCAACCGAGTTTCCCGACCCAGCGAGTCCAGCGCACGCTTACACGCGTGATCGCAAACGTGACTTCACCTCACGGATTGCCGACCTCCTGGTGGAACTGGGCGCGCGCGATCCCGCGCAGCTGGCCGAACAACTGGCCATCCTGGCCGACGGCGTGGCAGGCAGGGCCATGGTGTTCAACGACCCGGGTCGCGGCGACTTCGCGCGGGCGGCGGCCGAGACGCTGCTCGAAGCCGCGCTCACGCCGTAAGGGTCCTGAAGAGCCGGGTCGCACCGCTCCGGCGACGGCATCGAGTGCGACTCTCACGCCGATCTCTGGGTGTCCAGTGACTCCTCAGGGAAATCCGTTCCGCGCGAGAGCATTTCGTTTGCCCGGATGTCGCCGAGGGTCTGCTCGAGTGCGGAGGTGGCGGCGACTCCTGGGACATGGCCGCGATCACCGCGCGGACACCGCGCCGCGGGTCTCCCGGTTGCGCACCGTCCTGCCGGATCATCGCTTCGTGGACCTGCCTGAGCATGGGGGGGCGTGCGCAGCCAGATACGTCGTGATCGTCTGCGGGAGTGCATCCCATTCGGTGGGCACGTCCACTCTGTTGTGCGGTGTCATGACCCCACGGTGAGGTCTCCCGCAGGGGGAGAGTCAAGCTGACATTGTGAGAGCGCCGCCGACGCGGGTATACGCGCACGATGATGATTTCGGGCGACGACGTTGCTCAGCTGCTCGACGCAGGACCCAGCGCGGTCCTGGTGCTCATCGAGGGGCGAGCCGAGGTGATCGGCAGCGACGAACTCGACACCAGCGACTACCTGGGTGCGCTCGAGGTCATCTCCCGGAGTGCACTGCTCGACCGCACCGGCGGAACGGACCTCACCGAGCACGAGCTCAGTGAGCAGGCCGCTGTTCTCGATGCGGCAGTGTCCGAACTCGGCGGCTGACCGGTCAGGCCAGACCGAGTTTGGCGGCCAGGTCCAGGACCGCTTCGGCCCGGGCCCGGGTGGGACCGACGCTGCCGTCGTACGCGCCGGCGGGTGCGTCCAGCCGCGCCAGAGTGCGGCGCGCCTCGTCGATTTCCAGCGGCGAGGGACTCAACAGATTGTTGACCGTCTCGGCGTGCGCGGGATCCAGGCACAGCCGTGCGGTCATCCCGGCGGCTTTGGCGACAGCCGTATCACGGGCCAGGTGGTTGGCGGCGGTACGCAGGGTCGGTCCGTCGATCGGGGCGGGCAGCCGGGCAGCGCGGCTGGCGATCACCAGCCTGGCCCGCGCGTAGGCCAGCACCGCCGGGTCACCGCTCATCCCGGTATCGCGGCGGAAATCACCGACCCCGAAGGCGATCCGGCAGCATGCCTGAGTCCGTGCGATATCGAATGCCGACTCGATGCCGAGTGCCGATTCGATCAGAGCCACCACCGGCGTGCCGACAGGTAACCGGGCGGTGGTCGCGGCGATGTCGTCGACCGATTCGGTCTTGGCCAGCATCACACCGGCGAGCCCAGGTGCGTCTGCCACGGCGTCCAGATCCGCGGCCCAAGCGGGCGTACTCACGCTGTTGATGCGCACCCACCCGCGCCCGCCGGCGTGCAGCCATTCGGTCACCGAGGCGCGACCCGCCGTCTTCTGGGAATCAGGCAGGCCGTCTTCGATGTCGAGGACCAGGGCGTCGGTGTTGCCCGCGGCTGCGGCGTCGAACGCGTCGGCGCCATCTGGGACACCCGGTTGCAGCAGCCACGTCCGGGCCAGCGACCAGTGCGGCTTACGGATGCGCTCCGCTACCTGCGGTGAAACCACGCTCACGACCTCTCGCTCGACATTCGTGGTGTCCATCGTCCGGTCGCGGCAGTGGGATCGCCAGGTTGTGCACATTATGTTCACGACAACTGCCCTCGTATGGTTTGACGATGACCGACGGACAGCAGCTGCGCGTCGCAAGCCTGCACCGCTACCCGGTGAAGTCGATGCTCGGTGAGACGGTCGCCGCGTTGAACGTCGGCTTCGGCGGAGCCGAAGGAGATCGGCGCCTGGCGTTGATCGACCAGGAGACCGGGCGGGTGGCCAGCGCCAAACAGGCTCGCCTCTGGCGCCAGCTTCTCAAGTGCACCGCCAGCATCGACGGCGGACGCGTGCGAGTCCGGCTGCCCGACGGGACCGACGTGGCGCCCGACGAGGACGGTTTCGCCGAGGCGGTCTCCGAGCTGGTGTCGCGGCCGGTGCGGGTGGCCACCAGCCGCCCCCCGGGTGTGAGCCTGGAACGCGCCGACCCCGAGCAGGTTCTCGATCAGGGACTGGACGCGGTGGTGGACGCTCCGCTACTGGAACTGGCCGAGGGCACACCGGGCGATTCATTCGTCGACCTCGCGCCACTGCACGTGATCACCACCGCAACGCTGGACCGGATCGGCACCGAGGCAGCGCGCTACCGGCCCAACATCGTGATCGCGACACCCCCGGGATTTCCCCCGTACACCGAAAACGATTGGACTGAGCGCACTTTCGCTGTCGGTTCCGTGGAGCTCAAAGGTATGGGGCCCACCCCTCGATGCGTGATACCCACCCTCGAACACGGCGAGCTCGACCGTGCGACACATGCGCTTCGCACCCCGGCGGCGGAGAACCTCGTCGACTCCTTCGGCTTGGGACGGCTGCCCTGCGCCGGCGCGTACCTCGAGGTGGTCACCGAGGGCACGATCAGTGTCGGAGATCGGTTTTCGCAGCACTGATCGACCGCCGAGCGGCGTCCCGGTCTCACAGCAGCGAGAAGGCCAGGATCAGGCCCAGTGAGACCACCGAACAAATCGAGGGGCCGGATTTGAAGAGCCAGGCACTGATTCTGCAGAGCCTGCTGCGGTTCAGCGTCGGCCAGATGCGGTAGCCGCCAGAACAGTACGCTGGATCGGCATGGCGACCTTCGGCTCATGGCCCACACCCATCACCTCTGAGCTCGTGGTGCGCGCCGCGGCCGGGCTCGGCGGCGTGAGCCTGCGCGGTGACACCGTCATCTGGTCCGAGCAACGGCCCGAAGAGGGTGGCCGCACGCAGCTGGTCCAGCGGACGCGCGACGCAGCGCCAGTCGACTTGCTGCCTGCGGGAGCCAACGCCCGCACTGCCGTCCACGAGTACGGCGGTGGCGCGTGGTGGGTCGGAGGTGACACGTTGTGGTACACCGACTGGGCCGACCAGCGCCTGTACACGATCACCGGGGCGGCGGATCCGGTGCCGGTGACCCCCGAGCCCGAGGTGCCCCGCGGTGAGCGCTGGGCCGACGGGTGCGTCACTGCGGACGGGCGCTGGGCGCTGGTGGTGCGCGAGCATCATCCCGCCGGTGGCGGCCCAGCCGAGGTGGTCAATGAGATCGTCGTAGTCGATGCCTCGGGCCGGCTCGCCCCGAGGGTCCTGGTGACCGGTCCCGACTTCGTGTCCGACCCCCGGATTTCCGCCGATGCCGGCCGACTGTGCTGGTTGCAGTGGTCACACCCCGACATGCCCTGGGACGGCACCGAGCTGTGCGTGGCGGAGCTGCGCGACAGTGACACCGGTCCGCTGCTGAGTCCCCCTCGGGTGGTGGCGGGGCGCCCGGCCGGCGAATCGGTGAGCCAGCCCCGCTGGGCCGACGACGGTTCGCTCTGGTTCATCTCCGACCGGTCCGATTGGTGGAACCTCTACCGGTGGGTGCCCAACGCGGACCGGGTCGAGGCCATGGTGACGATGGACGCCGAGATCGGCGCACCTCAATGGGTTTTCGGTCAGTCCCGCTACGCCTTCCTCTCAGAGGGGCGCACCGTCTTCGCCTTCTCGCGCAACGGGCTCGAGCACCTGGCGATTCGCCTTGCCGACGGTGCCGTGGTGGACCTCGACGTGCCCTGCACCTCGATTGCCTCCGTCCAGGCCGAGGGTGACCGGGTTGTCTTCGTCGGTGCGTCGGCCGTCACCGAACCGGCTGTGATGTCGGTGGTCGTCGACCCCACGGGCGAGGTCACGGCCGGCGAGATCCTGCGTCCACCACGCGATCTGGGGCTCAGCCAGGATTGGTTCTCGGTGCCGGAATCGATCTCGTTCCCGACCAGTGGCGGCCGCACCGCCCATGCTCTTTTCTACCCACCGACAAATCCCGACGTCGAGGCCGAAGCTGGGGAGCTTCCGCCGCTGCTCGTGCTGATCCACGGTGGTCCGACCAGCGCGGCCCGGCCGATGCTGCAGCTGGGGGCGCAGTACTGGACCAGCCGGGGTTTCGCGGTGGTCGACGTCAACTATGGCGGGTCCACCGGGTACGGCCGTGCCTATCGTGATCAGCTCCGCGGCCAGTGGGGAGTCGTCGATCTCGACGATTGCGAGGCGGCGGCCCGGTGGCTGGGCGAGCAGGGCCGCGTCGATCCGGCCAGGCTCTGTATTCGAGGCGGCTCGGCGGGTGGGTACACGACGCTGGCAGCCCTTGCCTTCCGCGACACTTTCGCAGCGGGCGCAAGCCATTACGGCGTCGCCGATCTCGAAGCGCTGGCCACCGAGACCCACAAGTTCGAGAGCCGCTATCTCGACGGCTTGATCGGACCGTACCCTGCACAACGCGATCTCTACGTCGAGCGTTCACCTATCCACCACGTCGACGGCTTCGACCGGCCGCTGATCGTGCTGCAGGGCCTCGAGGACGAGGTGGTGCCACCCAACCAGGCCGAGATGATCGTCGACGCTCTGCGCACCAAAGGTGTGCCCGTGGCGTACGTCGCGTTCGAGGGCGAACAGCACGGGTTTCGCCAGGCGGCCAACATCCGCCGAGCTCTTGACTCCGAGTTATCCTTCTACGCGCAGATATTCGGCTTCACGCTCCCCGACTCCGAGCGCATCGAACCCGTACCCGTGCAGAACCTGTGACCGCTTGCCGGCTGGGCCTTGGGGGTGCTCACGCCGCGAGGACGAACGAGAGAAAGAAGCCTCCGGCGGTGGCGAACGCGTTCAACGGCCGCCCATGCTCGAACGCCTCCGGCATCAGGGTGTCAGCCAGCGAAGCGAGCACTGCGCCGCCGGCAAAGGCGAGCGCAACGGCCAGGACGTGCTCGCTCAAAGCGCCCGCGGTCGCGCGCCCCGCGACCACAGCACCGGCCAGCAATACCGCACACGCCACCCAGGTCAATACGATTGTGCGCGTGCGGGTCCCGGCCTCCCGCATCGCGACGGCACTGACCAATGCCTCGGGCAGGTTGGAGAAGAAGATGGCGGCCAGCAGCGACAGCGATGCACCGCCGACCAGCGACACACCCAGCGCCACGTTCTCCGGCACACCATCCAGTGTCACCGCAGCCAGCAACGCCAGCCCGACCCCGTTGCGCGCCCCGGATGCAGCGACCTCCCGCTCGTCGGGGCCGGATTGGCCACTGATGTAACGGTCCAGCGCGGTGTCCACCACGACGAATGTCGCAGCCCCGGCAAGTAGACCGAGCCCCGAGGGGACAGCACCACCCAACGTGAAAGCCTCTTCGAACAGCTCGAACGCCAGTGCCGAGATCAGCGCCCCGCTGGCGAATGCCAACAACACTGCTGTGACCCTCTTCGGCGCGTCCCACCGCACCCCGACCACAGCACCGATGATCAACGCGCTGGATGCAGCCAACCCGTACAGCAGTGCCAACCCCACGATGGTCTCCTCCGCCCGTCCCTTCTCACGGCGCCGGTCCGGAAGCCGTCGTCATCGCGCTTCCTGGGTCAAAGCCGTTGTAGATCCTGATTTCTCGTGACGTGCGGCCAGCAGTGGTCAGCTCTGGCGGTCGCGCACGTTCTGCGTGGCGTGCTGGGCATGACCTTGGACGTCCTGCGCCGCGGACGTGCCCTCCTCTTTGACGGTGCCTGCAGCCTCGGTGGCGGTTTCCTTCACGGCTTGCGCCGCTTGCTGGGCGGGCTCTTTCAAGTGGTCGACCGCCTCTTTGGCGACGTCGGTGATCTCCTGCTGCAGGGGCTGGGCCTTTTCCTTGACGGCCACCGCGGCCTGCTGCTCCTTCTCACTGGCCGGGAAGAGCGCGGCCACCAGGAGTCCGGCGCCGAACGCCACCAGCCCCGCCGCCATGGGGTTGCCCTGCGCTTGCCGGCGCACGGCGCTGGGCGCCGACTGTGCGGTTTCGCCGGCCGACGCCAGCGCCGACTGCGCAGAATCGGTCATCGACGACGTGTTGTCCTGAACGGAACCCATCACCCTCTCCCGCAGGCCGCCGACCGCGCCGGTGACCTTGCCCACCTTGCGTTTGGCCATCGTGCTGGGCTTCGCTTCGTACGCCAGGGTGTCCACGTCGGCGCTCAATCGTGAACGCGTGCGCTCGATTTCAGCGCGGATCTGGTCGGGGTCATTGCTGGTGGTCATCGGGTCTCCTCAGGTCGGGGGGTGAGTGCATCGGGGATGCGTTTGACGGTGTCGGTGGTCTGCGGCAGTCCCTTGGCGGCAGCCAGGGCAGACCGTCCCATGACGGCCAGGACGGCGGCGATCACAGCCCACACGAGCATGACCACCAACGCTGACCAGCCGTGTCCGATGAGATTGCCGAGACTCCACCATGCGGCGACCGACAGGAACAGCAGGGCGAAGTAACCGCCAAGGGCGGCACCGGCGTACATGCCGACGCCTTTCCCGGCACGGGAGGCGGTCTGCGTCGCTTCGGCTTTGGCCAGCGCCAGCTCTTGGCGCACCAACTCCGAGAGGTCGCTGCTCACCTCACCCAGTAGTTCCCCCAGTGACGGCGCGGGCGCGTTGGGATCGTGCGGATCGCGGTAGGGCGCACTCATGGTGCCAGGTTCCGGCCGCTGGATTCTTCGCGATATCCCGGTGCCGGCGGCGGATAGTTCGTCGGCGGCGCCACGCGGGGCGTCGGATCAGGCCGCCGATACCCGCTCGTGTCGTAAGCCGGTGCCGGCGGATAGGCCGGAGCCGGGGGGACCGCGGTGGGGGCGACGGGTGCCTGACGGTTGAGGTCATACGGCTGAGGGCGGGTGGTGTACTCCGCCGGGCTCGAGGTCAATTCGCGGCTTTGTGAAGACGGCGCGTCGTTGGCTGCTTTCAAACCTCGGCCCAGCCGGCCCACCAGGAAGCCGGCGGCTGCCGCCGCGGCCAGGAACGCCCCGGGCCGTTGGCGGGCAAAACGGGTGACCTCGTCCAGGACATGCCCTGGTTCGCGATCCTCCAGCCAGGACGCCACCGCCTCGGTGCGCTGGCCGGCCTGCTGCACGATCTCGGCTGCCATGCCCGATTGGTCGGAACCCCGGACCATGGCAGTGAGTTCCTCGCTGAGCCCGCGGAGCCCGCTCGCCACCCGTTTCTGCTGCTCGGAGGCTTGCTGAGTGAGTTCGCTGCGGGTCTGGTGCACCAGCTGCTTGACCTGTTGCGTCGCTTCGGAGGCTACTTGGGTGGCCTGCTCGCCCGCTACAGCGGCGACATGTTGTCCCGCGTCGCGAGCGGTGTTGGCGACCTTGCCTGCCTGATCCTGGGCCACCTCCGCGGTGGACGGCTCGGCGGCCGGGGCCCTGTGCTGAGGATTGCCCGTCGGGTACCTGCCGGCCAGCGGGTCAGCCCCGCTCGATGCGGGTCGATCACTGGGGTGAGACATAACACTTCCTTCATGTTCAGATGCAGATCGGGGGTGCCCGTCCGGGCACCGCCGCTTGAGTTCGGCGTGCTGCGGCCTGAGCTCGACGCCCGTGGCACACCTGAACTGTTGGCAGGACTACCCCCGCGATGCGGGAGGAAACGAATGCGATTGAGCGAACACAAAACTGCGCTTTCCAGCGGCGTCACCCGGCTGTGAGCAGTTCGAATTCAAACGCGTCTCGGTGTCATCTCGGGGGTTGGCAGTTCTGGCGGCTCGACGGCGGCTGAGCCGTCGGGCGGCCAGGCGGCGGTTGATCAGGCGTCACGCTGGGCACTTAGTTCGCATGAGTGATACGGAACGCAACCCCGGTCCCGACGATCGGGAGTTGTTCATCGTCGATACCCTGGTCGAGGCCTTCTCCGATCTGATGGCCGCCGACCCCGACGCGTTTCGGACCAAGTTCCGCAAGATGGCGGCCGACCCGTTCGCCTTCTACCGCGGCAGCGCCTGCCTGTTCTACGCCGACGTGTCGGTGCGCGAGGACAGGTGGGCAGACGAGCACACCAGCCGGGTCTGGATCCAAGGGGATCTGCACGCGCAGAACTTCGGCACCTACATGGACGGCTCCGGAGTGTTGATCTTCGATGTGAACGACTTCGATGAGGCCTACGTCGGGCACTTCACCTGGGACCTGATGCGATTCGCCGCGAGTATCGCGCTGATGTGTTGGCAGAAGGCACTTTCCGATCAGTCGATCACCATGTTGATCGAGACGTTCGTGCGTTCCTATGTGCGCCAGGTGCGGTGGTTCGTCGACGTCGAGGATGACTCCACCTTTTCGCTCAACCTCCTCACCGCCCGTGGCGCCGTGCTGTCGGCTCTGCAAACCGCCCGGCTCTCCACGCGCGCCGAGATGCTCAACTACCTGACCGTGGTCGACGAGTTCGACCGCCGTTTCCGCGAGCTGCCGGGTGTGGTCCGACTCGTCGACGACGAGCGGGGGAAGGTGGAGGCGGCATTCAGCCGCTACCTCGAGACCATCCCGGAGGCCCACCGGTTCCGTGGAATCGCCTACGACATCAAAGATGTCATCGCCAAGACCGGGTTCGGCATCGGCAGCGCCGGCTTGCCGGCCTACACCGTGCTGATCGAGGGATTCAACCAGGCGCTCGACAATGACGTCGTGCTGTCGATGAAACAGGGCAACGTGGCCGCCCCGAGCCGCGTCGTCGACGACGCGGAGGTGCACGACTACTTCGAGCACCAGGGCCACCGCACCGCGGTCTCCCAGCGCGCGCTGCAGGCACACGCCGATCCGCTGCTCGGGTACACCGACATCGACGGAGTGGGCTTCGTGGTCAGCGAACTCTCACCGTATGAGGCCGATCTGGATTGGAGTGAGCTGACCGAACCCGACGAATTGGCCGAAGTCATCGGCCAACTCGGCCAGGCCGTGGCCAAGGTGCACTGCGTGAGCGATACCGACAGCGACCAATCGCTGGTCGACTTCCAGACCGAGAACGCGATCATCTCGGTGATCGGCGACGACGAAGCCGGATTCATCGCCGACATGGTCGAATTCGGGCTGACGTACGCCGCTGTGGTGCGGGATGATCATCGTCACTTCGTGGAGGCGTTCCGGGAAGGCCGGATCCCCGGCGTCACCGCCACGTGATCCCTGTCAGGGCCGACTGACTATCGCTGGACCTCGATGGTCACGTCGAACCCGTCGGGCTGCGCCCGGATGACATCGGCGCCGGCGGCGTCGAAGCGGCCGATCCACACAGCCGCGGGAGGGCAGCGCAGCCTTTGCCGGTCTCGTTTGAGCCACCGATACTCTGGGGTAACCGGTGGGCTCAGCGTTGACCCCGCTCGCCCGGTTCAAATCCGACTCGAGGAGACTTATGCGCCTGCGGTTGCCGAATCGGGCCAGGACAAGCACGGCGATCGTCTGTGTGGCGCTGCTGTTGAGTGGCTGTGAGGCTCAGGTCTGGGGTACGCCGCCCACCGCGGGCAACACCCCGCAGGCACCAGTCACCCCCCAGGCTTCCCTTTCAGCGCTGCCGGCAGCCCCACCCGCCCAACCGACGGCGTCCTTTGACGGACTCGACGCCCGCGTCCGTCAGGCCACCGCCGACGCAGCCCGGTCCGGTGCCGATATCGAGATCGTGGTGTTGGACCGCGACACCGGCCAGATGGTCTCCAACGGAGCTGATCAGCCGTTCCCCATCGCGTCCGTGGTGAAGCTCTTCATCGCCGATGACCTGCTGCTGCAGGAGTCGGAGGGCAAGACGAAGCTGTCCGATGCCGACCGTAAGTCACTCGACATCATGCTGCGCTCCTCCGACGACAGCGCAGCCCAGAACTTCTGGGACCGCAGCGGTCAGAACGCCGTCATCGCGCGCATCAAGGCCCGGTACGGGTTGGCCGGCACCACGGCACCCTACAACGGGCACTGGGACGTCACCCAAAGCACTGCAAGTGATCTCGTCCGCTACTACGACATGCTGCTGGACGGAACCGGTGGACTGCCCCCCGAACAGGCCGACGTCATCGTCAGCAACCTCGGGCAATCCACCCCGACGGGGACCGACGGTTATCCGCAGCGGTTCGGCATCCCCGAGGGGCTCTATGCCGAGCCGGTTGCGGTCAAGCAGGGCTGGTTCTGCTGCTGGAACGGCGGCAACCAGTTGCACGTGTCGACCGGCGCGATCGGACCCGAACGGCGCTACGTGATGGCGATCAGCTCCCTCGATCCCACCGACGCCGCCACTGCCCGCCAGAACATCACTCAGGCCGTCCGGACGATGTTCCCCGGCGGGACGATCTGACGCCGTCGGCCTTCCGAGTTGCCTCCGCCCATCCTCTGCAGCTCAGGGGACGTCGGCCGCGGCCGACGAGCCGAGGTGCAGCGGCGTGGCGAAGGTGTTCTGATGGCTTCCGGCCACCAGCACGTCCTTGGCCACCGCTTGCCATGCCGCGTAGTGAGGCGCACCACGGTGACCGACCGTGAACGCGTCCTCGTCGGTGTAGATCTCGTAGAAGTAGAACCGCGTCGGGGTCTCGATGTCGCGGTGCACGTCGAACGCCAGGCAACCGGGTTCGTCCCGCAACGACGCCTCGGCGTTGACGGTGATGGCCGCCAGGAATTCGTCGACCTTGTCTGGTTTCACGTCCACGGTCACGAACAGGGTGTACATCGATCACTCCTCGATCAGGGGTGCGACACCGGCTTCGGCGGCCAGGGCGCTGAGTTCGGCGATGGTGGCATCGGGCAGCGTGATGCTGCCCGCGGCGCGCTGCACCGCCCGGTTCTCCAGTTCGCCGGGCACCAGGATCTCCGCGCCGGGCGCCGTCGGGCACGCCTTGACCGTGTCGATCAACTCGTCCATCCGGGACTCGAACTGCTCGCGCGGCATGATCGCCTTGATGTCGATGGCCATCACCAGATGGCCGCAGCCACTGCGCTTGTCGGGAACATAGGGGCCGACGACATCGGTGGCAGACGAGCTGCCGGTGAGGACTCCGGACAGCACATCCATCATGAACGAGATCGCATACCCCTTGTGGCCGGCCATCGGCAGGATGACACCGTCGATAGCCGCCTGGGGGTCGGTGGTGGGGATGCCGGAGGCGTCGATGGCCCAACCCTCGGGCAGCCGCTGGCCACGTTCCTTGGCCGCGTAGATCTTTCCGCGGGCCACCCCGGTGTTGGCGATGTCCAGGACGACGGTGCCGTGCCGGCCCGACGGCACCGCGATGGACCACGGATTGGCGCCGATCATCTTCTGGGTGCCGCCCCACGGCGCCATCGCCGGGCTGCCGTTGGTGGTCAGGATGGCCACGCAGCCCCGCTCGGCGAGCAGCCGCGTCCAGTAGGCCGCGGTCCCGAAGTGGTTGCTGTTGCGCACCGCAACCACTCCGACGCCGAATTCGGTGGCCGCGTCGGCGGCCAGCCCGATGGCGTGGTTGGTGACCACCTGCCCGATTCCGTCGGCGCCGTCGAGCACCGTGACAGCCGCGAACGTGTTGAGCATCCTGGGCTGGGTGAGCGCCTTCATCGCACCCGAGCGCACCCGGGCGACGTACCAGGGCAGGCGCAGCATGCCGTGCGACGGGTGACCCCAGATGTCGGAGGTCACCAGCGATTCGGCAACCAGCTCCGCGTCACCCCGGGGTACACCGTGCGCCTCCAGGATGTCCGCGCCGTGGTTCATCACATGCTCGGCGTTGAATTGACGCGCCGCGAGTTGAACGTTCACCGGTAGAGCTCCTCCAGTCGTTGTACTTCGCGGTCCGCGACGGGGACCACGGCTTGCCCGCGCAGCAGTAGCTGCAGCTTCGCGGTTTCCTCGATCTCCTCCAGCGCGTCGGCCGCCGAGGCCAGGTCGGCCCCCGCCACGATCGGGCCGTGGTTGGCCAGCAGCAGCGCGTGGCTTCTGGTCGCGGCCAACTCGGCGACCTCACCGAGGCGCTGGTCGCCGGGTGCGTGGTAGGGCAACAGCGGCAGCCGGCCCACCCGCATGGCGTAATACGCTGTCAGCGGCGGCAATACGTTGTCCCGGTCCACCTCGGCCAGACACGACACGGCCACCGAGTGGGTGCTGTGGGTGTGCACCACCGCGCCGGCATCCGGCCTGGCGCGGTAGAGCGCCAGATGCAGGAACGCCTCCTTGGTGGGCTTCGGTCCGCCGAGGTGGTTGCCGTCGCGGTCGACCCGCGACAGTTCACCGGCCCGCAGCTTGTCCAACGCCACTCCCGTGGGGGTCATCAGGATGGTGCCGTCGGAATCGGCAGCGCTGAGGTTGCCGGTCCGGCCGAAGGTCAGTCCGCGCTGGAAGAACGACGCACCCAGTGCGACGATTTCGACGTCGACGGCGCTCATGCCAACACCTCGCTGGTGGCAGCGCGGACCAACAGATCGGTGGCTCCGAAGTTACCCGACTTGAGCAACAGTGACACCCCGTGATCGGCGGTGCTGCACCAGGGCACACCGCGGTCGGCTTCGGCGTCCACCACGACCGAGCGCAGGCCCAGGGCGTCCACCACTGCACCGGAGGTCTCGCCGCCGGCGACGACGATGCGCCGCGCCCCGGCATCGACGGCCGCTCTGGCCAGCGCGCCCATGGTCGACTCCAGTTGATCGGCGACCGCGGGGTCGGCCGGGCCGCGTTCCTCCGCCGGCGCCGAGGAGTAGATCAACACCGGTTGCTCACCGAGGTTGCCGCGCAGCCAGTCCAGCGCCGGCGCCAGCAACTCGCCGGGCGAGGCCACCGTGCGGGGGTCCAACCGGTACGACGCGAAATGTCGGCGGGCGTGGGCGACCTGGCCGAGCGTGGCTTTCGAGCAACTGCCCGCGAACACCACAGTGGGCGCGTCAGGTGCACGCACCGGGGCGGTCGGGGCGTGTGCGCCGTCGTTCTCCACAAGCACCCGGCCCAGAGCACCTGCCAGACCGGCGCCACCGGTGACCACCGCGAAACCCGACACGGCATGGGCAACGACATCGAGGTCGGCGTCGTCGAGGGCGTCGACGACGACATGGCGCCGCCCGGCTTGCGCCAACGCGGACTGCACCGCATCGACGCCCCGTCTGAGCTGTTGCCACTCAATCGATCCCACCGAATGCGGGGTCTGGGCCGCCATCAACCGGACCACATTGGAGTCGGTCATCGGGGTCAGCGGGTGATGGCGCATCGACGATTCCGCCAGCGGGACGTCGCCGACGAACAGGTTGCCTTGATACACCGTGCGGCCGTGCTCCGGGGTGGCCGGGCACAGCACGGTGGTGGACTCCCCCGCGGCATCCAGCAGCGCGTCGGTGACGGGTCCGATGTTGCCGGCCGGTGTGGAGTCGAAGGTGGAGCAGTACTTGAAATACACGGTGTCGACACCCGCCTCGGCGATCAGCCACTCCCGGGCGGCCAGCGACATCTTCACCGCGGCCTCGGCGTCCAGGGCCCGGGTCTTGAGCGCCACCACCACCGCGTCGCAGGGCTCGATGGCCATGTCGTCGGCCGGCGGTCCGAACAGCAGCACTGTCCGCAGACCCTGCCGCCTCAGCGCCGCGGCCACGTCGGTGCCGCCGGTGTAATCGTCGGCGATGCAGCCGATCTTGGGCGTGGTCATGACTGTGCCAATCGTCGGGCAATGGCCCGGGCCGCGTACTGCGGCGGGCTCACCACCGGCAGACCCGTCTTGGCGGCGAGTTCCTCGGCGGCCGGGCTCAGTGAATACTGCGCGATACAGAGCATGTCGAAAGACCCCTCCGCGGCGTCCACACCTTCACTCAGCGCGTTGACCAACCCCGCCAGGTCACCGGCCGAGGCCGCCTGCGCGGCGCCGTCACAGAACACCGGAACCACCTCGACGTCCGCGCCGTGCACCGCGTCACCCAGCCGGGTGGTGGTGTCGGTGGCGGCGGCCCGCAGCGAGGCCAGTACCGCCACCCGGCGCGGGGCGCGGGCGGCGATCTCGGCCATCATGTCAGCATCGGAGGTGAACACCGGTGTGGTGAAGAGCTTTTCCGCAACCGGCTGGGTGTCGCCGTACATCGAGCAGACCATCAGCACCGCGTCTGCCCCACCGTCGACACCATGGCGGACCAGGTTCAGCATCCGGTCCCGCAGGGCTGCGCTCATCGATCCGAGTTCGTCGGCGTCGGAACCGAGACGGTCGTCCAGCAGGTTCCAGACGCGGGCGCCGGGGATCTCGGTCTGCAACGCCGACGCGGTCGGGGTGATGGATGCGGGCGTGGTGTGTACGACCGCGATCAACGGGGGCTGCACGTCAGCGTTCGCCGATGGTGCGTGCGACGGCGGCTCCGAACTCCTTGGTGCCGGTGTCACCGCCCATGTCGGGGGTCATGGTGCCGGCCTTGATGGTGGCTTCGACGCCACCTTCGACCAGTTCGGCGGCTTTGAGCAGCGTGGCGTCGTTGTGCCGGGCGCCCAACCACTGCAACAGCATTCCCGACGACAGGATCATCGCGACCGGGTTGGCGATGTTGCGCCCGGCGATGTCCGGTGCCGAACCGTGCGCGGCCTGGGCCATCGCCTGGTCCAGCGACGCGTTGATCGACGGCGCCAGACCCAGTGATCCGGCCAGTTCACCGGCGAGGTCGGACAGGATGTCGCCGAACATGTTCTCGGTGACGATCACGTCGAACTCGTTGGCGCGGCGCACCAGATGCACTGTCATGGCATCGATGTGGTAGTCGTCGACCTCGACGTCGGGGTAGTCCACGGCGATCTCGCGGCACACGTCGCGGAACAGGCCGGTGGTCAGGCGCAGCACGTTGGCCTTGTGCACGATGGTCAGTTTGTGCCGGCGCGCTTGCGCCAGATCGAAGGCCACCTTGGCGATGTTCTCCACCGCGGAGCGGGTGATGATGCCCATCGCGATCGCGGTGTTCTCGTCGGGCATGAACTCGCCGGTGCCGGCGAAGGTGTTGCGGTCGGCGTAGAAGCCCTGGGTGTTCTCGCGCACGATCACCAGATCGGTACCGGGCACCACGGCCTTGGCGCCCTCGAAGGACTTCGCCGGCCGGATGTTGGCGAACAGGCCGAAGTGCTTGCGGATGGTGCCGCTGGGGTTGAGCTGCGACTTGAACGGCTCGGGGTAGGCGGCGCTGTCATGCGGGCCCAGCAGCCAGGCGTCCATCTTGGCCAGCGCATCGAGCGTCTCGGCCGGGGTGTGGCTGTTGTGGGTGTCGATGGCGCTGCGGCCCAAGGGCAGGGTCACCCATTCCGCCCGCGGCGCACCAGCGGCGGCCAGCGCCGCGTCGATCACCTCGACAGAGGCGGGCACGATCTCCGGGCCGATGCCGTCACCCTCGAGCAGGCCCAGGCGCAGTGTCTTGTCGGTCATGTCGATCTCCTCGTGTCGGTCGGCGTCAGCCGACGTTGGTTCCGTGTTCTTCGTCGATACGTGTGGTGACGCCGGTCGCGACGATGGTGCGGTCGGCGTCGATGGAGGCATATGTCCAGAAGATGTGCAATTCCTCGGTGTCCGAGTCGTTCTGGAAGAAGTGCGGGATGCCCGCGGGGATGAACGAGGTGTCGCCGGTGCCGACCGGGTACAGCTCCCCGTCGATGTGGGCCACGGCGCTGCCCCGCAGGATCAGCACCGACTCGTCGCAGTTGTGGAAGTGTTCCGGGATGGCCGCGCCGGGCGGGAACATGGTGATGCCGTTGAGGAAATCCCTGGCGCCCACGCTCTGGGTCACCATGGGCAGGGTGCGGGCACCGCCTACGCGCTGGCGCGGGGTGATCTCGGAGGGCCGCAGGATGGCGGCGGTACGTACGGAAGCGTCGGTCATGAACTGTCCTTCTTTCACTCAGAGGCCGGCGCCTGGGCAGCTGGGGCGTTGCACGCCCACCAGGTGCGGACGTTGACGAACTCCCGGATACCCGGTGCCGCGAGTTCACGACCGTATCCGCTGCGTTTGGTTCCGCCGAACGGCATTCGCGCATCGGAGGCCACGATGGAGTTGATGAAACACGCCCCGGACATGATCCGCCGCCCCACCTCGATGGCCGCATCGACATCGCGGCTCCACACGCTGGCGCCGAGCCCGAACGGGGTGTCGTTGGCCACCGTGACGGCCTCGTCGGCGTCGGCGACCGCGATGATGGTCGCCACCGGTCCGAACACCTCCTGGGCATACACCGACATGCCCGGCCGCACCCCGGCGAGAACCGTTGGCCGGTAATAGAACCCGTTGCTGTCCTCGACCGGCCCACCACCGCAGAGCAATTCGGCGCCCGCGTCGAGCGCCGCCTCGACCTGCGCCGCCACACCGTCGCGTAGATCGCGCCGGGCCATCGGTCCCACATCGGTGCCCGGCGCCTCGGGATCACCGAGCACCAGGCTCTCGGTCTTCTCGACCACCAGGCGGGTGAACTCCGCGGCGACGGCCTGTTCGACGATGAACCGTTTCGGGGAGATGCAGCTTTGCCCGGCGTTGAGGAACCGGCCCTTCACGGCCAGGTGGGCCACTTTCTCCAGGTCGGCGTCGGCGAGCACCACAAACGGATCGGATCCACCGAGTTCGAGCACCGACTTCTTGATCTCACGTCCGGCGATGGAACCGACTGCGCTGCCCGCCCTTTCACTGCCGGTGATGGTGACCGCACCCACCCGCGGATCGGCGATCAGCCGCTCCGTGGTGGCGGGCACGTCGGCTTCGGCGACCAGCAGGGCGGTGAACAGGCCCTCCGGTAGCCCGGCGGCAATCAGGATCTCCTGGCAGGCCAGTGCGGCACCGGTGGTGTTCGGGGAGTGTTTGAGCAGCGCGGCGTTACCGGCCATCAGAGCCGGTGCGGCGAAGCGGAACACCTGCCACAGCGGGAAGTTCCACGGCATCACCGCCAGCACCACGCCCACCGGTTCGTAGGACACCCAGGACCGGTCGGCGGAGGTCTCGTACACCTCGTCGGCCAGGAAGGTCGCGGCGTTGTCGGCGTAGAACTCCAACCCGGTGGCGCACTTGTGCACCTCGGCGACCGACTCCACCAATGGTTTGCCCATCTCGCGGGTGACCAGCAACGCCAGCTCGTCGGCACGCTCGCGCAGCACCGTCGCCGCCGCGCGCAGCACCTCACCTCGGGCTTTGAAATCTTCAGCTGCCCACGCGACTTGAGCTGCCGCGGCAGTATCGAGCGCGGTGTCGATGTCGGTATCCGACATCACCGGGTAGCTGGACAGCGGCGCCCCGGTGGCCGGGTTGACGGTTTCGATCATGCCGGTGCCAACTGCTTCTGGGGGTACAGGAAGATGTTCTCGGGATCGATGAGCAGGTCCACCTCACCCTGGTGTCCAGGCTTGAGGCAATCGGCGGCGATGGTCGATTCGCCCACCGAGAGCAGGTACTCGTATTTGGACCCGACGTACTGCACGCTGTTGACGTTGGCGCGCACCACGTTGAGGCCGTCACCCGGGATATGGCCGGCGGCGGCGATGTTGACCCGTTCCGGGCGCACAGCGACGGTCACGGCGTCACCGGAGCGCACGTCCATCCGCCCGGTGGCGTGGACCAACTGCCCGGTGGCATCGAGTTTCACCTTGGCGTCGCCCGGGCTGACCTCGATGACGTGTGCGTCGAGGAAGTTGCAGTTGCCGACGAACGCGGCCACCTCCTGGGCGGCGGGCTGCTCGTAGATCTCTGTGGGCGTGGCGATCTGGACCATCCGGCCCTTGGCCATCACTGCGATCCGGTCACTCATGGCCAGGGCTTCCTCCTGGTCGTGAGTGACGTAGATGGTGGTGATGCCGACCTCGGACTGCAACGCCTTGAGCCAGGCGCGGGCCTGCTCACGCAGTTTGGCATCGAGGTTGGACAGCGGCTCGTCGAGCAGCAGCAGCCGCGGCGAGTAGACCAGCGCCCGGGCCAGCG
This sequence comes from Mycobacterium sp. Soil_C_30, assembly GCF_057656995.1. Taxonomy (NCBI): domain Bacteria; kingdom Bacillati; phylum Actinomycetota; class Actinomycetes; order Mycobacteriales; family Mycobacteriaceae; genus Mycobacterium; species Mycobacterium sp. Soil_C_30. Next base: position 199,466 of record NZ_JBDGJH010000003.1, on the reverse strand, counting down.
CGACACGCTGCTGCTGGCCGCCGGACATCTCGTGCGGGTACCGGTTGCGCAGATGCAGCAGGTCCACCTTCTCCAGCGCATCGTCGATGAGCTCGTTGCGGCGCTCCTTGGTGACCTTGCGCAATTTCAGTGGCAGAGCCAGGTTGTCGGCGATGGTCATGTGCGGCCACAGAGCGTACGACTGGAACACCATGCCCAGATTGCGGCCCTCCGGCGCGACGAACGTGTTGTTCTTGGAGCTGAAGAACACCGTGTCATCCAGTTCGATGCTGCCCTCGTCCGGGGACTCCAGGCCGGCGATGCAGGCCAAGGTGGTGGATTTTCCACAACCGCTTGGTCCGAGCAGGGTGAAGAACTCCCCGTCGTGGACCTCGAAGTTGATGTCCTGCAGGACTTTGTTTCCGTTGAACGTCTTGTTGACGTTCTTCACGCGCAGATCAGGCATTGGAGGTGTGACCTTTCAGGAGGCGGGTGGCAATGGCGACGAACACGAGGGTGATGGCGATCTGGATGGTGGCCAGAGCCGCGACGGACCCCGCGTTGCCTTCCGCCCAGAGTTGAAGTGCCGTCGTTCCGATCACGCTGGTCTGCGAATTCGCCAGGAAGACGGCCGGTGAATACTCCTTGATCATCGTGACGAACACGAGGATCAGGGCGCCGGCGAAGGCCGGCAGGATCAGCTTGCCGAGCACCCGGGTGAAGGTGCGGAACCAGTCGGCCCCGCTGACCCGGGCGGCGTTGTCCAGTTCCTCGCCGATCTGCATGAGCAGCGGGGAGATGTTGCCGTAGGCCGTGGGCAGCGCACGCAAACCGAAGGCGATGACGAGGATCCAGATGGTGCCGCTCAGCAGGCCCGAGAGCCAGCCGGGTGAGTACGCCAGGGCCCAGAAGAAGCCGATACCGACGATCAGGCCGGGCATGGCCTGCGGAGCCAGGGCAAAGTACTCGACGAGCTTGCCCGCCTTCATCTTCGAGCGCCGGGCAACCAGTACCGCCAGGGTGCCCAGGAGGCTGATGACCACCGCGCCCACCAGGGCGATGACCACACTGTTGACGATCGACATGTAGTAGGAGGTGTAGCTGAAGATCGGCTTGTAGTTGTCGAACGTCAGCGTGGAGAACGGCGACTTCAGCGGGGTGAGCACCAGCGTGAACGACCGGAAGATCAGCACCGCGATGGGCAGCAGGGCCCCGAAGAACAGGTAGACCGAGATGAACACGAACGCGACCCACTTGATCCAGCCCAGGTCGAACGTCCGTGGCCGGGTGGCTTTACCGCGCACCGAGACGAACCGCTGCGAGTTCTTCAGCAGCTTGGACTGCACCGCCACCAGCAGCACCGTGACGAGCAGGATCAACACCGAGGCCGCGCCGAGTACGCCGTAGTCCGGATCGATGGACTGCAGACCGTTGGTGTAGAGGAAGGTGGAGAACACGGTGATGTCGGCGGGCTGACCGTAGAGCAGTGGGACCGAGAGGGTTTCGATGGACATGCTGACGATCAGCACGGAGCTGTAGACGATCGGCGGGCGCAGCATCGGCACCACCACCGACCACAGGATGCGCAGCGGTCCGGCACCGCAGACCCGGGCGGCGGACTCCAGCGAGTTGTCGGACTGGTTGAGCGCCCCGACGCAGAACGTGAAGGCGATGGGCGCCAAGGCAACTGCCTCGGTGAGCGCCATACCGGGAATCGAGTACAGGTTCCACGGGACGAAGCCGAGCAGCTCGCGCATCTGCACGCTTGCGAAGCCGGCCGGGCCGTAGAGCATGATCCAGCCGAAACCGAGCAGCAACGACGAGATATAGAACGGCCAGCGCATCGAACCGCCGACCAGACGGCCCAACGGTAGCTTGGTCCTGGTTACCACGATGGCCATCGGCACGGCGAAAAGCTGCGCCAGGATCACCGTCAGGCCGGCGAACAGGATGGTGTCCAAAATTACCGTGCCGAAGTCGGCTTCGGTGAACAGCCGCACGTAGTTCTCGAGGGTAAGCAGGCCGCCGACCTCGTAGAGCGGGCGGTCCACCACCGACTGGTAGACCGTCGGGATCACCGGCGCCAGCACGAACACCGCGAGGATGATCAGCACCGCATACTGGATGAAATTGTCGCGGCCGATGTTCCGGAACCGCCGGTAGCGTGGGCTACCGAGCTCTCCTGGGGTGGGACGGACGAACCCGGTGTCCCGAGATGTGGTGAGTGTCATGGTAAGTCGCTATCTCGGCTCAGCCGGCTTGCAGGGAGTCCCAGCGGGCGGAGAAATCGTCGATCTCCTCGTCACTGGCCTTGGTGTAGGGAACGAAGATCATCCGGTCCGCGCCTGCGGACTCGAGCACGTCGTAATACGTCGCCACGCCGTCCTCGGCACGCTCAACGCCCTCGCGGTAGGACGTGAGTCCGCCCCGGGACACGGCGGTCTGCCCTTCCTCCGAGAGCACGAAGTCGAGGAACAGCTTGGACGTCGCCTCGTGCGGGGCGCCCGCGGCGATACCGATGCCGCGCCGCAGCAGCGGGGTGCCGTCGGTGGGAAACACCACCTTGATCAGGCCGGCGGTGCGCTTCTCGGCGGTCAACGCCGGTGAGCCCATGAAGAATCCGAAAGAGTACTCGCCGGAGGTGACCTTTTCGACCATGCCGCCGGTCGAGGTCTCGTTCTTGGCGTAGGGCAGGATCTTCGCGAAGTCCGCCCACGCCGCCTCGGGATCGTTCTCGACGAACGCACGGGTGACGGTGAAACCGAAGGCGCCGGACGGGTTTCGCACCGCGATCATGCCGTTGAACTCGTCGGGGTCGGCCTCGATCTTGCTGGCGAGGTCCGCGATGCTCGTCGGCGCATCTTCTTCGGAGATCAGCGCGGAGTTGTAGACCAGCGAGATCGGGTCCACCGACAGCGAGTACACGTTGGGCATCGGCTGCGCGAAGTCCGGCAGCGAGCTCAGCTCCGGTGACACATAGGGCACCAATGTGCCTGGGCGGTCTGCGAAGTCGGCCCAGGCGTCGGCGGCGTTGCTCACCACGATGTCGGCGGAATCCTGTCCGGTGGCCTGCTCGGAAAGCACCCGCTGGAACACCTCATCGGAGTCGAGGTTGGTGGCGTTGATACTGCCCACCCACGGGAACTTCTCCTGGAACGCGTCGATGATCGGCGCCCAGCTCTGCTGGTCGGTGTTGGAGTAGATGGTCAGAGAGCCGCCCTCCTGTTTGGAGGCCTCGACCAGTTCGGAGTAGCCGGCGGGGTAGTAGTCCGGCAGCTCCGGTTGGACGTCGGAGTAGTCCGCTGCCACGCCGCACGACGTCACCAGGCACGCGGTTGCGGCGGCCGCGACCAGCGCGGTGATCCGGCCGGTCCGCGAACGCTGGCGACGCGCTCTGAGGTTGATGGACACGATTGAAACTGCCTCCCTGCTCTGGCTCACATCGCTGTGAACTGGCTCACGAATCCGGGTGTGAGTGAAGTCTGCGCCAAAATTGGTCGCCCTGTCAACCTGTTGACCAAAACATCGGTTGGAGCAGCCTCTGTACTGTTTTGCGAATCAGTACAATATGGCTCACGTCACAGCATCCGTCAAGATGCGACGTGGGGCCCGGATCCGACGTGCCGCGGCTGGGCTCCGCGCGCTTGTACGATCAGCGCAAACAGATCACTCCGGCCGTCGAACAGGGAGGTGGCGTGGCCCAACCGGCACATTCATCCGGCGGTCTGCTGTCGACCCGCGTGTCCCCCACCGCGCTGGCGATGCGGGTGATCGACCTGATCCGCCGCCAGGAGCTGGAGCAGGGCGCCCACCTCACCGAGCAGTGGGTGGCCGACGCGCTGGACATTTCCCGTACCCCCGCGCGCCGCGCGCTGACCTTTCTGACCGACATCGGGCTGGTCGAACGCACGCCCCGCCGGGGATTCCATCTGGCCATGTCGGCGGCCGATCTGGCCAACGTCAATCTGTCGGGTGACGGCGACAGCGATGAGCAGCTCTACTTCCGCATCATCGATGACCATCTCGGCGGCCGGTTCACCGAAGACTTCACCACCACGGAGCTGTGTCAGCGCTACGGGCTGACCACCCGCCAGGCCAATCTGGTGCTGGCCCGCATGGAGTCAGAAGATCTGATCCGGCGCCGTGCCGGGCGCGGCTGGGAGTTCGTCCGAACCCTGTCGACCACCGAGGCCCACGACCAGAGCTACCGGTTCCGGCTGATCATCGAACCGGCCGGGATCCGAGAACCGAGTTTCAGGGTGGACCCCGAGGCGTTCGCCCTGCATCGCCGACAACAGGAGTCGCTGCTGCACGGCAATATCGTGCTGCTGTCCCGCAGTGAACTCTTCCGCTACAACGCGAGCTTTCACGAGATGGTGGCGGAATGCTCGGGCAACGCCTACCTGGCCGATGCGGTCAAGCGCGTCAATCGGATGCGCCGAATGATCGAGTACAACCACCAGGCCGACCGCAGCCGCCTGGTCAACCAGGCGCGGGAACACCTACAGCTGCTGGACCTGCTCGAAGCCGGCGATCAGGACAAGGCCGCCGAGTTCATGTACACCCACCTCGACGTGGTTCGCGAACTCAAGACCGGGATCCCCCACCAGCACTGAGCGCGAGTGTGGACTTGCTCCACGGTCCGCCGCCATCCGCGTGACTTAAGTCCACACTCGAACTCAAGACCGGGATTCCCCACCAGCACTGAGCGCGAGTGTGGTCTTCCGCCACGGTCCGCCGCCATCCGCGTGACTTCAGTCCACACTCACACCTCGGCCACACAAGTGAGTGGTTGTACTTTTACGCCTATTAGTACAAACTGGGCTGCATGAGCTCGGTCGCCGCACTACACCCCGGTATCGCGGAATTGGTTCTCGGTGGCCAGCGGTATCGCTACGTCCCCTTGAACCGGGTCCTCGATCCTGCCGAGTTGACCAGCACGCCCTATGCCATCCGGGTGCTGCTGGAGAATGTGGCGCGACGGTCACCCGCCTCGCTCCCCGCGATGCTCGAACGGCTCCGCGACCGCACCCGGGCGTGCGAAGTTCCCCTGCAACCGAACCGAATCATGTTGCACGACACCACGTGTCTGCCTGCCCTGGCCGACTTCGCCGGGATGCGGGACGCGGTGGCCGAACTGGGCGGCGACCCCGCAGCGCTGCAGCCCGCGATTCCGGTGGACCTGACCGTGGACCACTCGGTGATCGCCGAACACCACGGCAGCAACGACGCCGTGGAGCTGAACCTCGCCATCGACTTCCGCCGCAACGAAGAGCGGTACCGCTTCATCAAGTGGGCGCAGAACACCCTCGACCACTTCGGTGTGATTCCCCCGGGCACCGGCATCATCCACCAGGTCAACATGGAATCGCTGGCCACTGCCGTCTGGATCGACGACAGCACCGAGATCCCGACCCTGCACCCGGACACCATGGTGGCCACCGACAGTCACACCCCGATGATCAACTCGATCGGGATCGTCGGCTGGGGCGTGGGCGGCCTGCAGGGCCAGGCCGCCATGCTGGGAGAACCGGTCACCATCGGCTACCCCAACGTGGTCGGGGTGCGCTTGACGGGCCGACTCTCCGCGGGGGTCACCGGCACCGATCTGGCGCTGACGCTCACCCAGATGCTGCGCGCACACGGAGTCATCGACAAGTTCGTCGAGTTCTACGGACCGGGGGTGCAGGCCCTGACATGGGCCGAACGCGCCGCCGTGTCGAACATGGCACCCGAGTACGGCGCCACCGTCGCCCTGTTTCCCTCCGACGAGGAGACGCTGACCTTCCTGGCCGCGACGGGCCGCACCGCCGAGCACTGCGAACTGGTACGCCGCTACCTGAGCGCCAATCACCTGTTCTGCGAGCCTGATTCACCCGAACCGGAGTACGACGAGCACCTGGCTCTCGACCTGGACACCGTGGAAACCACCCTGGCCGGTCCCCGGATGCCGCATGAGCGCGTCACCCTCGCCGCCGTGCCCGACTCCTTCCGGTCGGCCGTCGACACTTCCGCGGAGATCTCTGACATCGCCGATCCCGTTTTCGGAGAGCCGGTGCCGCCGGGTCCGGTGGCCGTCGCGGCGATCACCAGTTGCACCAACACCGCCAACCCCGCGCTGATGCTTGCCGCGGGAGTGATGGCGCGCAACGCGATATCGCGCGGTCTTCGCGCCAAACCCTGGGTGAAGGGCACCCTGTCCCCGGGTTCGCGGGTGGTCACCGAATACCTGACCGAAGCAGGGCTCCTGGACGCGCTGGAGAAGCTGGGGTTCAACACCGTCGGCTACGGCTGCATGACGTGCATCGGCAACTCCGGTCCGTTGTTGCCCCGCATGGAGGAACTGCTGGACGTGGGCGTCACCCCCGTGGCGGTACTCTCGGGCAACCGCAACTTCCCCGGCCGGGTCCATCCCCGGCTGCAGCACGGATACCTGGCCTCCCCACCGCTGGTGGTGGCCTATGCACTAGCCGGCACGGTGCTGCACGATTTCGCCCGCGACCCGCTGGGATTCGACGGCGGGGGCCAGCCGGTGTATCTGCGCGACATCTGGCCCGGCGACACCGAGATCGCCGAGCTGATCACTCGATCGCTGGACCCAGAAGCGTTCGCGCGCAACACTGCAGCCATCCGCCATGGCACCGAGGCGTGGCGGGAGCTCACCGGGCAGGACCAGTTGCGCTATCACTGGGACCCCGCCAGCACCTACATTCGCCGGCCGAGTTACCTGGACGCGATCACCCCGGACCCCGCGCCCATCCCCCCGGTGCTGGAGACCCGGGCGCTGCTTCAGCTCGGCGATGACGTCACCACCGACCACATCTCCCCCGCCGGAGCCATTCCCCGTGTCAGTGCTGCGGCCGACTACCTGCGTGCGGCGGGCACCGCACCGGGCGACTTCAACCAATACTCCACGCGGAGAAGCAACTACGAGGTGATGGTGCGCGGCGCCTACACCAACGCAGCAGTGCACAACCGGCTGCTGCCCGCCGGCACCGGGGGTAGCGGAGCGTGGGCGTACACCGAAGACCGTACCGAGATCCTGCCCGTGTACGACGCGGCCAAGACCTATCTGACGGCCGGAACACCGGTCGTCATCGTGGCGGGCAACAACTACGGCGCCGGCTCCAGCCGCGACTGGGCAGCGAAAGCCCCTGCGCTGCTCGGGGTTCGAGCGGTGATCGCTGGCGGCTTCGAACGGATCCACCGCAGCAACCTCATCGGGATGGGCATCTTCCCGCTGCAGTTCACTCCCGGTCAGCAGGCTCCTGAGCTGGACGGTTCGGAGACGCTGCGAATCCACGGCCTGGACCGGCTGCAGGTGGGGACGACGGCGGTGACACTCGACATCGACGGCCGCCGCACCATACCGCTGCAACTACGCATCGACACCGACAACGAAATCGAGTACCTGCGCCACGGCGGGACGCTTCCCTACGTCATTCGCAAGGTCCTCGGCGCCGCCACTCAGGAGACCTGATGAGATACGTCCGGGTGCACCACGCGGGCGCACCATGGTGGGCGACGTTGCAGGACAACACCGTAACGCTCCTCGACCGCGCGCCCTACGACGGGGCCGTCGCCACCGGAGTCGAACTCGACACCAAGGCCGTCGAGTTCCTGCCGCCGGTCACGCCGTCGAAGATCTACTGCCTGGGCCGCAACTACGCCGACCACCGCTCGGAGATGGGCTACCGGCACGACGGTTCTCCGTCGGTGTTCATGAAGGGCCCGTCGACGATCATCGGGCCTGGCGCCAGCGTCGTGCTTCCGCCCCGCAGCGTGAGCACCCACGTGGAACACGAAGCCGAACTCGCCGTGATCATCGGCAAGACCGCGCGATTCGTCAGCGCGGCCGATGCCGCCGAGCACATCCTCGGGTACACCTGCGCCAACGATGTCAGCGCCCGCGATCTGCAACGCAGCGATCCTCATCCGACCCGCGCGAAAGGGTTCGACACGTTCTGCCCCGTCGGCCCCTGGATCGAGACCGACTTGTCCCCCACGTCGACACTTCGGTTGCGCTGCACGGTCAACGGTGTCCTGCGCCAGGACGGGACCACCGCGCAGATGACCTACGACATCCCGTTCCTCATCGAATACCTCAGCGGTTTCGCCACATTGCACCCAGGTGACCTCATTCTCACCGGGTCGCCGGGCGGCACCGAACCGCTGCACCCCGGCGACCAGATCGACATCGAGATCGAGGGCATCGGCACGCTGACCAACCACGTCGCTGCCGGCGATCGCCCGTGACTGGTCGGGACTCCGGCGGGTAACGGTACGGCATCGAACCGATGGTGGCTGGTGAGTCACTTCGATCACATCTGCCACATTGTTAACATCGCTTCGTGTCGATCTCCCGACGTGACGCCCTGCGCTGCGCCACCGCAGTGTCGGCGCTGGCCGGGCTCGGTGCGGCAACGGGTGCCCGCACGCCGCCAGCGGCGGCCGCCGCTCCCACGCTGATCGATTACGCGATGCGCCAGATCCCGGCACAGGACATCCGAGCAGCCGGGCACGTCGGGGTGATCAACTACGTCTCCACCTCGCGACCGGGCTCGTCCTTCGGCGCCAAGCCGATCACCCTGCCCTACGCGCAGTCGCTGACCGCCGCCGGTTTGGTGATTGTCAGCAACTACCAATACGGCAAACCGGGCGGGACGGCGCCGTCGGACTTCACCCGCGGGTACCCCGGCGGCGTCGTCGACGCCAACACCGCTTGGCAACTGCACACCGCCGCCGGTGGCGGCCGGAGTGCACCGATCTTCTTCAGCGTCGACGACGACATCGACCGCGAGACATGGAACAACGTTGCGTTGCAATGGTTCCGCGGAATCAATTCGGTGCTCGGAGTGCAGCGCACCGGGATCTACGGGGGCATCAAGGCGTGCCAGTGGGCGGCGGCCGACGGTGTCATCGGCAGATCGCGTTCGCCCGGCCACGTGTGGGCCTGGCAGACCCGGTCCTGGTCCGGTGATCAGATATACCCCGCCGCAGTCCTCTACCAGCGCATCGTTGCCACTGCGTCGAATCCGGGGCCGGTGGTCGGTGGGATCGAAGTCGACGTCAATGATGTGCTGGCCCAGGATTGCGGCCAGTGGAATTTCCATCCCTGACTGCGAACCGCGCTGAGCTGCTCAGCGGCGCGGCGTCGTGGTGATGTGCACGTGATCGAAGTGGCCGTAACCCGATGCTTGCGGACCGGCCGGCGTGTAATAGGTGCCCCGCCAGATCACATCCTGCAGCCCGAACCGGGCGGCATTGCTCATCGCGAAAGCAAGGATCTCGTTTCCGAGCGCGATGCCCTCGGGGCTTTCGGGGTTGGGAATCATGATGTCGATCGCCAGGCCGCTGGGATGCCACGGTTTCGAGTCCGGCCGGACCCCATCGATGGCGGAGATCTGGGGAAACCGTGCGCTGACGGCTCGGGCGGCGAGGACGGTGTTGGGCTGCAATCCCGCCTCTGACGCGACGCCGACAGGCAAGGCCTCCGGGTTCTCCGCGAGCGGTGGGGCGACGTCGCCGGGCGGCACGCCGGGTCTGGCGGCGATTGGCGGCGGAGGTGCATTGTCGATCAGCGCTTGCTGCTGCGGTGTCAACGCCGCGTACTGCGCCTCCGCGGCGGCGATCTGACGCAGTAGTTCATTCAGCTTGGCTTGCAGTTCGGCGCGCACCCCGGCGGCCCGCTCGGCAGCGGCGCGGGCGTCGGCGGCCGATTTCTCCGACGCCCGGGCGGCAGCGGCCGCGCGCGCATGTGCTGATCGAAAGCCCTCCAACTGCGCGGCGGCCTCAGCGGCTACCGCCCGCTGCAGCGATAGCTGATCGATCAACTGTTGCGGCGAGGCTGCGGTCAGCACGGCGGCGAACTGACCGTCGCGCCCACTCGTGTAGTTCATCGCCGCCACCCGGTCGACAGCGGCCTGATAGGGCTCCAGCTGTGAGTTGGCGACGTCCAGGGCAGCCAGGTCGGCGCGGTGGCGGTCCGCGGCCGCCTCCTGCTCAGCCAGTTTGGCGTCGGCATCGCCCTGAGCGGCTGTGACGGCCTCCCGGCTCTCCAACGCCTGCTGGGACAACTCGTTGAGCTTGGACAGTGCGTCGGCCGCGGGATCCGCCTTGACGTCGCCCATCGCCACGGCGACCACCAACACTGCGGTCGCCAAAACGCACAACGTTCGCTCAAGGAAGTGGCGCACCCCGGTCACGCGGATTGTCACGATCCTTCGTTTGAGGACCGACCCTGGCCCGGCTGTTGATGTCCCGGGCAAGGCTACGAACTGACACCGACGATGTCCACTCCATGTCTGGCCCTGACCCGTCTGGTGCGGTAGTGGCCGAAGCAGACGCCGGCAGCGTCCGCACCCCACCGACTTTGCCGCCGACTCGCGACTATCCAGGGCGCCAATGTGACCCGTGGCCTAGCCGAAAGGTTACGCGAGTCAGCCATCAGGCCAGCGCGCCTCTGCGGCAGCGGCTGCTACCTCGCTTCGGGCTCGCGGTCGGCCCGCTCCGCAATACTTCGAGGGGCAAGGAAGCTCCCGGGCCCCGCCAGCGCCACGTCGACCACGGCGTCCAGCCTCGCTTGCGGCACTCCCCCCGCGGCATCCACGGCAAGCCCCTGCCCAATCGTCACGGCGTAGCCCGCCAAGGCCGCGGTGTCGATGCCTTCCACCGACCGGGATGCATCCACTGTCTTGGCCAGTGCGTTCGCCACAGCGTCTCCGATGCCATGGCGATAATCGGCAAGCAGTTTGCGGTATGCGCGCGTTGCTCGGCCCGCAGGCAAGCCCGCCATGGATGGACAGACACCCCGGCTCGTTCCCTGCACGGACGGCCTTCACGGTCGAGCGCAGATACGACTCGAGCACCTCGTAGACGATGGGATACGCCAGCACTGCATCCAAATGCTCGTGGTACGAGCGCACGTACCGCTCCAGCGCACGGATGAAGAGTTCCTCTTTGCTGCCGACGACGTGGTACGGGCTCGGTTTGTTGATCCCCATCGCCGGGTCGGAGATCTACGTCGACGGTGGCGGCAGTCAGTTCTGAGGCCCTGGGGTAGCCGCCGGCCGTCAGGCCAATGCCCCATTGTCACCGTGGACGAGACTGCTCAGCTCACTTCGTGTGGTGCAGTCCCGTCGCCGGATCGCGATCGGTGACGCAATACGGGACAACACCATCGAGTACGGTCCAGATCGGGTTCACCTGGACCACCCGCGCCCCGGCGGCGACATGCCGCTCGGTTTCCACCGCGCGATCCGAATCCGACACGGCCCAGTCGAGGTGGGCGCGCACCGTACCCGTGGGCTCGCCGAGGCGCTGCAAGATGATCCGCAGTGGGGCACCGGACGGGCGGGTCAGGAAGGCGTACTCGGACAAACCGGGCAGTGTCACCGATTCCCACCCGGTCAGAGCGGTCCAGAACGCCGACTCGGCCACCCAATGCTCCTGCGGGATGTCGATCGAGACCTGATCGACCAGGCTGGTGTGCCCGCCCGGCCATTGACTCGGCAAGGTGGGGTTCAGGGTTGAATCACCGATGAGCCGGAACGCCAGGCCGCCGGGAGAGCGGCCCACGACCGGCTCACCGCCCTCGGCGACGGTGGCGCCCAACTCTCGGATTTGTTCGGTGGCGGCACGGACGTCCGGGACATGCACGTCCAGCCGCAGACCGCTCGGTCCGGAGTCCACTCGTCCCGCGCTCAAGAAGCCGCCGTTCGGCGACAACGAGTATCCGGTCAGTTCACGCCACAACGCCACTCCGGCGTCGTGGTCGGTGTCGTCGAAACCGAGGAACGCACTCACCCAAATCATGCTCGGGGTCCTTCGTCGCTGTCAGCCACGACTGCAGATCTTCAGCGGCGACGCCGAACTTGGCCATCAAAAGAATCACGCTGCGCCTTTCCGCCGATGCCGGAGAATCGGCATCCGCACCGGCGCTCCGATCACTGCTGTAGTTGTAGGTCCTTATCTCATGCCGCGCTGGTTGCTGATCCCGATCCAGAGGTGCCGCACCTCGGCGTCCGAGCACACCACTTCGTGGAGCGCGAGATGCGCGGAGGGGATCTGTCATCGTTCGACCGGCCCTCGACCGTCAGCGCCCACGCCCCGCTTGGTGCGCCGCGTTGAGGAATGCCGCGGTGTCGTGGTTTGCCGTGCGCCGGGGCGCTTACCCCATGGGTAATTGCGGGAACGGCGCGATCGACGGACGCTGGCCACATGACCGAATCCGTACCCGCCTACGCCGTGGCCTGCCTGCGCGCCGTCAACTTCGGTGACGACATCATCCGCTATATGCGCGAAATCGATTCCACGATGGCCCCTTTCGGTGGCGAGTTCATCATCCACGGCGGCGATGCCGACGTACGAGAAGGCAACTGGGGTGACGGCACCCTGGTCGTGCTCCGCTTCCCCGACATGGAGTCCGCAGCGCGGTGGTACGACTCCGAGGAGTACCAACGCATCCTTCCACTGCGGACGGAGAACGCCGAGTCGATCACCGCCTTGGTGCAGGGCGTGGCCCCGGGACATACAGGCGCCAAGCGCGTCGCGGAGCTGCTCGAGGCGACGCCGCAGTCGTGAGCTCGGTCAGAAAGCTACACAACAGACAAGCATTCAATTCGACAGCGCCGCCACAAGACTCTCCAGGCTGCAAATGCTCAGCTGCCCTTGCGCCGCGGCACCGAAAGATACTTGTACTCGAGGAACTCGTCGATACCGATCTTGCCGCCTTCACGCCCCAGACCAGACTGCTTCACCCCGCCGAAGGGCGCAGCAGGATTGGAAACGACTCCGGTGTTCACACCCACCATGCCGACTTCGAGGCGCTCACTCAGGTCGAATGCACGATCGATGTCCTGGGTGAACACGTATCCGACCAAACCCCAGTCGGTGTCGTTGGCGTGGTTGACCACTTCATCTTCATCGTCGAACGGAATGACCGGAGCCACCGGGCCAAACACCTCTGTCGTCATCAGGTCGGAGTCGGCGGACACGTCCGCAAGGACGGTGGGCGGGTAGAAGTAACCCGGGCCCTGCGGCAGCTGACCGCCGGTCAGCGCCGTGGCGCCACGCCCGAGCGCATCATCAACGAGTCGTTGCACTTTGGCGCGGCCGGCCGAGTCGATCAACGGTCCCACCTCGACACCCTCGTCGAGTCCATTGCCCACCTTCAGTGCCGCCATCCGTGCTGCGAGGCGCTCGGAGAATGCCGCGGCGATGTCGCGGTGCACGTACATGCGGTTTGCCGCCGTGCAGGCTTCACCCATGTTGCGCATTTTGGCGGCCATCGCACCATCGACGGCGGTATCGATGTCAGCGTCGGCGCAGACAATGAAGGGCGCGTTTCCTCCGAGTTCCATCGACGATCGCATCACCGTGTCGGCCGCTTGCCGCAGCAGCAGCTTGCCCACCTCGGTGGAGCCGGTGAAACTCACCTTGCGGGCTTTGCCACTGGCCATCCAGCGTTGCACGACGGTTGCCGCATCGGTGGTGTTGACGACGTTGAGAACGCCCGCCGGAAGCCCGCTTTCCTGGAGGATTGCGGCCAAAGCCAGTGAGGTCAAGGGAGTCTGGGGCGCCGGTTTGAGCACCATGGTGCATCCGGCGGCGACTGCAGGTGCGATCTTGCGTGTTCCCATGGCCAGTGGGAAGTTCCATGGCGTGATGAGGACGCAAGGTCCGACAGGCTCCCGGGTGACGATGATTCGGTTCGCCCCGTCCCCGGTGGTGGTGTGGTCACCGGAGATGCGGACTGCTTCCTCGGAGAACCATCGCAGGAACTCGGCGGCGTAGGCCACTTCGCCTTTGGCCTCAACAAACGGTTTGCCCATTTCCGACGTCATCACTTGCGCAAGCCAGTCCTGCCGGGCCATCACCAGATCGTAGGCTCGGCGCAAGATTTCGCTGCGGTACCGCGGTGCAGTACGCGCCCAGGATGCTTGCGCAGCGACTGCGGCTGACAGCGCGTCGTCACCATCGGCCGGGCCGGCGTCGGACACAGCTGCGAGCACTTCGCCGGTGGCCGGGTTCTCCACGTCGAAGACATTTCCGCCGGCGGCTTCTCGCCAGTGGCCCCCAATCAGCAGTCCGGTGGGGATGGAAGAGACGGTGTTCATTGTCGTCGGTGCGGTCATGGGTGGGGCTCCTGTCGGCGACGGGGGTCAAGGATCTGCGCAAGGTGGGACGAGGCGCTCGGCGAGAAATTGTTGGTGAGTTGCCGGACTTGCATGTGGCAGCTGAATCCGTCGGTCAGCACCGCGGCGTTCGGGTCAGCCCTCAGTGCCGGCGCAAGCGCCTGTTCGGCAACGGCCATGCTGACGTCGAAGTGTTGGCGCTCGAAACCGAAGTTACCGGCGACGCCGCAGCATCCGGTTGCCTCACGGATGCGCGTGATGCCTACGGCTTCCAGCGCCCGGTGTTGCGTTGTGGCACCGAATACGGCGTACTCGTGGCAGTGAGTTTGGACGGTGACCGTGGACGGCAACGCCACACTCGGTATCCAGCCTCGGTGACTTTGCGTGGTGACTTGTTCGGCGAAGCTGCGCACGCGCCGCGCGACCCGGCGCGCGGCAGGCGTGTCGACCAGCTCGGGCAGGTCTTTACGCAGCGCCGCTGCACAGCTCGGCTCGGTGACAACGATCGGACGGTCTGTCCCGTCATCGAGAGCAGTGGCAGTGTGCAGGAGGAGTTTTCGCGCCTGCCGCAGCTGTCCGGTCGAGATCCAGGTCAAACCGCAACAGACATCCGTGCGAACCTCGGCACAATGTCCGGCGTCCTCGACGACCCGAAGCGCCGCTCCGGCAACCTCGGGCCGGAATCCCTTGGTGAAGGAATCCACCACCAGCACCACATCGCCGTTCTCCGTGCGGTAGGACTTGAGCTCGTCTTGGAGCTGACGCTTGGATGTGAAGCGCGGAAGAGGCCGTTCGGAGGTCAGCCCGCCGAGGCGCAGTCCGATCGAGCGCAGCGGACTGGCCAGAACACCGTTGACGAACGGCGCCGCCCGTGATGTCAGAGCCAGCCAGCGAGGCAGCCAACCCAACGAGTAGTGCGCCAGAGGGCGTAACCGCCCCCGGTAATAATGGTCGAAGAACTCCGCCTTGTACGTCGCCATGTCCACGCCGGTCGGGCAGTCCGACGAACAGGCTTTACAGGACAAACACAGGTCCAGTGCCTCGCGTACGTCCTCAGACGCCCATCCCTGCTCGACACTGCGCGCGCCGCGAACCATGTCCTGCAGCACCCTGGCGCGTCCACGGGTGGAGTCTTTTTCGTCGCCGGTAGCGCGGTAGCTCGGGCACATGACGCCACTGCCATGGGAACGACACCGTCCCACGCCGATGCAGCGCTGGACCGCTTCGGCGAATGCTCCTGCGCCAGAACCATTCACGTCGTGCAGGGCGAACGATGTCTGCCATGGCAGGTCAGGAATTTGCGCCAACGCCAGGTGCTCGGTGACCGGCTCCGGATCGACAATCATCCCGGGATTCAGGATGTTCGTGGGGTCGAAGAGATGCTTGAACCTGGCGAAGGCCTCCATGATGGCCGGGGAATACATCTCCGGCAGAAGGCCCGACCGTGCCCTGCCGTCACCGTGTTCACCCGACAGGGTTCCGCCGTGCTTGACCACCAGGCGTGCAGCCGCGGTGAGGAAGGTGGACATCACCTCCCGCCCCTCGGATGTGCGGGGGTCAAACGTGATGCGGATATGCATGCAGCCGGCCCCGAAGTGTCCGTACATCACACCGATCAGGTGGTGCTGGGCGAGCAGGAGCCGGAAGTCGGCAAGGTAATCGGCCAGGTTCTCCGGAGCGACCGCAGAGTCCTCCCATCCCGGCCACGAGGTGACGCTGGATCCGTCGGGCAACTCCAGGCGCGATGACAGGCCGGCCCCGTCCTCGCGAACGCGCCACAGCTTCTGCCGCTCCGTGGGGTCGCGGACTTCGCGGCAATCGAGAGCTCGCGCATTCGCGCGCAGGTCAGCTCGGAGGTTCTCTGCCTGGGCCCAGACCGTCGCTTCATCGTCCCCGTCGAGGTCGATGTAGAGCCAGGCGCGTCCGGTGGGCAGCGCGGAGACCGCATTCTGTCCGCGCCGCGCTTTCATCGTCGCCACGATCTGCTCGTCGATACCCTCGATCGCAGCCGGCGAATACTGCAGGATCGTCGTGACGTCGCGCGCGGCATCCACGATGTCGTCATAAGCCACGATCAGCAGCAACGCCGACGGCGGCATATCCACCAGCCGCATGGTGGCACCCACCACGATCGCGCAGCTTCCTTCGCTGCCTACGAGTGCGCGGGCGACATCGAAACCGTTCTCCGGCAGCAAGTTCGCCAGTTGATAGCCCGACACCTGCCGTGGGATGCGCGCCAACTCGAGGCGGAACTGCGGCATGTACCCAGCGGCAAGCGATCTCAGGTCGGCAGACAACTCACTGGCCCGCTCAACGGCGCCTGCATCATCGGGGTCGGTGGCCTGCAGTCCAGTTCGGGTCGCGGTGAGTCGTGTTCCATCAGCGAGCACCAGGTCCAGGGACACTACGTGGTCGCTGGTGCGGCCGTGGCGAACTGAGTGATTGCCGCAGGCGTCATTGCCGATCGAGCCGCCTACGGTGGCGCGATTCTTGCTAGATGGATCCGGAGCGAAGGTCAGTTGGTTCGCCGTCCTGCGCTGAACAGCTTCGGTGAGATCAGCAAGGATGACTCCCGGCTCGACGACCGTGGTTCGGCTCGTGTCGTCGACGGAGACGATTCGGTTCATGTGCCGCGAGAAATCGACTACGACTCCCCTGCCGATGGCGTTACCGGCCATCGACGTGCCACCACCTCGCGCGATGATGGGAACACCGGCACGATGGCACACCGCGACAAGACGGCTGACCTCACTGGGGTCGCGGGGAAACGCAACCGCCAGTGGCGCGACGCGGTAGTTCGATGCGTCGTAACTGTACTCGGCGAGACGCCTGCTGGCGGTGTCTATTTCGACGCCACTGGTAGCCAACAATTCGACGATCTCGGCGTGGTCTTGTAGCGCTGTCATCAGCGACGCCATCCAAGCGAGCAGCGCTGCGCCCGGCGTTCTTCGCTCAATGAAGCTCCTCGGCGAGAACGAACGCGAGATTCTCCAGCATGCGGTCAGCATCACTGATCGAGAACGGCAGCGGCGGACGCACTTTGAGGACACTGCCGCGTGGGCCCGATGCAGAGATCAGAATACGGCGCCGGCGCATGTGATTGACCACGCGCAAGGTCGCTTCTCCGTCTGGGGTGTTGGACTCACGGTCGGCCACGATGTCCACACCGATGAACAGCCCGGCTCCGCGCACCTCGGCGATCTGTTCGTAGTCGTTTGCCAGCCTGGCGATCTCGGTCTGGATATAGGCGCCGACTTTCTCCGCGTTGCTAATGAGGCCTTCGTCGTTGATCACGTCCAACACCGCCTGGGCAGCTGCGATGGACACCGAGTTGCCGCCGAAAGTGTTGAAATAGCGGATATTGCGGCCGAACTCCACGAGAAGCTCGGGGCGGAAGGCGGCGGCGGCGATAGGGATCCCGTTGCCCATCGGCTTGCCGGTGGTCATGATGTCAGGTACCAAACCATGCCGCTGGAATCCCCACCAGTGCTGACCGGTACGCCCGAAACCGGGTTGTACTTCGTCGGCAATGAACAGGCCGCCGGCATTGTGGATCTCGTCGACAACGGGCTGCAAGAAGCCCGCGGGGTCTGCGTAGATGCCGTCGGATGAGAAGATCATGTCGGCTATGAATGCCGCAACGCCGAAACCATGGCGTTCCAGATCGGCGATGGCTTCGGTGATTTCACGGTGCATGGCGGCGATCAGGTTGCCGTCTCCGCCGGCGCGGAGTCGGTCGGGTGCGCTGATGGTGCGCACGTGGGGCCCCAGCGGGACGCCGACGCCCAGCGATGGCGAGAAGGCCGACACGTCGGCGGTGAGCCCGTGGTAGGCGCCGGAGGTGACGATGATGCCCTGGTTTCCGGTGTAGTACCGGGCCACGCGCATGGCGAGATCGTTGGCCTCGGATCCGGTGCAGGTGTACATGACGTGAGCCAGTTCGGCAGGCATGGTGTCCAGGAACTGCTTGCTGAAACTGAGAATGGACTGCTGGATGTACCGCGTGTTGGTGTTCAGCGTGGACAGCTGCCGGTGCACGGCATCGACGACGTAAGGGTGGCAGTGGCCGACGCTTGCCACGTTGTTGTAGACGTCGAGGTAGTCATTGCCGTCGGCGTCATAGAGCAACGTACCCGCGCCGCGCACGATTTCGACCGGATCTTCGTAGAAGAGTCGGTAGCCGGGTCCGAGAAGACGGTCGCGGGCATCAACCTGTTCGCGGGTGTGCGGTGGCAGCTCGTCGATGCGTGACCTGTCGAACCCGTTCACCATCGGCTCGGACGCTTTGGGGGTGAAGGCCTTGGTCATCGTCATTCCTTTCCTGTCGGAGCAGCTGCTGCACCTGTAGATGTCAGCAGTGTCTCGACGGTGGGTGTGGCTACCGAGAGCGCGCAACGGAGCCTGGTCCAGTCGAGTGCCGAATGCGACAGTCCGTAGTCACGACTGTCGGGATGAACGGCTGCGCGCCAACTGAAGATCAACGCGCGCAGAAGAAGCCGCGCTGGACCGGCAATCGCCAACAAGGCAACGTCATGGTCTGCCAGTTGCCGCACAGAGCGGTATCCGCGCACGATGTCGAGAGCGCTGTCCCAGGGCCGTTTCTGGTCTACCCCGATCTGGTTGGCCACCGCGACGCTGAGCTCGAAGATCAAGGGGCTGCGCACCACGTCACCGAAATCGATTATCCCCGTGACAAATTGACTGGATGCCGGGTCGACTACGACATTGAAGGGACTGAAATCGCCGTGAATGACCTGCGTTTCCAAGGTTCGCAGCCTGGGCGCGACGACGGCCTCGAACTGGTCGAAGATCCACGTCGCCATGGCCACATCGTCGTGGTCGGTGACCATTTCCAGCAGCGGACGCATGTGCACGAAGTTCTTCAGATCCCAGATCAGTAGCCGGCTGTCTTCCGGGTGGCGAAAGTCGGTCAGTGCGGAATCCAGCCGGGCCAACATCGCACCGACGCTTGCGAACTGGGTAGGAGTGGGTTTCGCCGTGGCAAGAAGATCGCCTTCGAGGTAGCTCAATACTCGTAGGATGCGGTCCTGGCCGTTCGGATCGACGACCGTGGACTCGCGTTGGCTGTAAATGCCGCGAACAAGCCGCTGGGCCGGGATGGCTGGCGCGGAATCCTCGAGGTGCTGCATGACGGCAGACTGGAGATCGACGATATGGGCGGCCTCCGTAGCCGGAGCGATCTTGACCAGAAATTGCCCGCGTGCGGTGGCGAGGCGGAACGTGTCATCCTTCTCGGTGGGAATGCGGTTCAGCTGGCCCGTCAGCTTGTACAGACGGCGGAGTTCGGCTGCGACCTGCTCTTCGGGGAACTTCTCGGCGCTGGACTCCAGCGCGCTCTCCCGGGCGATCTGCGCGAGTTCATCCGAACCGGCGATCACGGCGTCGCTTCCTGCGTCAGTCCGGACTGTGTGGAATAACGCATCAGTGTTGGACAGCTGTCGACGGCGTTCGGCATCCGAGATCTGTTCCTTTGCGATCGGGGGGATACGTCAATCGCGATCGACGTGTGTGTCGAGCTGTGTTCGATCGATCTGCACCGACACTCGGCGCGGCCGTGTCAACTGTAGAACATTAGGGCAGGCGTGTCCAGGCCAAGGACACCGCTGACTCCGCGAGCGCTGAGCCATCTGCGTTGTTGAACAGTTGTACGCTGACGCTATGTCTGTGGCAGATCGCATCCAAATCGTCGGACGCAGCAGCGCACAACAGATTGCCGACGGCCTGATGGACATGATTCTCGAAGGTGAGCTCAAGCCCGGCGAGCGCATCAGGGAAAGTGTGATCGCCGATGACCTGGGAATTTCGCGTAACACGGTTCGCGAAGCCGTGCGACTCCTGCAGGGGACGGGCCTGGTTCGCTACGTTTTCAACCGTGGCCTCGCGGTCTGGGACCCTTCCGACGAAGAGGTTCTCGATATTTACCGCGCGAGACTTCATCTGGAGACTGCGGCCGCGGCGTCAATAGGGCCCGACACCGACCTCACCCCCTTGACTGCCGCGATGGATGCGCTGAAGGCTGCGATGTCGACGGAGGATCCGCGCACCATCGTCGAGAAGGATCTCGATATCCACCGCGCAATTGTCGGGTTGATGAACAGCCCGCGCTTGGACAAGTTCTATGGCGAGCTTCTCGGCGATCTCCGGTACTTCCTTCTTGTCTTGTCGTTGGATCACCATGAGTACGAGAGTGATTCAGCCCTGGAAGAGGAGCATCAGCGGATCGTCACGGCGTTCGCCTCCCGCGATCCAGAGCTGGCTCGCAGCACAATCGCCGATATCATCACGGAAAACCGCGATGAGGTACGCAAGATATTGGCCAAGCGTACGGCCGGCTGACACGCCAACCCGGGTTCGCGGCCCGCCCGCTATCCACCTTTGGTTCGACGCCCTCCGCGGGTTTCCTGGTGCCTGCGCCGCGCTTGGGCGCGGAATCGCGGGCATCAACTGTTCTCACGAGTGCGGTAACGGCCGTGGCCGTCGCCCATTTTCACTTTGTTTGTCTTGCGGACACCGGTCACCTGTGCTTAAGTTCTCCATGTCAACTGTTCAACAATAGGGCACGAGCCGCTCTCCGGTCGTGGGCCCCAGTTTGGAGAAACCTCACATGGCAGACGGCCAGCTCATGTTCGTCGCAGGCGAGCATGTTTCCGCCGCCAGCGGCGCGACCGAAGCGGTGATCAATCCTGCCAACGGCGAACAGATCGCCACGGTCCCCGTCGGCGATTCGTCTGACGTGGATCGTGCAGTGGCCGCCGCAGAACAGGCCTTCGACGGCTGGGCAGCCACCACCCCGGGCCAGCGGGCTGAGCTGTTACTGAAGCTGGCCGACCGGCTGGATTCGCACGCTGAAGAATTCGCACAGCTGGAGTCCCAGAACGTCGGTAAACCCATTGCGGTAGCCCGTGATGAGATTCCATTCGGCGTCGACAACATGCGCTTTTTCGCGGGCGCAGCCCGCGTGCTGGAAGGCCGGGCCGCCGGTGAGTACTCCCCCACCCACACGAGCATCATCCGCCGCGATCCGCTGGGGGTTGTGGGCAGTGTCGCACCGTGGAACTTCCCTCTGGTCATGGCAATCTGGAAGATCTGCCCTGCCCTGATGACCGGAAATACGTTGGTACTCAAGCCCAGTGAGCAAACCCCGCTGAGCACGCTACGGCTGGCCGAACTCGCTGCCGACCTGTTCCCGCCCGGCGTCTTCAACGTCGTCACCGGCCACGGCGACACCGTGGGCGCGGCGCTGACCTCCCATCCTCGGGTGAGAATGAGCTCGCTGACCGGTGACACCGCCACCGGCAAGGTCGTCGCCCGCGCCGGCGCCGACAATCTCAAGCGTCTTCACCTCGAATTAGGCGGCAAAGCACCGGTTTTGGTGTTCGACGACTGCGATGCCGATCTGGCTATCACCAAGATCTGCGAGGGCGGCTACGGCAACTCGGGGCAGGACTGTATGGCGGCCTCAAGGGTATACATCGCCGACGGGATCTACGACGAATTCGTCGCCGAGCTCACCCGAGCGGTTTCCAAGGTGGCCATGGGTCAGCCCGAGCTCGAATCCACTGAGATGGGCCCCGTCATCTCCGAACGACAGCGCGACCGCATCGCGGGCTTCGTGGACCGGGCGATCAGCTCCGGGCCCGCGGCACTGGCCGTCGGCGGGCTGGGCAGCGGCCCTGGCTTCTGGTACAGGCCGACTCTGGTGATCGATGCCGTGCAGGACTCCGAGATCGTGCAGAAAGAAGTCTTCGGTCCGGTGGTCACGACCACTCGCTTCACCAGCGAGGAGCAGGCCTTCGCCTGGGCCAACGACGTCGAATACGGCCTGGCAGCCTCGGTGTTCACCAGGGACGTAGGTCGTGCGATGCGGGCGGCCCGCAAGCTCCAGTTCGGCACAGTGTGGATCAACGATCACCTGCCGATCGTGTCCGAAATGCCCCACGGCGGCTTCAAGCAGTCCGGTCATGGCAACGACATGTCGATCTATTCCGTCGAGGAATACACCGAGATCAAGCACATCATGATCAACCTCGCATCCTGATCAGAACCGCCTCTCAGCACAAAGATGGAGTCCCCGCGATGACTGTCCCCAGCCGTTCCGTAATAGCGGTCAATCTGTTCTCGATGCTGCCCGGGGTGGACCCGGCGGACTTCGAGCGGTTCTCCACCGAGGTGGACCGGCCTACATGCCTGGCCCACAGCGACATCGTGCTGCGGTTTGAAGCGTTCCGCGTCGACGAAGCGCCTGATGGGGCGCCAGCGGACATCCTGGAGGTCATGGAGGTCAGCGACTGGGCGGCGTGGGAGCAGCTGCGAGACACCCACCCCACGTTGAAACCGGTCATCGACGGCTTCGACAAACTCGTCGACCCGGCCACCGTACGCACCTACTTCACCCACGCCATCTCTGGAGAACTTCAATGAGCAACAGCACCACCTACGATGCGATCATCGTCGGCGCCGGACACAACGGGCTGATCACCGCCGGATACCTCGCCCGGGCAGGCAAGAAGGTTCTTGTCCTCGAGGCCCGCGACGTCGTTGGCGGCGCGTGTACCAGTGAGGAACTGATTTCCGGCGCCACCTGGTCCTCATGCGCGTTCATCGCAAGTCTGCTGCGGCCCGAGATCATTGCCGATCTCGAACTCGAGCGCTACGGCCTCGAGATGTACCAGACCGAGGCCAATGAGGTCAGCATCTTCCCCGATGGCAGCCACCTGTTCATGTGGAAAGACATGGACAAGACCCTCAAGGAGATCGAGAAGTTCTCCAAGCGCGATGCCGGCGCTTTCCTGGACTTCGGCCTGCGGGTCAAGAAGTTCGCGTCCATCCTGACGCCGTTCCTGATGTCGCCTGCCCCCAGTCGCTCCCAGGTGCTGGCCGCGTTCGAAGCTGCCGGCGCCGAAGATCTGTTCAATGAAATGGTTCTGCTTTCGACAAAGGACTTGTTGGACCGATACTTCGAAAACGAACACATCAAGGGGCTTTTCACCTTCTTCGGAATGATCTCAGTCTGGGGTGGACCGTCCACCCCGGGTACCGGCTACGTCTACGGACACCACTCTGTTGGCGAGTTCAAGGGCACGCTCGGCCAGTGGGGCTTCGTCAAGGGCGGCATGGGTGGCATCACCCAGGCGATGGCCCGCAGCGCCGAGGCGCACGGCGCCGAGATCCGGCTGAAGTCGCCGGTGAAGCAGGTCGTGGTCACCAAGGGTCAGGCCACCGGTGTCAAGCTCACCAACGGTGAAACCATCTCGGCACGCACAGTCGTCTCCAACGCCGATCCCCAGCGCTCCATGCTGCAACTGCTGCCGGCCGGCGCCATCGATGCCAAGCTCACCGCAAAACTCCAGGAATACGACGCCCGCGGCTCGATGGCCCGTATCCACCTTCTGATCGACGAGTTGCCCGATTACATTGGTTTCCCTGCAGGCGAATTCGGTCCGCAGCACCAGGCCCAAGCGATCCTCGGCGCCTCCATCGAGAACTTCGAGCGGGCCTGGGAGGCCGAACGCCGCGGAGAGATACCCGACGATTTCGTGATCGAAGCCGTCATCCAATCCACCCACGACGATACGCTGGCGCCCAAGGGAAAACACACCATGACCCTTGGCGTGCAACAACTTCCGTTTGAATTGTCCAGCACCGACTGGGACTCGTTCCGCGACGAATGGGCCGACCGCGTGCTCGAGGTGCTGTTCCGCTATGCCCCCAACCTACGCGGACACATCCTCGAGCGGGTCATCATCACGCCGAAGGACCTCGAACGTGACTATGGCCTGACCGGCGGCAACATCTTCCACGGCGCGATGTTCTTCGACCAGCTGTTCAACAACCGCCCCACGCCGGAGCTGGCCGACTACCGCACCACCGTCGGCAACTACTACCTGTGCGGCTCGGGAACCCACCCCGGCGGCGGGGTGATGGGCGCCAACGGCCACAACGCGGCCCAGGTCGTCATCGCCGATCTCAACGGCACCCCCGCCCCCAGCGCCCGACGCGTCGGCCCAGCCCCCAAGGCCGGCGTCATCGACCGGGCCATGGAGACCGTGATGGACACCAAAGCCGGCAAGAAGCTCGGCTACACCGTCGCGACCAGCCCAGCGCTGCGCAAGGTCGTCAAGTTTGCCGCTCGAAGCAAGACCACCCGCTAACCTCACCGCAAAGGACCTGCGATGCTGCATCAGGATGACCCTCAACCGCTGGCCACCGTGAAAGACGCGCCAGACGGCCCAGCAGGCTTGGCCCGCAACCAGATCGGCGTGCTCGGCATCGTATTCTTCGTCGTCGCCGCCGCAGCGCCGTTGACCGTGGTGGTGGCGCTGTTCCCGGTCATCATCGGCGCCGGCAACGGTGTCGGCATCGCTGGCGCCTTCGTGCTGGTGGCCGTCGTGCTGACAATCTTCGCCGTCGGTTACGTCGCAATGAGCAAACACATCACCAACGCGGGCGCGTTCTACGCCTTTATCACCCGAGGCCTCGGCCGACCACTCGGACTCGGGTCAGCCTCGCTGGCGATCTTCGCTTACAACGCCATCCAGCTTGGCGTTATCGGCGGCTTCGGTTACTACGCAGCAGAATTCGTTTCGAAACACAGCGGCGTACCGGTTCCGTGGTGGGTGTTCTCGTTCATTGCCATGGGGGCGTCGCTGTTCCTGGGTGTCCGCCAGATCCACGCCGGTGCGCGCGTTCTCGCCGTACTACTGACCTTGGAGACCGCGATCATCCTGATCCTCAACATCGGTATCCTCTTCAACTCACCGACACCGATCAGCGACTACTCGTTCGAACCATTTGCACCGTCGGCGGTGTTCGCCGGCGCCATAGGGGTCGCGCTGATGTTCGCCCACGCGTCCTTCATCGGGTTCGAAGGTACCGCGATCTACGGCGAGGAAGCCAAGGACCCCAAGCGCACCGTGCCCCGCGCCACCTATGCTTCCGTGATCTTCATGGGCGTGTTCTACGCGGTTACCGCGTTCCTGATCGTCAACGCCGTCGGGGTGAGCAACGTTGTCGACCTGGCCGGAACCGAGGGCGGCAACCTGGTTTTCGCAGTCAGCGACAGCGTGCTTGGGCGCGTCGGCACCGAAGCCTTCCAGCTGTTGGTCATCACCAGCTTGTTCGCTGCCATCCTCACCTTCCACAACAACGTCGCCCGGTACCTGTATTCGCTGGGCCGACAAGGGGTCATCTGGTCCAAGCTCGGCACTACACATGCCACCCGGCAGTCTCCCGCGTTGGCGTGTTACGTCCAGATCGGCATGGTCGCGGTCGTAGTCGCGATCTTCGCAGTCCTCGGCTTGGATCCCTACACCACATTGTTCACCTGGTGGACAGGCGTCGGCGCAGCGGCGATCATCCTGTTACAGACCATCGCCAGCATCGCGATCTTCGTCTTCTTCCGCCGCTCCGATGTCGACAAGCGGCCCTGGAACACTTTCATTGCACCACTGCTCGGTATCGCCGGTCTGCTGCCGTTCCTCTGGTACGCGGTCACAGGGATGGACGTGCTGCTCGGCGGCGGCGGCTGGCTGCAGATCACCTTCACCGCAATGCTGTTCGCCTCATTGGCTATCGGCGTTATCGGCGCATACATCATCAAAGCCCGGTCGCCACAACGCTACGCGCAGCTCAACTCCACACTCGGCGACCGCGTTTGATGCAGTTGTCAGTACTGGCCTGTGAGTCGTCAATCAGGCCGGGTCGTCTCGCAGCACCTCTCGATTGAGTCTCGGCGCAGGCGTTTCTCAAGCACCAGAACGTCCGGCTGTCGCACGCTCCGCTGTCTGCCGCCAGTTTGGAGGAAATGGCCAATCATGGTGCTTTGCCGAGACTCGGTGGCCTCCGGGCCACATGACGGCGACTAACCGCTGCCTCCCGCACAACAGTCCGGCAGCATCACCGGCTGTCAGCGCAGCAGTGCGCGGCTCGCCACCACACGCTGGATCTGGTTGGTGCCCTCATAGATCTGGGTGATCTTGGCATCACGCATCATCCGCTCCACCGGCAAGTCCGCGGTGCACCCGGCCCCGCCGAACAACTGCACCGCATCGGTGGTGACCTCCATGGCGATATCAGAGGCAAAACACTTCGACGCCGCCGAGATGAACCCCAGATTGCCCTCACCACGCTCGGCCCGCGCCGCCGCCGAGTAGACCATCAGCTCCTCCGGCCCGGTAAACAGATCAGCTGACCAATTGCTATTCATCACTGCCCTCCAGTTGCGGTCAACGACTGCGCCCTCACTCGCCCCAGAACTTCCTCGGCCTGCGCCACAATTGATTTCACAAGCTGACTGACGGGCAGTACGTCACGTATCAACCCCTGTGCCTGACCGGCCCACCACATCCCGCCCTCCATGTCACCGGCACCCAGAACAGCCCGCCGGCCCCGCGCGCCCGACGCCAGTTCCGCAACATCACTGAACGTCGACTCCGGGTCGCGTCCGATGCGGTTGATCTCCTCGGAGATCGCGTTGCGAGCCACCCGAGCGGTATTGCGCAGGTTCCTGAAGACCAGCACGGTGTCCAACTCGTTGTTGCGAACCAGTTGCTGTTTCACGTGGTCGTGAATCGGAGCCTCGACCGTTGCCATGAACCGGGTGCCCATATTGACTGCGCACGCGCCCAAGCACAGCGCAGCGGCGAGCCCCCGCCCATCAGCAATACCGCCGCTCGCAATCACCGGTACGTCCAGCGCGTCCGCAGCCGCGGGCACCAGCACCAGTCCTGGAACGTCGTCCTCCCCAGGATGGCCCGCACACTCGAATCCGTCGATGCTGATGATGTCGACGCCCATCCGCTGCGCCGTCAGTCCGTGCCGGAC
Organism: Mycobacterium sp. Soil_C_30; assembly: GCF_057656995.1. Taxonomy (NCBI): domain Bacteria; kingdom Bacillati; phylum Actinomycetota; class Actinomycetes; order Mycobacteriales; family Mycobacteriaceae; genus Mycobacterium; species Mycobacterium sp. Soil_C_30. The sequence continues at coordinate 172,509 of NZ_JBDGJH010000003.1, read as the reverse complement.
GCTGGTCGCCTTGTGGATGACGGTGACACCGGCGGCCTTCAGATCGGCGATGTGATCCTTGGGATTCGATCCGGCGGTCTCCACGAATCGAACGCCGGCATCGATGATGACGCCGCGGTATTCGTCGTACGGCACTGGAGAGATGGTCGGCAGGAGCGTCAGGTTAACCCCGAACGGCTGGTCGGTGAGACCACGGGTTCGCGCAATTTCGCGCGCCAACGCCTCCGGTGTGGGTTGGGTGAGCGCGGTGAGGAAACCCAGGGCCCCGGCGTTCGCAACAGCCGCAATCAACTCGGCAGTGCCGAGCCCCGTCATTCCGCCGCACAGGATGGGATGCCTGATGCCTGTGCGTTCGGTGAATGCTGTGCTGATCACCGGTGGCTCACCTCTGCCTCGTTCTCGAGAATATGTATGGTGCAGACACCACCGACGCCCACCATATGGACCAGTGCGGTGGCGGCATCTGCATGCTGGCGGCCGATCGCTTCACCGCGGAGCTGACGCACCGACTCGCAGACCTGACCAATTCCGGTCGGGCCGACGGGATGTCCCATCGCGAGCAACCCGCCGGATGGGCTGACCGCCACCCTCCCGCCTATGTCGAGCGCGCCGTGCGCGAGATCATGCAGCGCCTTGCCCTCTGCACAAACCCCCATGGCTTCCAGGTACATCGGTTCCTCTACCGAGAACGCGTCGTGCAATTCCACGATGTCGAGCCCGTCCGGGCCGATGCCAGACTGTTCGTAGGCTTCCCGCGCCGCTTCGCGCGTCACGGCCTCCTCTTCGTTCCCCACCGCGTTGTCACGATTGGGCTGTGTCTGATGCACCGCCGCGCGCACCCTGACACAACGGCGACGTTCAATACCCAACCGGGTCAACCCTTCCGCGGAGGCCACGATCGCAGCGGCGGCACCTTCTCCCACAGGTGTGCACTGCAGGCGGGTCAGGGTGCCCGAGATGTATGGCGGTTCGAGCACTTCTTCGAGCGTCCGCGCCTTGCGCCGCTGCGCATACGGGTTGAGCGCCCCATTGCGGTGGTTCTTGACGGCTACCTCGCCGAGCCGCCGGGGATCTGCTGCGCGCTGCTCCAACCAGTGCTCGGTGCGCAACGCGAACATGGTGTGGAACTCCATGCGACCGTCGACCAGTCCGGGAATTCCCGACTTGCTCACCGCGTCTGGAGGGAATTCAGCCTTGTCGACGCCTACTGAGAGACTCACATCACATCGCCCGCTGGCCACATCAAGAACCGCCTGGCGGAAAGCCACCGACCCGGACGCTGACGCACTTTCGACCTGCACGACGGGGAGGCCGGTGCGGCCCAGGTATCGCGTCAGGGTGGGTGCAGCAGCCATCCCGATCTTTGCCGACCCGACGAACGCGCTGTCCACGTTCTCCCACACGATCGCGGCATCGCTGAGCGCGTCCCGGACCGCCGCCAGACCCATGGTCAGATAGGTCGTCGCCGAGGGCCTTTGATAGCCATACATTCCGATGCCGACTACGTAGACGGGCATGTCCTTCAACAAGTTCCTACCCATCAGGCTGACTCCCCATCGGCGGTGAAGACCACCAACTCGTCGCTTCGGTCTGTTTCCAGGTGGCCCACGACGCGCTCCCCCGCCGGAAATGGAGTAGCCAGAATCGCCTGCACAACAACCGATTTCTGATCAAGCACGATGTCGCCCACAGTGAAGGGCGTTGTCAAATACGGATGCGCGCCGACGGTCACCGCAGCGGTCAGCGTCCCCGTCGCGGGTACCGTCAGAGTCGTCAGGCCTTCTGCCCCAGAACCGCACGATTCACAGCCGTGCAGCTGAGGCGGGAAGAAGGTGTGGTGGCAAACGGTGCAGCGTCCGAGAACCAGCCGGAGAACACCTGCGCCGGCCACCCACGGTTTCTCGTTCACGGTGTTGTTCCTTCCTGTCGTTCCACAACGCCGAGCACGAGCTTGCCGAAGTGCTGATTGCGTTCCATCCGGGCGAATGCTTCATCCACCTGATCAAGCCGATACACACCTGCGACCGGCATCATGATGCGGCGGGCACCGATGGCCTCGTTGAGATCCCGAGTGGCTGCCGCGACGACGTCGCTGACCTCCTTCGGACCCCTTGTGCGAAAGGTTGTTCCCACGTACTGGATCCGCCGCAACGAGTGCAGATCGAAGTCGACAGCGCCTTGTTCGCCTCCCACCCGTCCGATATTGACCACCCGGCCGCCCACCTTGGTGGCCTGCATAGCAGGGATCACCAACGGGCCGGCAACGAGATCCAAAAGAATATCGACGCCCTCGTCACCGGTAGCGGAGAGGACGGCGGCTACCCAGTCGTCGGCGCGCGAGTCCACAGCAAGATCCGCTCCGAACTTGCCGAGTCGCCGGCGTCTATCGGCGTCGGTGGACGTGCCGATGACCAAGCCCGCGCCGAGCTCCCGCGCGATCTGTAACCCCATCAATCCCATGCCCGAACTTGCGCCCTGGATCAGTACACTCTGTCCGACCCGGAACCGTGCCTGCGTGACCAGCGCGTCGTGCATTGTCTGCAACCCGACGGGTAGCGTCGCGGCCTCGTGGTAGGACAGTGCCTCTGGGATTTCGAGGATCACACCGGGGTCCGCGGTGAGGAACTCTGCGAATGCGCCTGCGACGGCACCCATCACGCGCTGCCCGGCGGCCCAGCCGGTCACATCGGAGCCGACCTCGACGATCTCGCCAGCCCATTCCATGCCGCAGGCCTTACCCAACCCGCCCGACGCGCCATGGACAAGACCTCGAGCCATCCTGAGATCAATGCGATTGAGCGCGGCAGCGTAGACCCTCACCAGTACCGCATCTCGGGCCAACATAGGAATGGTGACCTCGGCGAGTGCCGGCCCCTGCTCAGTTGCGATGACGGCACGCATCAGTTGTTGCCGGGGGTCGCGGTGGTGGCCGCCAGGTCCAGCGCTTCTGCCCACGGTCGGATCGGGACGCGGCCGTCCCACCCGACCGCAGCGTTCCTGATGGCGCCGAAGACCGCACGCTTGGCGGGACTGCGCTCGGAGAGCTCGACAGCGTAACCGTCCGGGTCATCGGTCTCGAAATAGACGAAACGCCCTCCGCTGAGGACCCCTCCATGGGCAAGCCGATAGCCGGCATTCTGCGCCGCCTGGAACTCCGTGTCGAAATCGTCCGTCCAGTAGGCCACATGTTGCAGCCCTTGCCTGCCCGATGCTGCGAACTCGTGCCACAGACTCGGGGAGTCGCCGAGTGGCTGGATCAGCTCGATCTGCATGTTGCCCGTGTTGGCCAACGCGGCGGCAAAGGCTGCGTCCGAGGCGTGGCCACGATGTGCGAACAGTTCCGGCTTGATCTCGTCGGCCACGAAGAAGGGCCCGACCTTCAAAAACTCAACCCAGTGCTTCACCGCCTTGTCCAAATCTGTCACGACGAAGCCGAGTTGGGCGATGGCGCCCGTGCTGGTGATCATCAGGTGTCCTCTCGATGTAGTTATCTGGTGAGCTCGAAGCTCGAGGTGTCGCGGTCCCAGGTACGTGCCGTTCGCCCCTCAGCACGCAGGCGATACTTCTCAACACGATGAGTCGGGGTTTTCGGAAGCTCGTCACGGAACTCGACGAATCGCGGTACGGCGAAGTACGGCATGCGGCTGTCGCAGTGTTCGATCAGTCTCAGCTCGTCAAGCTGTGATTGCGGGCGGCGAACAACGAAGATCATCACCTCGTCTTCGCCGACGTCGGAAGATACCGCAATCGCGGCGGATTCGATGACGTCGGGATGAGCGTTGATCACGAGCTCGACTTCGAACGCCGAGATGTTCTCACCCCGGCGTCGAATGGCGTCCTTCTTGCGGTCGACGTAGTAGAAGTAGCCGTCGTCGTCGCTTCGGAGTAGATCTCCGCTGTGGAACCACAAGTTCCTGCTGGCTTCCAGCGTAGCGTCAGGCATCCCGTGATAGCCCGTCATCATGATGTCCGGAAAACGCGGCCGGAACACCAACTCACCGATCTCGCCCACCGACACCGGCTCATCATGATCGTCGACCAAAGCGACGTCGTAACCGCAGATGGCCCTGCCCACCGAACCCACCCGTCGACCGTCGATCGGGTTCGCCAATGCCACACAGTTCTCCGTCTGGCCGTAGCTCTCCAACAAGGTGACGCCGAATCTCTCTTCGAACAAACGGAATTGATCGGCGGGCGCAGCCGCGCCCAAGGCGAGTTCCACGTAGTGTGACCGATCGAGATCAGACGGCGGGTTCTTGAGAAGAATCGGGATCATTCCGCCGATGTAGTTGAATCGGGTAGCCCGCCACTGACGTAGCCGGTCCCAGAATCTCGAGGCCGAGAATCGAGAGTCGAGAATCACCGACGCGCCAGACACCAAGCCGGTCATCAGGGTCAGGCATTGCGCGTTGGCGTGAAACAGAGGCAGGCAGGTGTACAACCGATCGCTCTCGGTGACTCGCCCATGGTCCGCGCAACGGACACCACTGAACCAGAAGTAGTTGTGGCTGAGCAGGATTCCTTTGGATCTACCGGTAGTACCGGAGGAGTAGAGGATTGCCATCTGGTCCGTTGACCTCACCACAGGCCGAACCGGTTCCCGGTCTGACTCGAGGACCGACCAGTCACGTAGCCGTGGGTCGACGTACGCCGACGGCACTGAGCCGTGTGCGATGAGATGGCGCAGACCCGCGAATGCTTTCTCACCGGGAACGAAGCGCGGCAGGTACTCCGCCGCGACCACGGCGACCTTCGCACCGCTGTCAGCGACGATGTGTTCCAAGGACATTCCCTTATAGGCGGTGTTGACCGGCACTTCCACAGCGCCGATTTGCGCACACGCGAACCACACCGCAACGAATTCGGCGCAGTTGGGCAGCATTACGAGCACCCTGTCCCCATGCTCGATTCCAAGGTTTTGGAGGCCGGCGGCGATTCGGTTGGTCCACTGTTCGAACTGCCCGTACGTCCAGCCGTGGTCATCCGTGACCAGGAATTCGGCGTCCGGATGCGCAGCGGCCTGTCGTTGCAAGATTCTGCCCAGCGTGCGGTGCTCCCGTTCGGTGCGGAAGAGGTGATCCATCAGAAACTCCTTGTGGTTCGTGTCGCCCGCGGTCAGCGGACGAGTCGGCTGCCGCCATCGACGGTGATTTCCGCTCCCGTGACATAGCTGGCGGCGTCGGAGACCAGGAAGGCCACCACCTCGGCTACTTCTTCAGCGGTGCCCTGCCTACCGAGTGGGACCCTGCGCACGAAATCGGTGTCCGAGGAGGCCCCCGAGGTCGTCAGGATCCGATCGACCATCGGCGTCGCGATGACCCCTGGGTGGACAGAATTGCACCGCACACGCGGAGCGCCCAGGGCGGCAATTGTTTTGGATAGCTGCGCGACGCCGCCCTTACTGGCACCGTAAGCCACGTTGTATGCGGTGGGATAGTACGAGGCGATGGAGGCGATGTTCACTATCGATCCGTGATCACGCATCAGCGGCAGAATGTTCTGGCATGCCAGGAACGTTCCGGACAGATTGACGCCGAGAACGTGGTTCCAGTTCTCCATCGAACACTCCGCGAGAGTGGATCGGCCGAGCTCACCCTGGACACCTGCGGCGTTGACCAACACGTCGAGCCCATCGCCGCTTTCCTTGAGAGTGCTGGCGAATCGCTGCCAATCTGCCACTGAGCCGACGTCGAGGTACTGGAAGGCGATACCGGCCGGTCTGTTCAGAGGTTCCATCACGTCGATGGCAGTCACGAGATAACCCTGGGCACGCAGCTTGGTTGCAGCGGCGAAGCCAATTCCGCTGGCGCCGCCCGTGACGACAGCTGATCGAACAGGTTGGGTAACGGTCATGGATCCTCCGTACGGTCATGCGCTGTCGCGTTCAGTTTGTTTGTCAACAAGCCAATAACTTCGAGACCTGCATCCGGTGGTTGTGTGTGCCGGCGCCGCCCTCGAGGAAAGACGGCCTCGTTAGGGTCTAGATCGATTCTTCTTGAGGTCGACGCGAGAGTCGACCGTCAACGAATGCCAGCGTCTCGGCTGCCGCCCGGTCGAGGTCAACCGAGTTGTCGAGCAGCAGTTGCACAGCCACCCCGCGCAGCATTGCGATGAGTACTGTGGTGAATCCTTCTGTATCGAGGTCGCGCGGAAGTTGCTCGGTATGAATACCTTTGGTGATCCGGGTACGGATCTCATCCTTGAACCGCTCCTCTGCGGCAGCGACATGCGAGCGATCGATCTCTGACCCCTCCACTGCCGCCGCGGCCCACAGCGCCACCCGAGCACGAATCATCGGATCACTTTTGCCGAGCCCGCGATAGTAGGCAAGGACGATCTCACGAATTCCGTCCCGGACGTCGGCATCCGGATCGTGCGCGGCGAGGTCTCGATGAAAATCCTCGGTAACCGTGTCCATGATGCGGCGAATGAGGGCGTTCTTGGACCCGAAATGATGACTGGCGAGTCCCCGGCTGTATCCGGCGCGGGTGCCAATGTCGTTGAACGTCATACGCGTCGGGCCGACTTCACCAATGAGCTCGGCGGCGGCGACCAGCAGTTTGTTCTCAGCCTCGAGTCGCCGTTCGGTCTGGCGTCCGCGCGGGCGCTTGTGCTCCTGCGTCATGGGATCGATCTCCATTCCTCTACGGTCTGCTAGACAGTGGTCTTTCGACAAACATTAATTTCACCGTGATGGTGCGCTCTTCTCAGTTTGATGGATTGGCGTGTTCCCGACGTGAGCGAGGTCCGCACCGTTTCGTTCGGGCATGAGCCACGCCGTCAAACCTGTGACCAGAGCTGCGCCGATCACCCATGCCGGGGCGAGCCAACTGTATCCGTGAGCATGCAGATATTCGTTGAGATACGGTGTCGCACCGCCGAACACGGCGACCGACACCGAGAAGGCCAACCCGATTCCCATCGTGCGCTGACGGGTACTGAACTGTTCAGCAAGCGCAGCGGCCTGCAGTGCGCCCGTTGCGGTAGCAAGCACCCAAGCGATTGTGCAGGCCACGAACAGCGACCAGGCACTCGCTCCAGCCAGAGTCAACAACGGTATCTGCAGGACTATCACGAGCAGAGCCCACCCGATGAAGACTGGTCGTCTCCCGATCTTGTCGCTGAGGCGCCCCCACAACGGAAGACAACCGAGAGCTATCAATTGCGCACCTGCGAGGGCGAGGTAGGCCGACTGCGCAGATACACCCTGGTGCACGATCGCGTAACTCGGAATGTATGTGAGCCAGGTGTACTGAAATACAGTCAGACCGCAGATCAATCCGATACAGATGAGCACGGGGCGCAGCAGACCCGTCGAGGACGTGTTCACTGCGGTGGCCGAAAGCTGCGACTGTTGGGTGAACACCTCCGACTCCTGCATCTTCCTCCGCAGGAGCAGCACGCAGAAGGATCCGACCGCCCCGACGATGAACGGCACTCGCCAAGCCCATTCGGCGACAGCCTCCTGCCCCAGGAGAACGGTGAGCGCAACCCCGAGGACGAACGCGAACACAGTTCCGATGAGCACCGCCACGTACGCGAAACTGCTCCAGGCTCCACGCTTTTGCGGCGGCGCGAGTTCGGCGATGTACGAATACGACGTGGCGCTTTCGCCACCATGGGCGAAGCCCTGCAGCATCCGAGCCAACAGCAAGAGCAGCGAAGCCCACACGCCGAGACTGTCGTAGTCGGGCAAGAGGCCAATGAGCAGACTTCCAGCTCCCATCACCAGCAAGGTGATGACCAGCACGAACTTGCGACCCCGACAGTCGGCAATCCGACCGAAGACAATGCCTCCGATCGGACGCATGAAGAAGCCGACCGCGAAGACGGCGAAAGTAGACAACAACGCCGATACAGGATCTGAATTGTCGAACATCGCCGCCGCGATGAACGGCGCGAAGATGCCGTAAATCGCCCACTCGTACCACTCGAACGAGTTCCCGACTGTGATCGCGGCCAGAGTACGTATCTTGCGGTTCATCCGCACCGAATCGCTGTTGAGTTCGCCCATGAGGACAAGCACCTCTCCGTGAATAAACATGCCCGAGCGTTTGCGTCGACGGTGTGTGAACGGCGGCCCTGAGCACCTAGGGGTAACCTAGCTCACATGTTGGTTGGCTGACAAGCAAATTTTGTATCGACTTTTAAATCGTGGCGTCCGGTGCGGGAGATCGCGGCGGCGGAACCCACCCGGCGAGGCTTCCCGATCAACACCCGCCTCATCGTTAACATCGGCCCGTGCAGGACTCACCGGAGAATCGTGGCCTTCGTCCGCCACGCCCGGTATCGAGGCGCGACGCGCTGCGATACGCCGCCGCTGCGTCGACGCTGGCGGGGCTGAGCGCGGCGTCCGCTGGCCTCGGCAGTCCCACGGCGGCAGCCGCCGCTCCGATGCTGATCGATTACGCCGCGCACCAGATTCCGGCCGAACACATCAAAGCCGCCGGGTACGCCGGAGTGGTCAACTATGTTTCACTCTCGCGTCCCGGCACCAACTTCGGCGCCAAGCCGATCACCCGGCCCTACGCCGAATCACTGGCCAGAGCCGGGCTGGTGATCATCAGCAACTACCAGTACGGAAAGCCGGGCGGCAGCGCACCGTCGGACTTCACCCGCGGGTACGCCGGCGGTGTCGCCGACGCCCGGGCAGCCTGGCAGCTGCACACCGCGGCCGGTGGCGCCCGCAACGCTCCGATCTTCTTCTCCGTCGACGAGGACATCAGCCTCGATACATGGAACAGCGTTGCACTGCAATGGTTCTACGGGATCAACTCCGTGCTGGGCGTGCAGCGCACCGGAGTGTACGGGGGCATCGATGTGTGCCACTGGGCGGCAGTCTCCGGCGTCATCGGGAACTCCCGCACCCCCGGACGCGTGTGGGCTTGGCAGACCAAGGCCTGGTCGGGCAATCGGGTTCACCCCAACGCCGTTCTTTACCAACGCATCGTGGCCACCAAGTCGAATCCGGGCCCGCTGGTCGGGGGCTACGAAGTCGACGTCAACGACGTCCTGGCCCAGGATTGCGGCCAGTGGAATCTGCATACGTGAGGTGACCGCCGAGGCCGGTCAGAGCGCCACCTTTTTCGCGGACGTGGAAGAAATCGCGCACCGACCGCGTAGATACCTAACATGACGACCTTTCACATCGGCTCCTACACCGTCAAGCGCGTTGGCTTCGGTGCAATGCAGCTTCCCGGCCCCGGTGTGTTCGGGCCGCCGCGCGATCACGACCAGGCGATCGCGGTGCTCAAGCGGGCGGTGGAACTGGGCGTCGACCACATCGACACCGCGCAGTTCTACGGCCCCAACGTCTCCAACGAGCTGATCCGCGAGGCGCTGTACCCCTACCCCGAGGGCCTCGCGCTGGTGTCCAAAGTGGGCGCCCGGCGCGATGGCGACGGCAACTGGATCGCCGCGCAAGAACCCGATGAGCTGCGAGCTGACATCGAGGAGAACCTGCACACCCTGCAGACCGACCGCCTCGCCGCGGTCAACCTGCGCATCCATTCCGGGGATCCCAACACCGTCGGACCCGTCGACCGCGAACTGTTCGACCGGCAGCTGACCGCCATGATCGCCGCCCGCGACGAAGGCCTCATCGGAGGCATCGGTCTGTCCGGCGTCTCCGTGGACCACCTGCGGATCGCACTCGACCGCACCGACATCGTCACTGTGCAGAACGCGTACAACCTTGTCGACAGGTCGTCGCAACCGGTGCTCGACCTCGCCGCCGAACACGACATCTCATTCGTCCCCTTCTTTCCACTGGGTTCGGGCTTCACCGCAGACAACCCGGTGCTGGGTAACCCCGCTGTGAAGCGAGCCGCAGCCGACCTCGGCCGCACTCCTGCACAGATCGCTCTGGCGTGGACGCTGTCGGTGGCTCCCAACGTGCTGCTGATCCCCGGCACGTCGTCGGTGGCACACCTCGAGGAGAACCTCGCCGTCGACGACATCGAACTACCGGAAGGGTTCGCTCCGTAGCCGCGAGGTGCCGACAAGCATCGGGTGTGTCGTCACACCGCCTGCCTCACAATGCAATTGGCTGTGCCAACCGTGCATCAGGAACAGCGCAAAGTCACGGGCCGAGCGCGTCTGCTGCGTCGTCGCGGCACAATGAGGTGATGCGAGTAACCGTTCTCGGTACGGGCGCCATGGGCGCGGGTATGGCGCGATCACTCCTGCGCGAGGGGATCGCGGTCACGGTGTGGAACCGTACGGCAGAGCGGTCGGCGCCGTTGTCAGACGATGGTGCCGTTGTCGCGCTCGATCCGGTTGAGGCCGTCACCGGCGCCGACGTCGTGGTGTCGATGCTCTTCGACACGACAGCGACGCTGGAGGTGATGGCGTCGGTGTTGCCGACAATGGAGGACAACGCGGTATTCGTCCAGTGCGCGACGGTCGGTGTCGAAGGTGCTTCACGAACTGCGTCGCTTGCTGCCGAGCAAGGCGTCGCCTTCCTGGACAGCCCGGTGCTCGGGACCAAGGCGCCCGCGGAGCAGGGCAAGCTCGTGATACTGGCCTCGGGCGACCCCGCCTTGCATGACCGGGTGATGCCGGCGTTCGACGCGATTGGGGCCAAGACGATATGGGTGGGCGATCAGCCCGGTCTCGGCTCGAGGCTGAAGCTGGTCTGCAACGCGTGGATCAGCGCTCTGGCCGCGGCCGTCGGCCAGTCTTTTGCTCTCGCCGAGAGCCTTGGCGTGGACCAGCAGCTGATGCTCGACGCGTTGGACGGAGCTGCGGCGGACTCGCCGTTCCTGCAGGCGAAGGGCAAGGCCATCTTGGAGTCGTCCTACGCCCCGCAGTTCAGCGTCGACGGGGTCCGCAAGGACACGGGACTGATCATGGACGCACTTGCTGCATCCGGGCTTTCGACAGTACTGGTCGACGGCGTCCGCGCGGCTTTCGACGCTGCCAGCGAGGCCGGCCACGGCGACGATGACATGGCCGCGGTCTATTTCGGATTCTGATGTGATGCTCTCGACAACCGATCATGGGTCGGTAGAGTCGAGAACAACCATGGTGAACAAGCACAGTGTTCAGCGATTCGCGCTGATGCTCGTTGTTTTGGTGACGAGCTCTGTCCTCGGATCAGCTACGGCCATGGCCTCCGAGCTCAGCGACTACCGCTGGGAGCGTCGTCCATTAGTTCTGTTCGCGCCTTCGGACAGCGATCCGAGGCTCGGCGAAACGCTGAGCCGCATCGAGGCCACCCGGTGCGACTTCGATGGTCGTGACATGGTGCTCGGCTCGGTGGTGGCCGACGGCACCAGCACGCTCGATGGTCAGCTCATCGACGCCGATGAGTCCCGACGGCTGGTGAACCAATATGCGATTGATGGCAATGCGTTCACCGTGCTGCTGATCGGAAAAGACGGCGGCGAGAAACTGCGCATCAACGGGGTACCGAACCTGCGAACAATTTATGCCGTGATCGATGGCATGCCCATGCGAAGCCGTGAGATGGATGCCGACCCGAATCGCTGTTGATGTCGGCGACGGTACGGTGACGTGCCGAAGCCAATACCTTGACCTGATGGGCAGGTGCCGGCCCCACACGTTCAGAGGTCATCGGTTCCGGCGGGGCCTTGTCGGCATCTCACTCGCATGCTCGGCGCTTCTCGCGGCGTCATGCGGAAGCCCCGAGCCATCCCCCACCGCAGAGTCAGGCGCCGCCAGTTCAAACGTCGTTCTCGTCAACCTCGACGATGCCCAAGAGGTGACCACCTGGACCACGGTCAACGACCCCGTCATGGGCGGTATGTCCACCTCGAAGATCACGTTCGGCGATGGTGGCCTCGTGTTCTCCGGCACCATCTCGCTGGAGAACAAGGGCGGGTTCGCTTCGGCCCGCAGTCCGCAGGACCCCGGTATCGGGCGACGAGCAGCCGGCGCGAAATCGCTCCGCGTGCACGCCCTGGGCGACGGTAAGACCTACCTGTTGAAGGTGGGCGCTGCAGGACAGCCCTGGTCCTACATCCAGCGTTTCCCCACCGAGGCCGCCGTCCAGCGGACCTACGAACTGCCCATCGAGGGCTTCGAGCCGGTTGGTATGCGCCTCGATCCCGCGCCCGACGCGCCACAGACCCTGGACCCTTCGAGCATCAGCCAGGTGGCGATCTACATTCTCGACAAACAGCAGGGCCCCTTCGAAATCACTGTCAGCGCAATCGACGCCACAGCCTGAGGCCCAAGTGACGAAGATCGCCGCTCCTGTGATGAAGTCCTGGCCTCCAAATCAAAGAGCTCAAACGTCGTCGACCTCGATCGGCATTCACGTCGCCTTGATCAAGGCTTTGGCGGCGAGGTCCGCGGTGCCCGGCCCGGGTATTTGCCATCCACTCTGTCCCACAACGATTTCAGGGAGAACAGAGCTGTATGAGCAAAGGCCGCACGATCATCTGGCGCTGCGCTCCATTTTCCCGTCGCGCGCTTCTCCAGGATCAGTGGTCGATTCCGAGGGCCCGGTAGATGGCCGTCGTGTACGCCGCTGCCCGCGGTGAGCCGCGGATGTTGCGGCCAATGTTGTTCATGACGGAGCTGATGGTCAGGCGGCGGTCGAGGTCGATGATCGCCATGGAACCGCCCCAGCCTCCCTAGAATGCGATGCGGCCGTTGGGGATCCACGCAAGCGTGTGGGAGTCGGGCAGGGCGTACCCGATCCCACAGCGAAGATGAAGCCCGTTGACCAGATCGGTGCCGCTGGATTGTTCGTCGAAGACGAGGTCAACCGTGCTGGACTTCAACAGACTTCTCCCGGACAGCGCCGCACCTCCACGAGACAGGGGGCCAAGACCTCAGTCACCGAGCGCGCGTTGCCGTGTCCGTTGGCCGCCCCCAATTCGGCTGCGCGCCAACGCGTGTGTTGGCGACATCTGCGACCAAGGCGGGCGTAGACAACGTCTTGTAGGCAACGCTGTCAGGATTCAGGGCAGTCAGATCGACGCGCCCAGGGGGTGCGATGACGTCAGCAACCCGGCCGAGGTCCTCCTCGCGCACACCCAGCTGGAAGTCGGCGCCAACCGGACCGGTCAGGTTGTCGCGGACGAAGTCGCGCAGCGACGAACCGGTCACCCTGTAGACGAGTTCGCCGATCAGGTGACCATAGGTGAGCAGGTGATAGCCCGACACAGACCCGGGGGTCCACCAGGGCGCTTGGTTGGCCAACCTGGCGGCAGCCTCGCGCACGTCGTAGAGATCCTCGAGTCGCACCGGCGGATTCCAGCCCGAGACTCCCGAGGTGTGGGACAACAGGTGTCGAACCTCGACGTGCTGTTTTCCCCGAGCGTCGAATTCAGGCCAGTACCGAGCCACCGGTGCCACCTAATTGTCAAGGATTCGGACGTGGGCGCGACCGAGTACACCGGGGATGGCGTCGTCTTCAACCTCGACGGACCCAACGGGCGGAACCGGTTGCAGCGCGGACACGAGTTCGCCATCCGGGCGCTATCCACCACCGCCGACGTCGCGTTGACCGATCACCCGAGTCACTTCTGACGACATTCGCTCCTGGTGATGCGGGCACCGTTTCGACATCGAAGTATGTTGTCGTCAAGCATATTAAAGGACTGACACACCTGCAGGCGGCGGCCCCTGCCATGTGCGAGTCGTCCGCCGGCTGGTCGTCGACATCCTCGATTCCGATCGGCAACACGCGATGCGAGACGCTCTCGACGGCTAGTGCGATCCGGGGTCGGTCATGATCTCCACCATGGCCGGTCCGGGGTGACCGAGTGCCTCTGCGATGACGGACCCGAGGTCGGCCGGATCGGTGACACGCTTGCCGTAGGCGCCGCAGTCACGGGCCAGCGCCGCAAAGTTGGGATTCAGCAGCGACGTCTGCCAGACCGCATACTCGGCGCTGCGCTGTTCTTCGCTGATCTTGGCGAGTTCGCCGTTGTTGAGCAAAATGTGGGTGATGTTCATGCCGTACTTGACAGCTGTGGTGAATTCGGCGAGGTACTGGCCAAACCCACCGTCGCCGGTGACGGCGACGACCGGACGGTCCGGGGCAGCCGCCCACGCTCCCAAGGCAGCCGGGAAGCCGAAGCCGATCGAACCGAGATAGCCCGACATGAGAACCGCCTGTGACGTAGGTTCGAAATACCGCCCGAAGGAGTAGGCGTGGTTGCCCACGTCGACTGTCATGACGGCGTTTTCGGGTGCCAGCCCATTCAGCTCGTGGAAGACCGTCGCGGCGGACACCCGCCCGCTGCCCGGTGCTACAGCCGCACGTCGGGCCTTCTCTGTGCGCCACACTGCCCAGCGTTCGGCGATCTCCGGGCGTTGGTCGACGATCGCCGGGTGAACGCGCAGATACTCCGCCAACGCGTGGGCGGTGACACCCACATCCCCGAGTACCGGCACTGTTACGGGCCGGAACCGGCCGAGCATCAGAGGATCGGTGTCGACCTGAACCGTCGGCTTGTAGGGGGAGATACCGCTGTGATTGGAGAACGATGCGCCGAACACCAGCAACAGGTCGGCCTTGTTCATCATCCAGGACGCCACCGGTGTTCCGGAACGGCCGAGGACACCGCAGGCCAGTGGATGCCGGTCCGAGATCTGCCCCTTGGCTTTGAAGGTGGTCAGAACCGGGGCGTTCACCCGTTCGGCGAGTGAGATAACCTGTGCCATAGCTTGTTTCGCACCCGCGCCCACCACGATGACTGGCCGGGCGGCAGTCTCGATGACAGCGAGTGCCTCGGCGAGCGCCTGTGCGGGCGGGCCCACCCGCAGGTCGGGAATCCGCCCAGTGGGGCCGGAGGCGGGCTGTTGCGGTGCCGCGAGCACCTGCACCTCGTCGGGCAGCACGAGGTGTCCGACTCCGCGCCCGAGTACCGCGTGCTTGAGTGCCATCGTCATCAGTTCGGCGTGGTCGGATCCCGAGCGGACCATGGCCGAATAGGTGGAAACGTCCCCTAACGCGGCGAGTAGGTCGATGTCCTGGAAGGCGCCTTTGCCGGCAACGGACGAGTCCACGTTGCCCGAGAGGGCCAGTACCGGTGCGCGGTCGGCCTTCGCGTCGTACAGACCGGTCAGCAGGTTCGTCGAACCGGGCCCCGCGATGCCGAAGCAGGCGGCGGGTCTGCCGGTCAGCTTGCCGTAGGCCGATGCCGCGAAGGCGGCCGCCCCCTCGTGACGAATGCCGAAGTAGCGGAGCTTGCCCTCGGCCTCCGCGCGGTGCATCGCCTCCGCCATGCCCAGATTCGAGTGCCCGACCATCCCGAATACCGTGTCGACTCCCCAGTTGGTCATCGTCTCGACCAGCACGTCGCTGACCGTACGCACGTGTGCTGCAGGCGCGGGCGTGCCTATGTAGACCCCGTCCGTGCGAACCTCGACAGGGTAAGTCGGGACGTCGAAATCGGGCCCTCCCGCAGCTTCACCGGTGAACGGGTCGAAATCGAAGCCGTGCCAGGGGCACCGGATCTTTCCGTTCTCCACGGTGCCCTGCCCCAGCGGCCCGCCTTGATGAGGGCACCGGTTGTCAATGGCGCCGAACTCGCCGCGCAGTTTGGTCAGCGCGACGGACTTCAGGCCAACGGTGCACACCGTCACCTCGCCCTCGTCGAGCGAGTCGGAATTGATCGCTCTGTGCCACTGGACGTTCGGGCTGTAGCCGTCGGAACTCACAGCGGCACCACTCCCGCGTAGGGGACTCCGCTGAGATAGGCGAAGTCGCGATCGAACGTGACGAGGTCGTCGAGTTCAAAGTCGGCGAGGCGTCGGTGACCACATGCCCTGGCGAGAATCACCATCAGCTCGACGGTGGATTGCAGAAAGCGATGCAGGCGCTGCGCGGCCAGTTGCACGGGCAACCGGTCGCGCAGATGAGGCTGCTGAGTGGCGATCCCCACCGGACAGGCGTTGCTATTGCACGCGCGCATGCCGACGCATCCGATGGCCTGAAGCGCCGAATTGGATAATCCGATGGCATCTGCGCCCAGTGCCAGTGCCTTGACCATATCCGCCGCAGTACGAATTCCGCCGGTGACGGCCAGCGTGATGTCGTGGGCTGCACACGCTGTCAGGTGCCGCCGCGCCCTGGCCAGTGCCGGAATCGTCGGCACGGAGATGTTGTCGCGGAACAGAGTTGGTGCCGCGCCTGTTCCACCGCCGCGCCCATCGAGGATGATGTAATCGACACCGATCGCCAGAGCCGCGTCGATATCACGTTCGATCTGCTGCGCACTCATCTTGTACCCGACGGGAATCCCCCCGGACACCTCTCGCACCTGCGCGGCGAAATCGCGGAGCTGATCGAGCGAGGTCCAATCGGGAAACCGGGCGGGAGAGATCGCAGCGGCGCCCTCCGGCAGGCCCCGCACCTCGGCGATCTTGCCGGTCACCTTGCTTCCGGGTAGATGGCCCCCGGTTCCGGTCTTGGCGCCCTGACCGCCCTTGAAGTGAAACGCCTGCACCTTCTGCAGATGCTCGACATCCCACCCGAAACGGGCGGAGGCGAGCTCATAGAAGTATCGCGAGTTGTGCTGTTGCTCTTCGGGAAGCATGCCGCCTTCACCGGAACAGATTCCGGTACCGGCCAGCTGCGCCCCCGCGGACAAGGCGACCTTGGCCTCCTCCGAGAGCGCTCCAAAGCTCATATCGCTGACGAAAAGCGGAATATCCAGCACCAGCGGACGTTTGGCTGCCGGCCCGATCACGGTCTCGGTAACGACCGGCTCGTCCTCCAGCAGCGGCAACCGCGCCAGTTGCCCGGTCACCAGCTGGATCGAGTCCCACTTCGGCAACTGATCCCTGGGCACGCCCATGGCCGCCATCGGTCCGTGGTGCCCAACCCTGTCCAGACCGTGCTCGGCCAGCTCGTGGATGTGTGTGACGAACGGCTCGTCGGCGGAGTCGGCCGGCTTGATCCAGCGGCCCTGGTAGCCGTCATCCTCGTATGCCACCGGATTGGCGCGCTTGAATTCCGCCACCGACGACTCGTCCAGGTACACGGCGCCGTCGGACACCCAGGCGGGAAACTTGGTGAGTGCCACCGCCGGGTTCACGGGCGACACGCCCGTCTCGGAGTCGTAACGCCAACCGTGCACCCCGCACACAATCAGGTCACCGTCGACACGCCCGTCACCCAGCAGTGCACCGCGATGTGGGCACCGTCCGGTGAGCGCAGACACGCTCTCGCCTCGGCGGATGAGGACGATGTCCACACCACCAACCGAGACGGGATGCGGTCGGTCGGGTGCCAGGTCGTCCAAGGACGCCACCCGTAGTGCATTCGCTGTACCGATCTTCACAACACTCCTCGCCGGGGCTGGGCAACGGGATTGGCAGCCGGTCCCGAAACCCCAGCGAGGCTGCTCGGGTGTCTGTGCTCGCGTCTGTGCATGGTCAGGTCGCCGCCCACGGTACCGAGCATCACTTGGACGTTCTTGTAGATGGTCACTCACCTTTCTCGGAACCGCTCTGCAAGAGCAGTTTTCGACCCACTCACGTCAGAGCGGTGGCAGCTGTTTGAGTTGTCGGCGCGAAGTTATGCCGAGTTTGCGGAAGATGTTTCGTAGGTGGGTCTCGATCGTGCGCGGGCTCAGGAAGAGTTGCGCGCCGACCTCACGGGAGGTCGCTCCGGTCGCGACGAGTCGCGCGATGGTCAGTTCTTGGGCGGTGAGCGCGCCGTTGGGTTGGGCGTTCCGTTTGCGTGGATGCTCGCCGGTGGCACGTAGCTCGCGGGCGGCGCGTGCGGCGAAGGGCTCTGCACCCATATCGGACAGGAGCGCGTGCGCGGTGCGCAGTTGTTCGCGTGCGTCGCTGCGGCGACCTTCGCGTCGTAGCCACTCGCCGAAGACGAGGTGGGTACGGGCGAGGAAGGCACCCATTCGGCAATTCTGCAGTCGCTCTATCGCTTCGCGGTAGCGCTCTTCTGCTTCAGATCCGGTGCAGGTCAACGCTTGGGAGCGCGCAGCAACACCAAGCGCCCATTCGGTGCCACAGGCGCGGGCTCTGGTGCTGAGCTCTTCCATTGCGAGAGAGGCGGATTCAGGATCGCCGGCGCGGACGGCCGCCTCGACGAGCTCGTGCAGCGCCTGCCACCTCACCGCCAGTTCGTACGAATCACTGGCGTAGGCAGCGGCCTTCTGCGCTCCCGGGTAGTCACCGCGGCCATTGTGGAGCACCGCCCTCGCCAGCATTGCTATCGTGGCGTCGGCACCCCCCGAGCGTTGCGTCGCGTCGGCGACACTGGTGGCGCATGCCTCGGTGGTCTCCGAATCAGTGCCACGCCAGGCATCCAGCAAGGTTTTCGCGTAGCTCAGCGGCATCGCGCCGGACACGGACGCTATCGCGGCAGCCTCGTCCGCAAACTCGGCGGCGCGGGACAGCTCTCCAGCGTAGATCCGTGTACACGTCGCAGTGACCAGCGCCCCGGGCAGTGTGGCGAGGGCACCGGCTTCGCGTGCGAGTTGCACGTAGCGGTCGGCCAATACGATGAGCAGCTCGTCCTCGAACAGTGCTGACGCGGTTCGCGTAGCGAGCCACAGCCAGTTGCCGGCATCGCCGGCCCGGACGGTCGCGACCGGGAACATATGTTCGCGGAACGCCTCCACCGCCTGCCTGAGGATGGGCGCACCGGATTCGAATCCACTGGTGTGTACGGCCACCAGCCCGCTGAGCAGCAGATCCGCCGGTCCTGGCGCCCCAGGCGGCGCCAACGCGGCCCTGGCGGCTTCGGCAACCTCACGTAGGCCGGGTTCGACACCCGGGCTCCCGGTGATGGTCGCCGCCTCGAAGGCCTGCAGGTAGGTCTCCCGAGCGAGCGAGGGATCCAGGGGGGCCAACATCCGTGCGGTGCTCAGCAGCATCCCCGGCACCTCGCTGCCTTGGGTGAGGTGAAATGTGATTTGGGCGCGAAGCAGTTCCAGACGGGCGCGTTGCAGCGCATCCAGGTGCCCGGCGTCCACACTCTCGAGCAATTTCAAGGCGGATTCGGGCGCACCGGCACAGTGTTTGGCGTTGGCAGCATCCAGTGCGCGTCTCGCCCGGTGAGCAGGATCCGGCGTCAAATCGGTCGACCGCTGAAGAAAGGCAGCCGCGGCGCAGAACCCACCCCGGGCCAGCGCGCGGTCGGCCGAGCGCTCCAGGTCCGCGGCGGCTTTTTCGTCGGTGCCCAGCACCGACTGCGCGAGGTGCCACGCGCGGCGGTCCGGGTCGGCCTGCGGGTCGGTGGCGGCCGCCAGTGCGGAGTGGGCCCGACGGTGCTCCGGTGCCGTGGCAGCTCGGTAAACCGCGGAGCGCACCAGCGGATGACGAAACCGGACTCGGGTGTCGATCTCCAGTAGCCCTGCGGTTTCCGCAGGCGCGGCTGCCTCGCGGTCGATCCCCAGGTGATCAGCCGCGCGCCACAACAGCGCCGCGTTGCCGGTGGGCTCGGAAGCAGCCACCAACAACAGCTGCTGCGTCTGCGCCGGGAGGCTGTTCGAGCGCCGCTGGAAGTTGGCCTCGATTCGGCGCGGGACGCTCATGGCGTCGGGGAGTCCGAAGCCACCAGCCAACTGCAGGCTGCTGGGCAGCTCCAGCAGCGCCAATGGGTTACCGCGCGCCTCGGCGACGATGCGGTCGCGGACCCTTCCATCGAGCGGTGCGCAAACCGCCGTGGTCAGCAACGCCCGAGCATCGGGCTCCCCCAGCCCGTCCAGGCGCAGTTCGGGCAACCCGGCCAACGGGTCTGCGTCGCTTTCGCAGGGGTCGCGCACCGCGAACACCAGCACCAGCCGTTCGGCCACCACCCGCCGCGCAACAAACGCAAGAACCTGGACTGACGCCAGGTCCAGCCACTGTGCATCGTCGAACAGGCACAGCATCGGCCCCGCCTCTTCAAGGAGGTTGAGAACGGCGAGCCCAACCAGGAACCGGTCGGGCGCAGCGCCGGCCTGGCGGCCCAACGCGATGCCGAGGGCGGTCTGCTGCGGTTCCGGCAGTGTCGCTATGCGGTCGAATAGCGGCGCGCACAGCTGATGCAAGCCGGCAAACGCGAACTGCGTCTCTGACTCGACGCCGACCGACAGTTCCACCCGCATCCCCGAGGCGACCGCGGTGTCGCGGGCGTCCTGCAGCAGCGCAGATTTTCCGATGCCCGCTTCCCCGCGCACCACGAGGACCCCGCTGCGACCCGCCGGCGCCTCGGCCAGGAGCTGGCCGATCGCGTCACGTTCTGCGCGTCGACCCAGCAGGCCTCCGCCTCTCCGCTCGGTCCGGGCTCGGCCCAGTCGGTCCTCCCCGCGCACCGGCGGTTGCTCCACCATCGTCACCGCAGTGCACTCTGTGTAGAGGGGCGAATCTCGAGGAGCGTCCGGGTCAGGCCCGGCGACGCGCCGAGCCCGATGAAGATCTGCCGCTCGGGCGGTGTCTCTGCGCGTGAATCGATCAGTTCGACGGACACGGCTGGCTTCCTTCTTGCAGTGGCGCCTATCCGTGCTGATCAGTGGGATTTAGGCCTTTGGCCGGCAGCGCCGCGCCGGTTACCGAAACGATACGAGACGGTCTGCTTGCCGTCAATACGGACCGAACCGTATCGCATCAAAAAGTCGCCTCCTTTCGCTTACGGTTTGCGGTATGCCTGCGAACCGCAACGAGCAATCTCGTCGTGCCATCCTCGACGCGACCATCTCGATGATCGGCGAGCTCGGCTACGACAACATCTCGATCGAAGCCATCGCCAGGCAGGCAGGCGTGAGCAAGCAGACGATCTACCGTTGGTGGCCATCTAAAGGTGCGGTGATACTCGAGGCTGCAACCGAGAGCCTGAGCACGGTTGTTGCGCTCAACGACACCGGCGACGTCGTCGCCGACATCCGGAGCCAACTGACCGCAATCCTGGAGTTGATCACGACCACCGGCTTCGGACCCGCATATCGGTGTCTGATCGCCGCCGGCCAATCCGACCCCAACCTCCTGCGCGCCCTCTTCGACCAGATCATCGCACCCAACATCGAGGACTTCCGCGCCCGCGCCACCCTGGCACAGCAGCGCGGCGAGATACGCGCCGATGCCGACTGGCAGACCCTGCGCGACCTGCTGTACGGGGTCGTCGAGTACCGGCTGATTCATGCGATGCCACTCGAACCCGCATATATCGACGGCGTTCTGGAGATTGTGTTCGCGGGAATGCGCTGACGGATAGTCCGCTCGGCGAGCGGACAACGTGATCCGTTCCGCCGACGCCGCTTCATGAGCACACCGATGGGACCTCCGCGACGGTCCGGCGACTATCTAAGGGATTGTCACCGACGCGAAGGGGGCGCCGGCGCTGCTTACCTGATGGCACGGAAAAGGTCGGCGCTGCCGACTCGATCCCCAGCACACATACATGCAGCGAGACGCTGGAGACAACGGAAGCCAATCACCATGGATGAGATTCCAGCAGGACTATCGGCATTCTTGGCGGCTCTGCAAACACGCGATGCCACAAGCGCAACGGCTCAACTCGCTGAGTACGTGATATTCGAGAACCCGTTCGACGTCGAGCCTTTCGTCGGTCGCGAACAGGTCGCGAAGGTGGTGTCTCAGATCCTCGATGCCATCGATGAGTTCACTGTCACCGAGATCATCTCGGGTGACGGATATTTCGCGGTCGTGACCAATATCAAGACCGGCACCACGGAGATCGACGGTGTCGATCTGATCGGCATCAACGCCGAGGGCAGGGTCGCCTCGCTGTCAATCCACCTACGACCGTTGCGAGCCATTGTCGCACTTCAGAATCGCCTCGCACCTGCCATCGGAATGCCGATGCTCACACTGACCGAAGAGCAGTAGGAGATCGTCATGACCGACTTCGAACCGGCCGTACCTCCGGACATCGAAGGCCACCTTGCCCCCGCCCCGGACGAGACCGACGCCCAACTGGCGGCGCGGTTCGCGCGTGACGTGATCCCGCTCTTGGGCACGCTCTTTGGTGGGGCCATGCGAATGACCCTGCAGCGCGCTGACGCCGAAGACCTGGTGCAGGAGACCCTGGTGCTGGCGTTCGCGGGTTTCAGGACCTTTCAGCAAGGAACGAATCTCAAGGGGTGGCTCCTTCGCATCCAAGCCAACGCCCACATCAGTGGTCACCGCAAGCGGATGCGCCGGCCCACCGAGCTGCCCGTCGACACGATCTACGACTGGCAGCTGGTGGCCGGCGCCGAGCGTTCGCCGAAAGCACTTCGCTCCACGGAGGTGGAGGTATTGGAGTTGTTGCCCGACGACGACGTCAGGAATGCACTGGATGCCTTGCCCGTCGAGTTTCGGCTGGCGGTGTACTACGCCGACGTCGAGGGCCTTGCTTACAGGGAGATCAGCGCGATCATGTGCACGCCGCTGGGAACCGTCATGTCACGAATCCACCGCGGCCGATCCCAGCTGCGCGTCCTGCTGGCTGCCCTGGCCGCCGACCGCGGATACGCCCGAGTTCACCAGCAATCGGGGACACAGTCAGCATGAAGAGAAGGACACCGTCGAAATCGCCTGCAGTGCAATTGAATAATCGCCTGACGCGTCTACCGCTCTACGCGATGGCCATCGGCGCGGTGGTAGCCGCACTGTTCATGGGCACCGCCCCGGGACAGGCCAACGGGGAGCAGACGGCTTTCTCGATCGCCGGCTGTGCCGATGTCGAGGTCGTGTTTGCTCGCGGTACTTTCGAGGGCCCGGGCGTGGGCGAGGTCGGTGAGCCTTTCATCGAAGCACTGCGCCAACGGCTACTCGACCGCACCGTCGGCGTCCATGCCGTGAACTATCCGGCATCCTTACAGTTCAATCGCGCCGTCGAAGGCATCCTGGATGCCGGCAACCGCCTGAGCGATGTCACGGCCAACTGCCCCTCCACCGAGATCATCGTCGGCGGCTACTCTCAGGGCGCGGCTGTCAGCGGTTACGTCATCAGCGAGTCCGTTCCCGCCGGATACGCCCTGACCCCTCTACCTCTGAACGTCGCCGAGAACATCACGGCGGTTGTCCTTTTCGGTAAACCCGCACCGGAAATCCTGAGACTGCTGCAGCATGACGCGCCCCCCATCGAGATCGGCCCCTCCTTCAAGGACAGGACCATCGACCTCTGCGCCCCAGGGGATCCGGTCTGCGATTCGGGCGGCCTTGACCGCGGCGCCCACAGCGCGTATGCCGTCAACGGCATGGCCGCCCAGGCCGCCGAATTCGTCGTCGACCGCCTGCGAGGCCCCTGACGGAAACCCACCACGCCCGCCGCCTGCGTTTTCG
Organism: Mycobacterium sp. Soil_C_30; assembly: GCF_057656995.1. Classification (NCBI taxonomy): domain Bacteria; kingdom Bacillati; phylum Actinomycetota; class Actinomycetes; order Mycobacteriales; family Mycobacteriaceae; genus Mycobacterium; species Mycobacterium sp. Soil_C_30. Next base: position 149,289 of record NZ_JBDGJH010000003.1, on the reverse strand, counting down.
ATTCCCACGCCTTTCGCACACCGATAGGAGAACAAGCTATGCCAGCCATCACTGCGGACACGCTCACCTTGCCCCGCGTCCCCGTCCCTGGTCCCGCCACCGGCACGCTGCGGCCGGTGCGATCGGTCACCACCGCACCGGTCGGATTCGAGGGAGACGGGTTCCCCGTGCGACGCGCATTCGCCGGGGTGTCGCACACCGACCTGGACCCATTCATCCACATGGACCAGATAGGCGAGATCGAGTGGGCACCAGGCGAACCCATGGGCACCCCATGGCATCCACACCGGGGCTTCGAGACCGTCACCTACATCATCGACGGCACGTTCGAGCACACTGACTCCCACGGCGGCGGCGGAACGATCACCAATGGCGACACCCAGTGGATGACCGCCGGCAGCGGAATCCTGCACATCGAGAAGCCGCCGGAGCACCTGGTCCTCTCCGGCGGGATGTTCCACGGTGTCCAGCTGTGGGTGAACCTGCCGCGCGCCAGCAAGTTCGTCACACCGCGTTACCAGGACATCCGCGCCAAGCAAGCCCGGCTGCTGTCCTCCGCAGATGGCGGCGCACTGTTGCGAGTCATCGCAGGCGACATCGCCGGTTACAACGGGCCGGGGTCGACCTACACGCCGATCACCGTCGTGCACGCGACCATAAGCGCCGGTGCGCGGTTGGAAATGCCGTGGCCGGCCGACTTCAACGCGCTGGCCTACGTGCTCGCCGGCATCGGAACCGTCGGTACTGCGGCACAACCCATCCACAAGGGCCAACTGACCGTGTTCGGCGCCGGCAACGCGCTGACCCTGGCCGCACAGCAGAGCCAACCCGCCGCCGAGCCGAACCTGGAGGTCCTGCTACTCGGTGGCCGGCCGATCCGAGAACCCGTGGTTCAGTCCGGGCCCTTCGTGATGAACACCCGCGAAGAGATCGTCCGAGCCTATGAGGACTACCAGGCCGGCCGATTCGGCGTCATCCCCACCGAACACGTACCCCACACCGGGTAATGGTCACAGCGGATGGGCACTCCGCGAACGCGGCACCACCACGACCTCGCGGAGCGCGAGCACGTCATGCACGAGACACCGATCGGCAACCAAACGTTCAGACCCGAAGCGAACCCCCGAGGGGTTTTCACCTAGAGAACAGAGGACCGCATATGGCATCAAATCGTTTGGGGCGTCGCATCTCCGTAGCGATTGGCGGTGGCGCCGTCATTGTGATGATCGGCTTCACCGCGTCGTGTAGCAGTGACAGTGACACCCCCCAAGAGTCGACCACTACTACTACCACCACTACGACGACGCCTCCGCCGCTTTCCCCCACCGAGAAGGCGCCCAACCCCAACGCGCCGGATGATCCTTTCACTCCTCCGGTCAAGGCGCCTCAGCCGACGGTGAAACACCCTGACGGTGACGGTCATTAGTCGTCATTGTCGATGAGACGAGGCGGGTTCGGCCGCTGTTCGGACTCGCACTGGGTTCGTACCGAAACCATGAAGGCGGCGCTCTTACAGAGCCACTATCGAACAGTGAGATGACACCCGTTCGGGCGCGATCGCGCCGGACACTCCAGATGAGGAATCCCGCCATTACTGACACCATGAAGGCTGTCGTCCTTGCCCGTTTCGGCGGTGCCGACGCTTTTGAATTGCGCGCCGTCCCCGTCCCGAAGGTCCAACCCCGCCAGGTGCGGGTGCGCGTCCATGCGACCGCCGTCAACCCGCTCGACTTTCAGATCCGTCGCGGAGACTACGCAGACTACGTCCCTCTCCCTGCGATCATCGGACACGACATCTCCGGCGTGATCGAGGAAGTCGGATCCCACGTGACCGAGTTCCGCGCAGGTGACGAGGTCTACTACACACCCCGGATCTTCGGCGGCCCCGGCTCGTACGCCGAGCAGCACGTCGCTGACGTCGATCTCGTCGGCCGGAAGCCGCAGAATCTCAGCCACCTCGAGGCGGCGAGCCTGACCCTCGTCGGCGGAACGGTCTGGGAATCCCTGGTAACGCGAGCTCAGCTCACCGTGGGTGAGACGATCCTCATCCATGGCGGCGCGGGCGGTGTCGGCACGATCGCTATCCAGGTCGCGAAAGCGATGGGCGCACAGGCGATCACGACCGCGAAGGCAGGCGACCATGGGTTCGTGCGGTCTCTCGGAGCGGACGCAGTGGTCGACTACGCGTCGACGGACTACGTCGATGCCGTGGCCGAGCTGACGGGGGGCAAGGGAGTCGACGTCGTCTTCGACACCATCGGTGGCGACGCGCTCGCCCGCAGCCCGCTGACGCTCGCGGACTCCGGGCGCGTTGTCAGCATCGTCGACATCGCGCAGCCGCAGAACCTCATCGAGGCTTGGGGCAAGAACGCCGCCTATCACTTCGTCTTCACCCGGCAGAACCGAGGAAAGCTGGACGCGCTCACCAATCTGATCGAGCGCGGTCTGGTGAAACCGGTCATCGGCGCGACCCTGCCGCTCGCGCGAATGGGTGAGGCTCATGAGCTCTTGGAGAACAGACGGTCGTATGCACTTCACGGCAAGGTCGCGATCGACGTGGCCGGCGGCACAGTCGCCCTGCCCACTCGCGTCTAGCGGCCCTGCTGCAAGGGCAATCCCCAACCGCACACGCGTTGCCAGGTTGACCCACAGCCCCGCCGCGGCATTCGATCCTGCCAGTTCATATCTAGTGCTATTATTTGACGCATCATGAATTTGCGCGCCAAAGATCCCGATGCGTCTTCGCCATCAGGCTCAAGAAACGCCCTGGGTGAGCAACTGTCGTTTGCGCTCTACGGTGCGGCGAACCGGATGGTTCGCCTGCACAAGCCGTTCCTGGAGCCGCTGGGGCTGACTTTCCCTCAGTACCTGGTCATCTTGGCCCTACTCGACGGCGCACCCCGAACTGTCGGCTCCCTCGGCGCTCGCTTGGACATGGACGCGGGCATGATCACGCCGCTGGTCAAGCGCCTGGAAGCCGCCGGGTTGGTGTCGCGTGAGCGCGATCGCACCGACGAGCGGCGGGTCCTGGTCGACTTGACCGCTGCGGGCCGTGAGCTCGAGTCAGAGGTACGCGGCGTCACCGACAAAATCAAGACAGCGTGCCAGCTCGACGACGCCGGCCTCCAGGACCTTCGCCGCACGCTCGAAGGCCTCGCACACCCGGCTGTCGACTGACAAACACCCAAGACAAAGGAGCAAGTATGAAAATCGGCATTGTTGGCGCCGGCAACATCGGCAGGACGTTGAGCCGCCAGCTGAGCGCGGCGGGTCATGAGGTCAAGATCGCCAACTCCCGCGGCCCGGAGACGATCGACCCCGAAGCGCTGTCCACCGGCGCCCGCGCGGTCGAAGCGGCCGACGCAGTGCGCGACGTCGAGGTCGTCATCTTGTCGATACCCCTGAATCGGATGTCGGCGTTCGCATCTACGCTGGCCGCGGCGCCGCCGGACGCCGTCGTCATCGACACCTCGAACTACTACCCCCTTCGCGACGGGCGGATCGAGGCCCTCGAGGACGGCCAGGTCGAGAGCGTGTGGTTGACCGAGCAGATCGGACGGCCAATCGTCAAAGCATGGAACGCCATTGGGTCAGCGTCACTGGCCGAGAAGGGCGCGCCCGCGGGAACCTCCGGCCGCATCGCCATTCCGGTCGCCGCCGACGACGCTGAGGCACGCAAGCTGGGAATGACGTTGGTCGATCAGACCGGGTTCGACGGCTTCGACGCCGGCACACTGTCGGAGTCGTGGCGCCAACAACCGGGCGCCCCGTGCTACTGCACAGACCTCACCAGCAGCGAAATGGGAGAGGCGCTCGCCAGGGCCGAGAAGGATCGGCTGCCCAAGCGCCGCGACATCTCCATCGCGGCCATCGCCGAACGCGTTGGCGACGGCACGACCAATCCTGATTCGGAGTACGCCGTCCGACTGACGCGCGCGATCTTCCTGTGAGCGTGCACGTAAACCACGAACAGAGGTACCGACAATGACTGATAAGCCTGGCAACGTTGAATTTTCGTCCAAGGTCGGGGTGTTCTGGAACAGCGAGCCCTGGCCGATCCGCGATGCGCAGAACATGGTCCGCGAGATCGAGGCGCTCGGCTACGGGTCGGTGTTCATGCCCGAGGGCGGCGGCAAGGACGCCCTCGTGGAGTCCGCGGCCTTCCTGGGTGCCACCGAGCGCCTGGTGGTCGGTACCGGCATCGCCAACATCCACGTGCGGTTGCCCATGATGGCAGAAAGTGGCGCCCGGATGCTCACCGCTCTGTACCCGGGACGGTTCGTCCTCGGCCTGGGCGTCAGCCACGCCCCCTTCGTCGAAGGCTCCCTCGGCGGTGCTTACCGCAAGCCGCTGGCCATGATGCGCAACTACCTCGACGCCATGAACACGGTGCCGGCAGAGCTCGAGGCCGGCGCTCGGCCAACGCGTCTGCTGGCTGCGCTGGGACCCAAGATGATCGAACTCTCCGGCGAGCTCGCCGACGGCGCACATCCCTATCTGGTGCTGCCGGAACAGACGCGCACCACCCGCGCGATCCTCGGCGAAGCACCCTGGATCGTCACCGAGCAAGCGATCGCCATCGGCGGGAGCACCGACGACCAACTGCGGCGCGCCCACAAGCACTTGGAGCTCTACTCACAGCTGGACAATTACCGGAACTCTTGGCTGCGACAGGGATTCGACGAGACGGACCTGGTGATCGGTGGGTCGGAACGGCTGGCTCGCGCGCTGGTCGGTGTGGGATCCGCCGAGGAGGCTGCCGCGTCGGTCACCGCACATCTGGACGCGGGCGCCGACCACGTGGTTGTGCAGGTCGCCGTCGAGGCACCAACCGATGACCCGCTGCCCAATCTGCGGGCACTCGCCACAGCATTGAGTTTGTGATGCGCGTTGGAGTGACCTACCCACACACCGAACTGGGCGGAGACCCCGGGGCGGTACGCGCCTACGGCCGGCAGGTCGAGGAACTCGGGTATAGCCACATCCTGGCCTACGACCACCGCTGATAGAGCCGGGACCCAAACTCGACGACGCGCGCGCCGTCGTCGCTCAGGCCGCCCTCGATGCCGGCCGCGACCCCGCGGCGATCAGAATGGAAGACCGCATCGTCGACACCGGCTACGTCGACACCACCCGTCTCATTGAGGTCCTTGCCGATCGGTCCCGCCAAATGGGCCGGTAGCGCTGCGCCGTCGACGAAGGCTCCAAGGCTTCCGAGTTGTGATGCGTCGCAGCGAACAGCCATCCACGTTGTGCGGGGCACATTCTCGGCAAGCAGCCGCATCCACACCAAGAAGTCCTCGACCCCTGTCTAGGACGGAGTTGTGAATTACGTTGACAGAGCCGGAATCCCGTTAACTGGAGTACTGGAATAGTGTCGACGCTGCCGCGCCACCACAACGAATTAGAGCCATCATCATCGCCACCTGGAATGTGGTGGAAACTATGACGAATCCTCAGCCGCAATATTCATTCATCGCAGCACGTTGCGCTACCGGTTGGCGTGCACAGCTGAGCTCACTGGCTACGACCTTCGCAATGTTGATACCCGGTTCAACCTCCACGCCGCGACTCGGGCGTGGCGATTCCTCAGTGAGGGTGACCGTCAGCCCGGCGTCGTGGTTGGGGCATCGCTCGACTCACTCACCGGGATCTTGCGTGTCTTGGAGCTTTCCGCTTTCGGCACGTAAACTCTGAGCACGCCGTACGCCAACGACGCCTCGACCTCGTCGTCCCGAAGGGGGCCTGGCAACGTGGCGCGGAACTCGAACTCACCGACCTTTCGTGTACGACGGCGGAACAAACCCTCGCGTTTCCGCTCCTTCACCTCGCCGGCCACCACCAACTCATTGCCGTTCAGCGAGACATCGACGTCTTTGTGCCATACTCCCGGAAGCTCGACCTCGACGATGTAGGCGCTATCGGCCTCGATGATATCCGCCTCGGGTAACCAGGCGCCCTCACCCTTGACTCCGCCGAACACCGACTGTGCAAGCCGATCCATCTCCGCGTAGAGATTCTCGAATTCGCGCAACGGTCGCCATCTCTCCGCCTGGGCAGCGGAACGCTGCAGTGACTGAGTCATGTTGTTGTCCCTCTACGTTCGTCTGTGGTAGCCGAAGAATGCCCCAACGGTGCGGCCCGACGCTTCGCGCTGCCGGGACGATTTTGGGTGCGTCGTCTCACTCTCCCGGGTCAGTCACGACAGGTGCGGGACCGCCGGACATCAAAACACCAGTCGAAACATGGTGAGCACTCGATTCCAATGCTCCATCGAAGGGGTGGACACAGTCGGATCCACCAATCGAAATGAGCGTGCCAGCGCGATACTCAACCCGCCGTACAACTCTGGCAGCAGCCGTTCGGTGTCAGCGTCGAAGTGGTTGGTCCCGCCAGGGACCACCTCGACGGAACGCGCTGCTTTGCGAAGCCGGAGCTGAATCTCAATGTGTTGCTGCGTAAACCGTGATCTTCGAAAGGCGGCTCTAACTAGGGGCGCGCTCTGCAACCAGGACCGCGATGTCTTCGGTCTTGGCTGCGCGGAGCACGGACAACTGGACCCGGTCGCCCGGTCTGGTGCTACGAAGCTCGGCTATGAGCTCCTCTGCCGTCGCGGTTTCCTCACCGTTCAAAGCGATGATGATGTCGCCAGGTCGAATGCCGGCCTCCGCAGCGGGACTTGGTGTCAAAACCTGCATGGCGACCACACCACTGGTGCGGCCGATTCCCAGTGTCCGCGCAATTTCCGGCGTCAGGGTAGCGGGCTGGATACCGATGAAGGAGTGGCGGGCGGTCCCGGTGGTCAGCAGCTGGTCCGTGACGTCGACGACAGTCGCGGCGGGAATGGCGAAACCCAGGGCTACCGCGCCCTCCGTCGGTGGAATGTAGGCCACGCTCATACCTACAACTTCTCCTTGCGCATCGAGTACCGCGCCCCCAGAATTACCCGGCGAGATGGCGGCGTCGGTCTGAATGAGATCTACCAGCGGTGCGCCGGTCGAAGCCGACCCGGGGATCTGGCGGTGTAGTCCTGAGATGATGCCGGATGTGACGGTGGCCGCGAATCCCAGCGGGCTGCCTATGACTACGGCGAGCTCACCGACGTGGGGCAGCGGCTCCTGAAACGTCGCTGCAGGCAGGCCTGTGCGGTCGACTTGGATGACGGCGAGGTCGGAAACCTCGTCGACGCCACGGACAGTTCCCGCGATCCGCCGCCCGTCGGCGAGGGCTACGGTGACCCCCCGCACGCCGTCGACTACGTGGGCGTTGGTGACGATCGTGCCGTCGGCCCTATAGACAATGCCGCTGCCCACGCCCTTCTCGGTGAGCACTGTGACGACCGAGGGTTCGACCCGCCGGACCAGTGCCGGTAGATCAGGGCCGGCCGCAGCCAACGGCGCCGTCGATACGGGGTGTGCCGCGGAGGGGGTGGTCGACCCGGAGTCCGTCGAGCCGGAGTCGGTCGAGCCACTGCATGCGGTGAGGAAAATGACCGTGCCAACGAGCAGCCGCGGTATCCAAACCGCGGGTCGTACGGTCGACGTTGGATGCATCAGCTCAGAGCCTCCCTATCGCTGCTGACTTCAGTGCCGGTCACCATGTGCCACTACTCCAGTGATCGCACTGCACCCCAATCAATTCTGATCTGTGCGCCATGGTGGTCACATCACGAGACAAACGTTGCACCCTACTGCCGCTTCCGACACGGTCCTGTGGGTCCCAAACCCGACGCCTGTACCTAGCTCCCCAGGCCGAAGAGCCCCGAACTGCGGCTCGGAGTCGCAGGAACCGGATGAGCGGCCGGTGGGCTTTCTGGAGCTGTTCTTCGACCTCACGTTCGTGTTCGCGATGTCACAGGTCACCCATCTGATGCTCCACGACATCTCCTGGCAGGGCTTCGGCCACGGTGTACTCGCCCTACTCGCCCTCTGGTGGGCCTGGGTGTGCTACGCCTGGCTGACCAACATGTTCGAAATCGCGCACGTGATCCCAACGACTCTGATGATCCTCGCGATGGCGGCGATGCTCATCGCGGTGATTGCACTGCCGACCGCATTCACCAGCGGGGCCGTCGTTTTCGCGCTCGCATTGTTCGCCGTACGCCTCATCAACGCCGGCATGTTCATCGCCTCGGCATCCCGAGGCGAGGCTGAAGTGGCGTCGACGATCCGCCGACTGGTGCCCGGCCTGCTCGTCGGGCCGGGCCTGATCGTTGCCGGTGCATTTGTCGCCTCCCCCTACCGTGAGTTGCTGTGGGTCGCCGCGGCGGCGGCCGACTTCGGCAGTCCCTTGATAGCGGGTATCAACGGACTTCAGGTCGTGCCTTCGTATTTCATCCACCGCCACGGTTTGGTCATCATCATCGCGCTGGGCGAGACGATCATCTCGCTGGGAGCGGGCGCGTCCGAAAGCCTGCACCATCCAGGCGTCGTCGCCGCTGTGGTTCTCGGGGTGCTGATCACGGGCACCCTATGGTGGACCTACTTCGGCCTCACCACCGGCGCCGAAGAGCGTCTGCGGCTAACACCCGCTGCCGATCGGGCACGGTTGGCGCGCGACGCCTACAGCTACCTGCACCTGCCGCTCGTTGCCGGCCTTGTCTTTTTCGCCCTCGGGGCAAGGGTTTCGGTGGAACACATCAGCGAGCCGTTGGCGCCGCTGGCCGCCCTCGCCCTCACCGGTGGGGTGGCACTGTTCTACGCCGGGGAGGTGGCCTACCGATGGCGTGACCACCATCAGCTCACCGTCGATCGGCTCCTCGCTGCCGCCGCGTCTCTCCTGGTATTTCCGGTGGCGATAACTGTTCCGGCCGTGTCATCGCTGGCCGTTCTCACCGCGATCGGAGTCTGGCGTCTCGCATGGGAGCTGTGGCGGCGACCTCAGATTGGCACCGGTAGAGCGGGAACGTTGCGGTAAGGCAGGACAATCCGCATTGACGTCGTGAAAAGCTCCTCCTTTGTGAGGTCGTAAGACGGGAGCGAATGGGGATTCATTCGGTATCCATCATCGCAGCCAGTGCATCCCGAGATCGAACGGCATCGCCGGTCCGACTGGGACGGCCAGGTCGATGTCGATGATAGCCGGTGGGGGTGGGCGTTCTCGCTGCGTCACCGACGAAGGATCAAACCCAGCTGCCGACCACCCTGGCTGCGGTGCCCCCACTACGTGGTGGTCATGCAAAGTGTCGGTCGCACCGACAAGACGCTCCGCAGTCCTTCGTGGACGCCCGTCGGGCCATGAGCATCCGCCTGCGCTCAGTCAGCCCGCACGGCGCAGCGGCGTTCGACGAACTCAGTTTCTATCGCCTCATCGACGCCGCCCACGGTGATGGCGAGGTCGAGAGCTTTGTGCGCGAATGGCTGGGCACACTCCTGGATTACGACCAAAACAAGAACTCCGGCCTGGTGATGACCCTGAGCGATTACCTTGAGTGCGGTGGCTAGGGTGCGCTGTCGCTCGGCTCGACTGACGGTGATCCGGTTCGCCGTGGTGTCGTCGGCCTTCGGCACGTAGAGCGCACCCGCGCTGCCGGGACTCAGAACACCAGACGGAACAGATTGAACGCCCGGTCCCAGTGTTCGGGCGAGGGGTTGGAGACAGTCGGGTCCACTAGGCGGATCGACTTGGCCAGCGCAATACTCAACCCGCCGAACAACTCTGGTAGCAGCTCCTCGATCTCGTCGGCGAAGGTCACGTCTGCCGGCGGTTGCCGCACCGCCTGCCGCAGCAACTCTCTAATCTCTTGTGCCTCTTCGAGCTCGTCGAATTCCCGCATTCGTTCCTGTATGCCCCTGGTAATCGGAAGGTCCTGTGCCACAATGATGTCTCGTCCATTCCACCTGGCCGAGTTGCGTCCGGAGATGGCGATGTCATCGATCTCCTCGTCGATGAACGCCCGAAAGCGCTTTACGTCGTTTTTGTCGATCTTGATGCTGGCGGCGGAGCGGAAGAAACGTTGGAACACGGGAATTCCCGACGGATGGGTCACGCGCTACCTCCGGTCCACAGGATCAAACTGGTTCGACCCGCACTGATGTCAAATGCTGGCACTCTGTCGACGATCCCGAACCGGACCAGCAGATGCAATACCGTTGGGCCGATTCAGCCTCGCAGGTCATTGAGAACCCGCGCGAGGTTTGCCGGAGGCCGGCATCCACGGGCCGGGTAGCCGGTCTCGGAGCCGCCCGCACCAGCCAGTCGGCGAGGGCATCGGGTTCGAGTTGTGTCGGGAGCCAGGAGGCACGATCAGACCGCTGCCGGGCCGGCCCCTTGGGCCCGCAATAACCTAATGCGTCGCACAGTTGTGCACTCTCGGGCCGAAGTGCTCTGCGCGGTGCCGCCTGCAGAATCAGTTCGATCCGGTGGACAGGGGTGATCTGCCCGTTCAACCGGGAACTACGAAAGGCGGCCGGAGAATGAACCCAGCTCGGTCTATACAGTTGCCCTCCGGTGAGAAAATCGCCGCACTCGGCCAGGGCACGTGGCACCTTGCCGAAGCCCCTGGCCGGCGGGCGGATGAAATCGCCTCGATCCAGCTCGGTATCGACTTGGGATTGACCGTGATGGACACGGCCGAGATGTACGGCAACGGCGCGGCGGAAGTCCTTGTCGGCGAGGCGATCGCAGGACGGCGCGACGAGGTGTTCCTTGTCGACAAAGTGCTCCCGGACCACGCAACCCGAGAGGGTACGCTCCGTGCGTGCGAGGCAAGCCTAGGCAGGCTGGGTGTTGACTACATTGATCTCTACCTTCTGCACTGGCGGGGTCGCATCCCGTTGGCCGAGACAATTGCAGGCTTCGCCGAATTGAAGCGACACGGGATGATTCGCCATTCGGGTGTAAGTAACTTCGATATCGACGACATGATCGAATTGTCCGCCCTCCCAGGCGGTGACGAGGTCCAGACGAACCAGGTCCTCTATAACTTGACTCGCCGCGGGCCGGAGTACGCGTTGCTACCGTGGCTGTCCCAACATGGGATACCGGCCATGGCCTATTCGCCAATCGAGCAGGGGCGGCTGCTCGACAACCCGGCGCTGCGGCCGATTGCGCAACGGTATGACGCCACTCCGGCACAGATCGCCCTTGCGTGGGTGCTTCAACACGACGGGGTCGCCGCTATCCCACGCGCCCGAACCCTATCCCACGTTCGGCAGAACGCCGCTGCGCGAGACATTGAGCTGACCCGCAGGGACCTCCACGAGCTCGATCGAGCGTTCCCGCCGCCTACCCGTTCGCGCCCACTCGAAGTTCTGTGAACGAATCCGGCATGGCCAGTGTGAAAGTCGTCGGCACCGAGAGGGTTTGAGCGGCCTGTTCCGCGACGTCGCCGTTACCCAAGTCTTCCTCGGAGCCCACCGCCGGACGCGAAACGGATGACATCGGGCACTCGGTGGATGTCGCAGGCTCCTGCGCTGGACTTGACTGACTTCCGATTACAGCCGGAGGAGACGAAGTTAGCCAGAAGGGCCAAAGTAGGCGAGCCCAGTGATCGGTGACGCTGCTGTTGTGATGCAATAAACCCTCGTCGACCAACTGGCAGTGGCACCAACACGATTGATAGTGAACCTGTCGGAGGTCAGCGGTATCGACGCCGGTGGGCGTCGATAGCTTAGCTGCGCCGCCGCGGTCGCTGGCGAGGCGGACCACGCCTTCTGCTTGGTAGACGGGGAAGCAGGCCGCGTCCGCACTGCTCTCGCCGCGAAACAGGTAACCGATCTGTTCGAGCTCGTCTGGTCGGTCAGTGAGGCGTTACAGAACTCGGGCTGAACAATGTGTACTTCTACGGCGGACTCGCACGCCGATGCTCGTCCCGAATGGTCCGCCTGGTTGGCGTTGTTGCGCTCTGCAGGGTCCCGGCTCAGGTCGCACAGTGTGCCAGCAGGAACCGATGCACTTTTCGCATGCGCGCTCCACATCGGTGAGCAGCATGCCGGCGCCTATCTGGGCGATGACCTTGGACACGAATCAGGGTCTGGCGGTCCCAATCATCCTGTTCCACAACCCCTGTCGTGACGCCAGTCAGGGTCCTGGGGCCTGACGTCGCTGTTGGGCCTAGACCCCTTTCTCTTCCGGTAGCAGCGGCGCCCTTGTGATGCGGACAATTCGGGTCGCTAGGTGCAAGTTCAATCGCTCCTCGACATCCTGCCGGTCGCGGCCCGAGGTGTCGCGAATGCGGCCAATCCGATAGCGCCGAGCGCTTCTGCGGATGTTGAACGCCTCGTGAGCGTGATGACCAAGTCGGTCCTCTCGCGGACGTAGCTCAGAAGTGGACCCAACCACTCCATTACGGCGGCGACAGACCCGGCGCGATTTCAGCGCCGAACACCACGACGCCGAGCATCGGCGAAAGGCCCCGAATCCTGACCACCAGACATTGCGACGCTGGATGCATTCCGTTAACCCGCAGTTCGAAGCACTCATCTAGACATGTAGACACCACAGGAGCCTTGGGAAAGGGAACCATCGATGTCCGGACGAATTGTCACAGGAATCGTCGCCGTGTTGTCCGCGGCAGCGGTGACCGTGGGCTGCAGCAGCGGCCAGTCCACCGACTCCGCGCAGCCCGGCACCGTACGGCTGGCGGTCACCGATCTGCAGGGTCTCGAGGAGCTGCAGCGGGAGTTCGGCGCGTTCCAGGCAAAACTGGAGGAGACCTCCGGCCTGAATGTCGAGTTCTTCGCTGTCAACGATCGCACCGCCGCTGCGGCAGCGTTGCAGGCCAACCGGGTAGACGTCGTGTTCACCGGTCCCGCCGAGTATGTCGTGATCCACGAACAGACCGGCGCCGAGCCGATCATCGCGATCGAACGCGACCGCTACCGGTCCTGCCTCTACACCACCACCGCCAGCGGGATCACTGACATCCAGGACCTGCGCGGCAAGAAGATCGCCATGTCCGACGTCGGCTCCACCAGTGGCCACCTCGGCCCGTCGCAGATGCTGGCCGACGGCGGACTCGACCCCATGAACGACGTGGAGATCCTCACCGTCGGCGACCTGGTGCACCAGTCGCTCAAGCGCGGCGACGTGGACGCTGCCGGAATCGGCTGCCACGACTACGAGGCGTCCATGGCGGAGGACGCCGACCCCGGCGCCTACCGCGTCATCGCCGAAGGACCCGTCCTACCACCAGATCTCCTGATGGGCCGTGCGGGACTGGATCCCGAGACCGTGACCGCCATCCAGGACGCCTTCAACAACAACTTCGACGCCCTGCTGGCGGCCATGCTGGAAGGCAAGGACAACGCCAAGTACGACGGCGCCACGCTGGTTCAGGTGACCGACCAGGACTACGACCGGGTGCGTTCGATGTACCAGTCGGTGGGCGTCAACGACTTCACCGAGTTCCTCGGCGACTGACATGGCATTCGCTACCTCCCACTCCGGGCCGGCGGAGGCGCAGGCCTGCGGCGCCGCCGCCATCGACGTGACGGGACTGCGGGTGCGGCACCGGCGCAGTGCCACAGACGCGCTGAACGGGCTCGACCTGCACATCAGTCCCGGCGAGAAGGTCGCACTGATCGGGACCAGCGGCGCCGGCAAGTCGACGTTGTTGCGCTGCCTGCTGCGGCTCATCGAGCCCGTGGCAGGTCGCATCACGATCGGCGGCACCGAGGTCACCGGGGCGCCGCGCCGTACGCTGGCCGCCGTGCGCCGCGACGTCGGCTTCGTGTTCCAGCGCTTCCATCTACAGCCGCGACTGACCGCATTCCACAACGTGATCCAGGGTGGCATGGGCCAGCACGGGTCATGGTGCGCATGGCCGTCGACCAGCCCCCGCGAGGTCCGCGACGAGGCGATGCAGAGCCTGGACCGCGTGGGCCTGGCCGCCTTCGCCGACCGGAGGGTCGACATGCTCAGCGGTGGACAGCAGCAGCGGGTGGCCATCGCCCGGATGCTGATGCAGCGGCCGCGGATCATTCTGGCCGACGAACCCGTCGCAAGTCTGGACCCCCGGTCGGCCACCGCGGTGCTGGACCTGATGGATTCGATAGCGCAGGAGCGCAAGGTCACCGTCGTCATGGCCCTGCACCAGGTCGAGCTGGCGCTGAGCCACACCGACCGGATCATCGGCCTGCGCAACGGCACGCTCGAGTTCGATCGACCCGCCCGCGATTGCGATGCGGCACAACTCAATCCGATCTTCGCCGAGCCCATCTCGTGAGCCCCGCTACCCTCCCCAAACACCAGGAACCGCCGGGCCGGTTCCGCCGGCCCAGCCTGCTGTCGCTGGTCATCATCCTGGTGGTCGGCGGCCTGCTGGTGCACGGCTGGTCCCAGGGCGCCGCGATCCGTCCGGATTCCCTGGCCACCGGGGTGTTCCGGCTCGGCGAGTTCGTCGACGACGCCATCCCGCCGGACGTCAGCCGGATCCGTCCCATCCTGGCCGCACTGCTCGTCACGGTCGAAATGGCCCTGCTCGGAACGATTGTGGGTGTTGTGCTCAGCTTGCCGCTGGCCGTGCTCGCCGCGCGCAACACCACCCCGCACTGGTCGCTGTACGCAGTCAGCCGCGGCATCATCACCGTCAGTCGCACCATTCCCGACCTGGTCTGGGGATTGATCTTCGTGATCGCAGTCGGCCTGGGACCAGAGGCCGGCGTCCTGGCAATCACGGTCGACGTGATGGGCTTCTGCGGCCGGTTCTTCGCCGAGAGCATCGAGGATCTGGATCCCGGACAGCTGGAGAGCCTGCGCGCATTGGCGGCTCCACGCTTCGGCGTGCTCATCGGCGGTGTACTACCGGGCTGCCTGCCCTCCTTCGTCACCACATCGATGTTCGCACTCGAATCGTCAGCCCGGTCATCGGTGGTGCTCGGCCTGGTGGGCGCAGGTGGTATCGGGATCGAACTGGCCACTTCGATGACTCTGCTGCGGTACGACGAGGCGGCCACCATCATCGGCTCAATCCTCGTGGTTGTTGTTGTGTTCGAACGGGTTTCCGCCGTGATCCGTCGGCGCGTCCTGGGTGGATAGGAGTAGCGATGAGCAATAGTCTGGAAATGATCAACCGGCACGCAGATCGCCCTGTCTATCGTCAGCTCAGTGACCTGCTGGCAGCGAGGTTGGCCGAAGAGTTCCGCCCCGGTGATCGGCTGCCCAGCGAGGCGGTGCTGTCGCAGGAGTTCGATGTCAACCGGTTGACAGTACGGCGCGCACTGGAGGAACTGAACCAGCTCGGGCTGATCGAAACCGTGCACGGCAAAGGATCTTTCGTCGCTTCGCCGCCGGTTCGTTATGACGTCTCGGCCGGCCGCGACGCCAGCTTCACCCGCAGCATGAGCGAGCTGGGCCACCGGGTGGCCATCGTGGTGCTGTCCAGCGAGACCGTCGCCGAACACCCCACGCAGACCGAGCTGCAGACCACCGGCCCTGTACTGGTGACAACCACCCTGCGCCTCGTCGACGACGAACCGTATTCGCTGTCGGTGACCGCACTCGGAATCGAACGGTTCCCGCAGATCGCACAGCAGTGGGCAGGAGAAGCATCGCTGTTCGACTTCCTGCTGGACACCTACGGCGTCCGGATGCACCGCGCCAACCGCACCTTCGCCGCCACGCTGGCCGAACCCGCCGAAGCCGAGTACCTGCGGCTGCGCATCGGCGGTGCGTTGTTGGAGATGGGCGGTCTCAACATCGACCAGGATGGCCGCCCAGTGGCTGTGGTGAAGCATCGTTATCGCGGGGACCGCGTCCAGTTCACGGTGGACCTCGGATGACCCCGGATGCACGTATGGAGGCCCTGGCCGTCGCCGACCCAATGGCCCTCGAACTGCTTGCCGACGACATCCTGGCTGCCGGCGCGGTGGTGTCGGTGACCACGGGCCCCGAATCGGTCACCACGCCGGTGCGGGTTCCGCTGCCCGGTTCGGTGTCCACCACCACTGTTCTCGGCCATGTCGCGTTGACTCGCTGCACCGTAGACATGGCGGGCACCCGCGGCGACGGTATCCGCGGCGGCTACGACATGGTTGGTGCGGTGGCTGCGGCCATCTGTGATGCCGAATGCGAACGCGGGGGGCCGATGTCGGCGCGGGTGGAAGCCCTGTGCGCCGGCGCCTTCGACCAGAAGGCTGATCGGGCGCGGGCACGCGCGACTCTGGTGGCGGCAACCCGGTTGGAGCAGGCGTGACGTGGCATGTGGTCCATGACGGGCGCAGCACCTTCATGGCGTGTATGCGAGCCTTCTGCACACCGGGCGCCGCGATCGAACTCCCTCCGGTCCCGCAGTTCAGCGCCTGCCGTGAACTCGACGGCGCCGCAGCCGTTCTGCTCGCGCTGCTGGATCCGGGCCTCGCCCTGGCCGTGGCAGGGAACTCCGAAGCGCGGCGGGTGGCCACCAGGGCTGCTGAACAGACTGGCGCTGCGGAGTCTGACATCGAGTGCGCAGATTGGGTTCTGGTGCACGGCCCGGTAGCCGACACCCTCACCCGCGCTCGCCGCGGTGAACGGCTGACCCCCGAGCAGGGCGCCACGGTGATCGTGGCAACCGCGGGCCCGGCAGTGCCGATGGTGCTGTCAGGACCGGGTATCGACGGCAGCACCACCGCCCACGTGCCGCTGGACGCTCTCTCGACGCACGCCTTCACCACCGCGAACACGTCGCCGCCCTGCGGGGTGGATGTGCTGATCGTGACGCCGCAGTACTTGATCGGCCTGCCGCGTAGCGTGTCGATCAGGTTGGGAGACAACTGATGTACGCGAGTATGCAGGAGAACGGCGCGCTTGCCGCCGCCCGGGAGATCGCGCGGGAGCAGTCGTCGGCGCAGGGCGCCACCAACACCGCGGTACTCGAACAACAGGTGTGCGCCGAGGCCGGCATCTGGGAGACCGCCGCAGCCCGTCGCGCGCTCAACCAGGCCGGCGGTGATCCCGCGCACGCCGTGTCGATGCTGCGCGTGTGGGCGGCCACGCAGCCGCACATCCCCTCGGTGACTGTCCAGCCCGGCGACACCGCCGTGGTCCGGCGGTTGTCGTCGGCATATCCGGCCGTCCCGGGCGGTCAGTGGCTGGGTCTGGCGCCCGATCTGATTCCGCGCAGGCTCGACTGGAACGATGGGCCCGCCGTCGACACCACCGAGCAGGCGGAGCGCCCGACGGTCACCGACGACGACGCACCGACGCGCTCGGCGACGCCGCGGGTGCGGGACCTCATCAGCGGTGTACGCCAACCCACAGGCCCCGAGGAGGGACCCGGGCAGGACCCAGCCGACAGCGTGCTGGTGCCGCCGCTGTGCCGCG
This sequence comes from Mycobacterium sp. Soil_C_30, assembly GCF_057656995.1. Lineage (NCBI taxonomy): Bacteria > Bacillati > Actinomycetota > Actinomycetes > Mycobacteriales > Mycobacteriaceae > Mycobacterium > Mycobacterium sp. Soil_C_30. The sequence goes on along the minus strand of NZ_JBDGJH010000003.1, from coordinate 132,045 downwards.
CCGACCGGCTGGCATTGCTGGCCCGGGGAGAAACCGGTGCCATGGTGGCCCTGGCCGCGCTGATGCTCGGGCGCCGGCAGGAAGCCGTTCTGGTGGAGCTCACCGTCTCGGTGGTGGCGATCCGAATTCCTCACCCCCGCACCGGGGTACCGTGTGCGGCGGCCGAGGTGCCCATCACCGAGGTGGAGGTGGTGCTCGACGCTGACGTCGACGGTATCCCAGGGCTGGCGATGGGATTCGGAGCGTCATTGGGCACCGTCGAGCGGCGGGCCATCTCCATGGCGCTGCTCGACGGCGCCATGCAAGCCGATGGGGATCTGCACCAACCACTGCTGCTGGACGACCAGACCGTCATCGGCGCCACCGACGGCCCGGCCACCAACGGGTTCGTCGAACACCTGCGGCTGCCCCACTACGCCAGCTTCACCGCATACCTGTCCGCCGTGGCAACGAACGAGGCGACGTGACCGACACTGCTCCGCAGACCGTGGCAGCACTGGCCGCTGCCCATGCCCACCCGGAGGCGTATGCCTACCTCGACGAGAACTCCAAACGCAATGTGCGCCGGGCGATCCTGAAAGCGTTGGCGATCCCAGGCTGGCAAGTGCCGTTCGCGTCACGCGAGATGCCGGTGGCTCGCGGCTGGGGCAGCGGCGGCCTGCAGCTGACGCTGTCACTGGTCGGGCCCACCGACGTCGTCAAGGTCATCGACCAGGGTGACGACCAGTCGGTGAACGCCACCGGCATGCGCAATCTGATCAGCGCGTCGGCACAGTGCCGCGCCACGACGCACACCACGGAGGCGACCATCATCCAAAGTCGACACCGGATACCCGAATTGGAGCTCCGGCCAGACCAGGTGCTCGTGCTGCAGGTGCCTCACCCTGAACCGCTACGGCGGGTGGTGCCCGACGAGGCGGCTGCCGTCGAGCACCATGCCCAACAGGACTACACCCCCGCATGGCTGGACCTCTACGACGGCCAGGCCCGCCTCGGCGGGCCCCGGACGGGCGCCGACCACCCGGTGCTGGTCGACGGCGGCAGGCTGATGAGCCCGAGCCCGATCCCCCGCCACGACGTCCTGCGCCTGGACCGGCGTCCCCACCCGATCCTGTTGGGCGCCGGGCGCCGTGCCCGACTGACTGCCCTGCCGCCCTACACCAGCGTCCAGGCGTTGGCGTTCGACGACATCCCCTTGCACGCCGAGCAGGCCGGAGAAGCGTGCGCGCGGTGTGCCAGCACGACCTCCTACCGGGTGCCCAGCGACGGGGCATGGCAGTGCACCGACATCGATGCCTGTCAGGTCCGGCGCGCAGCAGGCCGGCCGTGACCGCCGGCGCCGCCACCACGTGGCCACAGCAGACCACGCTGCTTCCGCCCGAGCCGGTGCTGTCGGTTCGCGGAATCTCGCACCGCTTCGGTCCGGGCTGCCCCCGTTGTGTCGAACTCACCGGGGAACTGGCCGGCACCAACCGGTGCTCGGCATGCGGATCGGTGACTGCCGTGCACGACGCGAACCTGGACGTCGGGCCCCAGGAAGTGCTGGGCATCGTCGGCGAATCCGGTTCAGGCAAGACGACATTGCTGCGCTGCCTGAACCTGGACCTGACACCGGATTCCGGCACGATGACGTTGACGGGTTACGGCGATCTCTACACCACAGCCGTCAACCGAACCGAGATCCGGCGTTCTGCGGTGGTGATGGTGCACCAGAACGCACTGGCCGCCGGGTTGTATCCGGGTCTGGCCGCGGAATCCAATGTGGCCGAACGCCTTCTGGCCGGTCACGGCCGGGTGTTCGCCGACGTGCACGCCAAGGCGACTGCCCTGCTGGTCGAGCTGGGCCTGCGGCCCGAACGCCACACCGACGCGCTGCGTACCTTCTCCGGTGGTATGCAGCAGCGGGTGCAGCTGGCGCGGGCGTTGGTGGCGCCGCCGCAGCTACTGCTGCTCGACGAGCCGACCACCGGGCTGGACCCGTCCGTGCAGGCCGACCTGCTGGAGGTGGTACAGCGGGTGGCCCGGGCCCTCGGCTCGGCCACCATCGTGGTGTCCCACGACCTGGGCGCGGTCCGAGTGCTGGCCTCGCGGGTGCTGGTGTTGCATCACGGCCGGATCGTCGAACACGGGCTGACCGAACAGGTGCTCGAGGATCCACAACACCCTTATACCCAGCTGCTGGTCTCGTCGAGGCTGATATGACCGCTGCGATGACCACCGGGATCACCGCGCGCGGCCTCACCAAGAAGTTCGACGGTGCCGCTGTCCTGGACTCAGTTCATTTCGACTGTGCGGCAGGCACACTGACTGTCGTCATCGGTCAGCGCGGTTCCGGCCGCTCGACGCTGCTTCGTTGCCTCACCGGGGTCTATCGCCCCGACGCCGGTGCGGTCACCTACCGGCTCGCCGGCGACACTGTGGATCTGTCCACCGCCGACCCCCGAACGGCCGCATGGGTGCGGATGCATCACATCGCGACGTTCGACGGCGCTTTGGCCGCGCCGCCGCAACTGCCTGCCGCGGTCACGGTGGCGCGCGTGACCGGTTGCACCCGTGCGGCGGCGGCCGGGGCACTGGACCGCCTCGGCGCCGGCGCAGTCGCCCCGGTGGCCGTGGGACGGCTGCGGTTGCGCGATCGCCACACTGTGGCGCTGGCCGCGGCACTGGTGGCCGAACGCCAGTTCGTGGTTCTCGACGAGCCTGAGAACCACGTAGCACCAGAGGTTTTGGTGGATTGGCTACCACGTCTGCGCGACGCCGGAGCCACCGTTGTCGTCACGGCTGCACCCGAGAGTGCACTCACATCGATCGCGACCACCGTCGGTGAGTTGCGGGAAGGAAGGTTGACATGACAGAAACCGTGCTCGAAGGGGTCACCGTGGTCCCAGGCGATGGACGACCCGTGGTGGACGACGCGGTGGTGGTGATCGACAACGGTCACGTCACCGAGATCGCCGCGGGTGCAGCCACCGCCACCAATCTGGTTCTCGTGCCCGCCGCCGTGGACCTACACCTGGACAACCTCAACGAGCGGCGACACCCGCGCGCCACGGTGTCCCTGGATCCCGCGGCGGTGCTCACCGTCCTGGACGCCGAGTGCGCGGCGGCCGGGATCGCGACGGTGTGCGTGGCCGCGCGCTGTGAGGACTCGCCACGCAAGGGCATCGCGATTGCCGATGCGGCCGCGCTCGCGGCCGTACTGGAGGACCTGGGCCCACATCTGAGCTGCGACTGGCGTATTCACGCGCGGGTGGAGCTCACCGACGACCGAGCGATCGACGCACTGCAGGCGGTACTGGCAGCGTCGTCGCGGGTGGCGCTGATGTCGATGATCGAGACCTCGGTGCAGCGCAGCCGGTTCTCCTCGCTGGCCGAGACGCGCGCGTTCTACGCCAAGGACTGGGGCGTCAGTGAAGCCGAGGTCGAAGCGGTCTTCACCGTCGATGCCGGCCGACTGGCCGCCATCACCGACCGGCGTCAGGAGGTCAGCGCGCTGGCCCGCGCACATCAGATCGTGCTCGCCAGCCACGACGATCGCACTCCCGAACACATCGAAGAGGGACACGCCGCCGGTGCGTCAGTGGCGGAGTTCCCGCTGACCCTTGCCGCCGCCGCGCGGGCCAAGGAGCTTGGGATGACTGTGGTCCTGGGCGCGCCGAACGCGATGCGGAGCCGCTCGACGTCCACCGGCAACGTGCTGGCCGCCGACGCCATTGCCGCGGGAGTCTGCGACGTGCTGTGCTCGGACTACCTGCCGTCGTCACTGCAGGCCGCGCCCCAGGTGCTGGCCCAGCGCGGCGTGGTGGGGCTGTCCGACGCAGTGGACCTGGTGTCATCGAAACCGGCTGCGGTTTTGGGCGCACCCGCCACCACCATCGAGGTCGGCCGTCCTCTCACGGCGTCACTGCGGCGCTTGCAACCTGGCGGCGCGCACCTCGGGACGGCCCTGTGGCGCAACGGCCAGCAGGTATTCGGCCGTGGCGTACAGATGATCTCGGCCTGACCCGCTGCTGCGGCGGCCCCATCTCTGTGGCTTCTCAAACTCATGTCCACTGGCGGTTCACATCAGCGTGCTGTCGTAGCAGTCGGCAGCCGAGGCGACGTCGCCACCTGGCCGGCGTGGGCGTCGCACTCCAGCACGCTGAACCCTGGTTCACCGCCGCCACTTTCATACCGTTCGTCGGCCATGGCTGGGGGTGCGGGCTCACTACGACCTTGGTCGGGGCGCCGCGAGCTCTCGCAGTGACGACAAGAACAATTCGTCCATCCGGGGACTCAGTTCAGCCAAGGTCGCGGCGCTGGCATAACTCGCCGAGCCGAACACCCGCTCCAGTACGTCCGCCTCGGTTGCGGCGCCGATCGACAGGCACAGGCACCCTACGCCGTCGGCGCGCAACTCCTCGAGCGCCTTGCGGGAATCGGCTTCGGCATAACGTCCTTCGTAACCGTCGTCGTAAGGGAAGCCGTCCGACAGCACGAGCAGCAACCGATGCGGTGTGCCCGCCTGCGTCTTCAATATCTCACCGGCGCCGCGGATACCGGCGCCTAGTCGCGTATAACCCGACGGCTGCAGCTGGTTGAGGCGGGCCGGACCGCCTGCGCCGAACCGCTGCCCGAAACTCTTGATCACGGGCAGATGCACCGCGCTTCGCCCGTGTGAGCGGAAGCCGTACACCGCGACGCGATCGCCGAGGTCTTCGAGCGTCACGGTGAGCGTGGCTGCTGCACAGCGTTGATGTTCGTGGACGGCCCGCCCGTCGCCGTCGGCGTCGATTGCCGACCCCGAGACATCGACGAGTATGAGCACACCGAGGTTGCGGTCGAGTTTGCGGCGCGCGGTGTAGACATGTTCTGGGGGTGAATGTCCAGAGCGCAGGTCGACGAACAGGTCGATCAGGGCCTCGACGTCGACGTCGTCACCGTCGGCGCGGGCACGCAGCACTTTCGGACCCAAGCCGACTCGGGCCAGCCTGCGCCGCAGCACGGCGTCACGCGCGGGACCGGCCATGCCTGACCCGATCGTCGCCGTGACCGGGAAGTCGATGACGCGGCACCAATCCTCCCGATACCGGTTACCGAAGACGTCCCATTCCGGATACCGGGCGCCACCGACTCCCATTGCGGCACCCGGGGTCTCGTCGCCGGTGAAGCGTATCGGGGTGGGCAAGGGCCGAGCGTTCACTCCGGCGCGCGACGTCCGCTTGATCGAACCCACACCCAACTCGCCGCCGGCGCCCTCGCTCCCGGAAGAGCGAGAGGTGCCAAACAGTGTGTGCAGAAAGTTCGCGGGCGCCTGCGCGCCGAGCGGAACCTCGAACAGCTTCAGGATCCAGCTCTTCTCGGGCGGTGCCTCGTCGTCGCCTTCCTCCGTCTCGGACAGGTGGGCGTGCTCGACAGTCATCCGGACGTCGGCTTCTGCCGCTTGCGACCCCGCTTCGATCCGGGCGCGGATCAGTTTCGACGCCTTGATTGTGCCGTACCAGTCCGGCGCGACGTCGAGTTTTGCTCTGCTAGCAGCGATTTCGAGCGATTCTTCGGAACTGGCCGACCACGGCGGGTATCCCGGCCCGACGGCTGCCGCCAGCGGAACACTCCTGCCGAGTTCGGCGAGAACACGGTGGCCTTCGAGCGCCAGGTAGCGGCGTGCGAGCGACGGGCGCACGCGCAGTCGCCTGACGTACCGGTCGTCGAGGCTGCCGGCACCGAGAAGAGCGCTCTGGAGCAGCACTTCGCGCCTCTGCCGATCCACGTCAGCGCTTGTAGATACGAAAATGACCTGCCCGTCGGTGTACGCGAACTCACCACCGGGGACCACGGCGATGTTGACGGGCCGTCCTGCGAGAAATGCGGCGAGGAGCCCGAAGTGTTGCAGTGCACTGTGTTCGGTGTTCACCGCCGCGGCAGGACCGCTTCGACGAGTTCGCCCAGGGCCCGGATCACGTCGGGATCGTCGGAGAGCACCTCGACCACGGCGGACTGGACGGCGTCGCGCAAACCGAGTCCTTCGGCGACGAGGCCGCCCGCAAGAATCAGCATGCGGGTCGACGCCACCTCGCTCAGCGCCGAGCTGTCCAGGTTCCGGATGGCGTTTCCGAGGACGACCAGCGACGCGGCGGTAGACGCATCGATTCCTGCTTCGCGGGCCACCACCTCGGTTTCGATCTCGGCAGCCGGGAAATCGAGGCTGATCGCGACGAAACGCTGGCGGGTCGAGTCTTTCAGGCTTTTCAGGATGCTCTGGTAACCGGGGTTGTAGGAGATCACGAGCTGAAAGCCGGGCGCCGCGGACAAGGTGGTGCCGAGCCGGTCGATGGCTAGCTCGCGACGGTGGTCGGCGAGCGGATGGATCACCACCGTCGTGTCTTGGCGCGCCTCCACGATCTCGTCGAGGTAACAGATGGCGCCGTCGCGCACCGCTGTGGTCAACGGCCCGTCCACCCAGACGGTTTCGCCGCCCTTGAGCAGGAAGCGACCGACCAGATCCGCCGAGGTCATGTCCTCGTGGCCGGCGACGGTGATGAGCTCACGGCCGAGTTCGTGGGCCATCGCCTCGACGAAACGAGTTTTTCCGCACCCGGTGGGTCCTTTGAGCAGCACCGGGGAACCCCGGCGCGCCGCCGCCCGGAAGATGTCGACCTCCATACCGGCGGCGCGGTAGAACGGCGCCTGCGAACCCGTCTCGGCGGTCGGCCGAAACTTACTGGCCGTCATCGCTGTTCGGGCGCTGAATCGGTACGACGGGCGGCATCTGCACCCCTTGCGGCAGCACGAGCTCCCCGTCGTGGTTGATGTATCCCGAATGCTTGGTCGGTAGTGGCAGATCAGGATTGGGGCACGGTCGATCAGTGCCCTCGCCGCAGATCCCCGGGTTGAAGTACGAGCGCTTCTGCACATCCTCCGGCCACGGATCGCCCTGCATGCCGAGCCACGTCGCGGGGACGTTGTAGAAGAGGAAGAAGCAGGCGCTGACCCCTCCGAAAATGGCCAGGAAGCGGATGAACTGTTGTTTGACCACCCCGCCACGAAGGCTGTCGAGCCCGCGTTCGACCACCGTCCGGCCCCGGTCATCGGTGAAGAAACGCAGGCAGCACAGCGCCGCCTGAACGCCGCCCCACATCAAGCCCTCGTAAATCGGCCATTGGTAGTACGTGCCCGCGTTGAACGACAACGACTGGATGGCGCCGGGGTAGGAATAGAAGCCGATCGGCAGCATGACCAAGGCCTCCATGACGAAGTCGAAGACAAAGGCGATCGCATAGGTGACCAGGATCAGCCTCAGATTGCTGATTGCGGGCCAACGGTTCTTGATCTTTCGCATGAGCCAACACCCGACGATGGTGATCAGCAGTACGCCGTACATGTAGCCGGGGATGTTGGTCAGCAGCGGCTCGGGCACGGTATGGCCCGGTTCCTCGTGTGCCACCCAGCCCGGAATGTGTGGTGCCCACGAGCCCTGGTTCCAGAGCCATGCGTTGTAGGTGCACCAGGTGCTGTAGTAGTTGAGCATCGGATCCTGGAACATCATCAGGCCCATCGACACCAGCAGCATGCCGTCGAGGGTGATGCGTTTCTCCCGCACCCAGGGCCGGATGAGGAAGAACCACAAGGCGAACGGCAGGCCGATCCAGAGCACGATGGCGTTGGCCATCAGCGGTATTTGCATGTACATCGGTGGTTCGCTCGGACCTCCCTCCACTGGCTCGAAGAAGGGGCCGGTGACCCACCGGATGAACACATAGACCGTGTACGCCAAGAATACGGTGCCGACCGTCGCCCAGAACTTGAAGGCGGCCGAGGACGACGGCCGCGGCCTCCCCAGGTCGGCGGTCGCGCCGACGGATTCGGTGATCGCAGACCTCTTGGATAGTTCACTCATGATCGGTTTCCCCTTGGCGATCGTGGCGGTGGTCGGCGGCGCGAGGCCATCCAACTGATGCGAATATACTCGTCGGTATCTCAGAGTCCAATAGGTTACTCAGATTCTGTGGCAGAATATCGCCATGGCGGAGCGCTGGACGCGAGAGCGCAGACTCGAACACACACGCTCGGTACTGCTGGATGCCGCCGAAGAGGTCTTCGCTGAAAAGGGTTTCACCTCAGCCACTCTCGATGACATCGCGAAGGCTGCCGGATATACGAAGGGTGCGATCTACAAGCACTTCGCAGCCAAGGAGGATCTCTTCCTGGCGGTCAGCGATCGCTACTGGCGCCGGTACTTCGACAACTTCGCCGAGGTGATGTCGGCCTCGACTGTCGTCGGTGAGCGTGAACTCGACGAGATTGCCCAGCGCTGGTGCCAGCTGAGCCGCGACCGCGGCGCCGAACATGCCGCCTTGGGGCTGGAGTTCACGCTCTATCTGCTGCGCAATCCGGAAGCACGGGACCGGGTCGCGGCCAAGAGATCCGAAGTCGTCGAAGCACTCGCGAAGTTCATCGTCGAGGGTATGGAGCGGCTGGGCGCAACGCTGCTCATCCCGCCGCTGACTTTCGCGCAGACGCTGGTGGCCACCAGCGACTCCGTCGTCTTGGGCAGCGTGCTAGACGGGGTGGACCTGTACCGGCCGATCGTGGAGATGTACACATCGGTCATCAAGCTGCCCAGCTGAGTGCCACCGCTATCCCTCGAGATGTCGACGACCCGAGCCGGGCACCCGTCGTGGTCTACGTTGAATCACTGCGCCAGGTAAGTGGATTGTCCCGCAGCAATGTTGAGCGGCCCGTGTAACCGCATCGTTGTCCGTGTCAATGGGCGTTGGCTCGCCTGAGCGTGGCGGGGGCGGCGCGAATGCAGAGCGCTCGACCGGCCGGCGAGGATCTGCGCAACCCGCCACGGTCGGACGAAGAGCCACTGAGCAGGGTGCGGCCTTGCCAGCTGCAGGGATGTCCGTTATGGATAGAGCTATGGCAGATCAGTCGGCGGAGCTCGGCTCGTTCTTACGAGCGAGGCGTCAAGCGGTGACGCCGCAGGACGCCGGCCTCGTGCCTGGCGACGGTCGGCGGGTTCGGGGCCTTCGTCGAGAAGAGCTGGCTCTGCTTGCCGGGTTGAGCACCGACTACTACCGACGGCTTGAACAGGGTCGGGAGCACCGGCCGTCGCTGCAAGTGCTTCGTGCGCTCGCACGCGCGCTGCGGCTCGATGCGCACGCGACTGCCTACCTCATCTCGCTTGTCCATCCCCTCCCCCTCGCGATGCCGGCTCATGCCACCACGGTCTCCGCGGGAGTCCGACTTCTCCTCGATTCCGGCTTGCGCGTACCGGCAATCGTCGTCGATCTGGGCCTCAACATCCTTGCGATCAACGCGGCTGGTCGTGCGATGTACAGCGGCTTTGGCGACACTGACAACCTTGCCCGCATGGTGTTCCTCGACCCTGCCGCCAGAGATTTCTACACGGATTGGCACCAGGTGGCCACCCAGGTCGTCGGCAACCTCCGTTCAGGCCTGACCCGATTCCCGAATGACGACCGCGTCGCCGAGGTGGTCGATGAGATCTCCGCTCGCAGTTCATTGTTCGCGGAACTGTGGGCGACCCACGACGTACGTCCGCGCGCCAGCGAGGACAAAGTGTTCCATCACCCGCAAGTCGGCGAGCTACACCTACACTTCGAGGCGCTCGAGGTAGCGGACGCGCCCGACCAGCGGCTGTTCGTTTACTGTCCGCGCGAGAACGGGCCGTCTCCAGACGCCGTCGCTTTGCTGGAATCGCTTACGACGGTGACCGCGCCGGCGTAGCCGCGCTGAGCTCGTCGATCTGTTCCGGTGTCAACTGCACTTCAGCGGCAGCCACATTCTCTTCCAGATGCGTGCGGCGCGATGTGCCAGGGATGGGAAGCATCGCCGGTGAGACGTGCAACAACCAGGCGATCGCCACCTGGCCCACAGTGCACTGGTGTGCCCGCGCGATGTCGGTGAGCGCTTGGTGGGCCGCGGCGAGCCCGCCCTGCGCCACCGGCGCCCAGGGAATGAACGCGAGCCCATCGCGTTCGCACACCTCCAGAATGTCCTTGGCGCTCCGGTCGATGACGTTGAATCGACTTTGGACACTGACGATATCGGCGATCTGCCGCGCCTCGTCGAGCTGCTCCACCGTGCATTGCGACATGCCGATCTCGCGGATCTTGCCTTCATCCTGGAGCGCCTTGAGCTCACCAATCTGGTCTGCCAGCGGCACTTTGGGGTCCACCCGGTGCAGCTGCAACAGATCGATCTGATCGACCCCCAAGCGGCGCATGCTCATCAATACCTGCTGCCGCAGGTATTCGGGTCGTCCGACCGGCGGCCACGCCGCCGGCCCGAGGCGTTTCGGCCCACTGTCAGTGTCGATGACATCAGGTCCGTTTCGGGTCAAGCCCGCCTTCGTCGCGATTATCACGTCATCGGGGTACGGGTGCAGCGCCTCATACAAAATCTGTTCGGCGACATGCGGGCCGTAGGAGTCGGCGGTGTCGATGAACTGCACGCCGAGGTCGACCGCCCGACGGGCCACGGCGATACATTCGTCCCGGTCCTGGGGCTCACCCCAGATCCCGCGGCCCGTGAATCTCATTGAACCGAAACCCAAGCGCGACACTGTCTTACCAGCAATAGTGATCGTCTGCGGATTCATGTTTTACCTCCACTTCACTGCGTTTCCATTGTGGTTCTCGGGCCCTCGTACTGCCGGTACGACCAGCCCCACCGCGACCACGGTAGGTGCCCTCCCGTGGGCTTGAGGGGGTAGTGATACACCCCCCCACTTCAGGAATAAGCTGACTGCCGCGAGCGATCAGGTAGCGAAACGACACCCGGTGGCCCCGCCGCTTTCGCTATTCAGTCACGCCCCGAGCGGCCGCGTCGAATTCACAGAACATCCTGGTGAAGTACTCGGGCTGCTCCTCGGCCACCCAGTGGCCGCAGTCCGGGACAAGCTGATCTGTCACCGAATCAGCGACCTCTTCACACATTGCCCGGAAGTTGATGGCGAGAGGCCCGGAAGCACCTCCCGAAGCCAACACCGGGATGGTGAGCTTGCCGTGTTGTTGCAGCGCGGTGCGATTGTCGTCGGCGTCGCGGTCGAGTTCCCGGTAGATCTCACACATTGCGCGCATGGCTCCCGGGGCTTCGAACGCGCGGGTGTACACGTCAAGGTCATCATTGGAGATCGCATCCGGTTGGTAGGTCAGTTCGTCGAAGAATCGGTTGATGTACCAACGTTCACGTCCGTGCGTGAGGTAGACCGCGATGTCCGGGTTGGCATGAAAGGAGAACTGCCACGCTGACTTCTGAGCCACTCGCCATTCGTAGTAGGCAGTGCCCGGCAGCGGAGCCTCCATGAAGGTGGCGCTCACGACATCGTCGCGGTACCGCAGCGCGAAACCCAGAGCCAGTGTCGACCCGAGATCATGGCCGACAAGCGAGATGGGCTCCGCCACGTTCAGGGTCTCGCGGACAAGACTGTGAATATCACCGGCCATGGTCCACTTGTCGTACCCGTCACGAGGTTTGTCAGACGCGCCTGCGCCGCGATAGTCGGGCATGATCACCCGATAGCCGGCGGCGGCCAGCGGAATCATGACCTTCCGCCACTCGTATCGCGTTTGGGGCGCGCCGTGGAGAAGCACGACGGTCTTGGTGGGTTCAGGCGGAGTGGCAACCGTATAGCCGATACGAACCGTCTTATCCGGGTCGACCCAGGCCCGACCGTGGTGGACATCGACATCGTGCCCTGTGGTCATGTTCTTTCGCCTCTCTTTGTGCATGCCCTGTCGGCGGCCAGTGTCGCCCCGGCGTCCCCGCGAAGGGGGGGAACAAGTCGGCCCCCCGGCACGCCCGACTCACCGCTAGGGCCAACCACGATCCGACGGCGCCACCATGACATGCCGCTCTCTTATGCCGACCACCGCCAACGGGTGCGACCACCGGTAACCCCGACCCGACAGCGACGATAAGGCCCAGCATCAGCGTGATGTCGTCGGTGGTCCGGAAACCACGCGGGCGGCGCAGTATTCCAGGTATCACTCACGGTTGAAGGTGCGCTTCTTAAGACCGCCTCAGACCGACAAACTGCGTTTCCCGACGCTTTGCGCGCGAACACATCTACCGCGGCGCGCGCGGCGTTGCTCCAACTTCACCAGCTCGACAGGCTGGCTCATCACCGGACTCTGTGCCTCCGCGGCGCCCACTTCAAGCCCAGTTCGTTGAGCAGCGAAGGTTTATCGGTGTGTCCAGAGCACCGAGCATTTCCTGCCCGTCCCGCAACGCCATCGTTTCCTCAACTCATGTTGAAGGGGTCGAGCGGTCAGATATGCGGGCAAGCCCGGGATGAGATCCTCAGGCCGGCGAGCGGTCTGCATGACGGTGCGGTCGGGTCTGATCACCGCGGCCGCGCATCGACCTCGGTTGAGCCACCGAGCAAGTACGGTGCCTGGCTCGGCGACGTACACGGACGCACCACGCAGCTCGATCGTTGCGCGGTGGGCAGGGTCCAGGTGGGCGGTAGTGACGACGGCAAAGCCAATCCCGAGGACATCGTCAAGCCGACGACCGGACGGCTCTATAGTGTTCGGGCACAACGTGCCCGCGAGGCGCCGTGGCCGGCCGGCAGCTTGCACGAACGCCGATTTGCGCAGAGTGGGCGTTGTGGAGTCGACGACCCTGTCACGCACGCCGGGGATCACGCTCAGGCGCGGTAGCACGAAGCGGCGCAGAATATCTCCGATTTCACCGCCTGCGGTCATGAACTGCCCGACCATCTTCGCCAGGCGAATCATTCCCCGCACGTGCGGTTTTCGTTCCTGCTCGTAGGTGTCGAGAGCACCACCGGGTAGATCGCCGGACAGCACGCCAGCCAGTTTCCAGGCCAGGTTCATCGCGTCGCGCAACCCGGCGCCCATCCCCTGACCGATGAACGGCGGCGAGAGGTGGGCGGCGTCGCCGAGCAGAAACACATTCCCCTGCCGCCACCGGTCGGCAATCTGGGCGCGGAACGTGTACTCGGCGACGCGGATGAGTTCCAGTTGGTCGTCACGCACTGTCCCAGTCCAGGGAGCGATCAAGGGCTTGAGAGTGGCCGCGTCGGAGAAATCACTTGCCGTCTCGTCACTGAGGAGCTGAAACTCCCAGCGGTAGCGGGTGTCCCCGATTCGCATGTACGTCGCTGCTCGCGCAGGATCGCAAACCTGATGTACGCCGTCCCACTGACCCAGGTCTGCGGTGGTATGGACGTCGACCACCACCCAGCGCTGTTGGAAGTGCAGATCGGTCATAGTCGACCCGATCGCTGAGCGCACAAAGCTGTTGGCGCCATCGCAGCCGAGGACGAAGTCGGTGTCGATGTATATCTTCGTGCCGTCGATACGGTCGCTGCACGTGAGTCGGAGACGGCCGTCACCGAGTTGCTCGAGGCCGGTCACTTCGGTATTGCCGCGCAGTTCAATCTCCGGATAGCGTGAGAGATTCTCGCGCAGTAGGGTTTCCAGTTCTGGCTGGTCAAACATGCTCGCCTGCGGGAAGCCGTGAACGCTCGGTTCGATGTCGCGACGGAACTCAGCCAGGACGCGGTGGCTGCGGTCGCGGAACTGCAGTCCCAGCGCCGGACGGGAGATGGCTGCAAACTGCTCGGCGACGCCCATCCGGGCGAGCACGCGAAAAACCTCGTCATCCAGGTGCACCGCACGCGGTTGTGGGTACACCCCACCCCAGCGGTCAAGGACCAGGTTGTCGATGCCGTACTGAGCCAGGAGTGTAGCGGCACAGGCGCCGGTGGGTCCCGCACCGACGATGACGACCTGTGCAGAACGAATAGCATTGTGTTGCTGTGGCTTTGATGCTGACGTAGGCGAGTGTGTCATCGGGTGCCCGGTTACTCTGCGGTGGTGATCCGGTAGGTCACCGCGTATCGAGAGAGCTCGCGGTCGACGTCCAAACGTTGTGACGGAGCGTTGAGGGTGACGGTGAGGACGGGCTCACCGTTGTCGATAACAGCATCGACGCTGACGCCGCGGTGCCCGGCGAGAGCAGCGGTGATGGCGCGGCGGGCGGCGTCCATACGCAGCGGTGGTTTATAGGGCTTGCCGATCGCGGTGACCGGGAGCGCATCCAGGACGGTGACCGTCCTGGGTGCGGCGGCGCGCTCGCCGACGTGCGCAGACGCCCACTGTTGCAGCGCATCACCGCTGGTATCGCACCCGGGGTGCAGCGTGACGTAAGCGACCGGGACTTCGCCGGCATGCGCGTCGGGCGCGCCGACTGCTGCCGCAGATGCCACTGCGGAGTGCGAGAGCAGGGCGTCCTCGATCTGTGAGGGGTCGATGTTGTGACCGCCCCGGATGATGAGGTCCTTGGCGCGCCCGGTGAGGTAGACGAATCCGTCGTCGTCGACCCAGCCCAGGTCACCGGTGTTCAGGCGCCCCGAGACCAGACTGCCCAGCCCGTCGACCTGCAGACCTCGTTCGTCACGGCCCACGACGTAACCTGCGAACACCGTCGGCCCATCGATGACCAGGGTCCCGGTTTCACCAGCCGGCAACTCCTCCAGGTGCCCCTGACCGTTGCAGTTGGCGGCGGCGATTCGTTGGTAGGGCAGACGTTGGCCCACCGAGCCTGAACGCGGATGATCTGGGAAGTTACGCGCGCTGGCGCAGGTGGCCTCGGTGAGCCCGTAACCTTCGACAAGTGTTATCCCGGTGTGAGATTCGAAATCCTTGCGCACGGCCGGCGGCAGTGCCGACGCGCCGACGATCGCCATCTTCATGCTCGAGATGTCGGCGTCAACCGGGCAGTGGGACAGGGCGGCGTACACGGTGGGGACTGCGCTCATGGCGGTGATCTGGTAGCGCTGGACGATCTTCCACAAATTTGCAAACAGGGCGGGGTCCCGGTATCCCAATGGTCCCGCCCACACCACCTGCTGGCCGCGCAGCAGCGGTGCGAGCAGGGTCACCATCAGGGCATTGACGTGAAACAGGGGCAGCGCCGCCAAAGTCACGAAGTGCTGATCGCTGAGGGTGTCGGCGGCGGCGACCATCCAGGCATCGGCGACCTCGTTTGCGTGGGTGTGTGCGGCCAGCTTGGGCGTGCCGGTGGTGCCGCCGGTGTGGAACACGGCCGCAAGGTCACCCGGTTGAGGCTCGACACCGTGAAACGCTTCCCCGTCGTGACCGGCTGCCAGAGTGGTCAAGTACCCGACAGTGGCGCCCCTCAATGCCGGCGCAGGTTCACGGACGGCTGTCCCGGTGGGCGCAAGTAACAGCACGGTATCGATCAGCCCGCCTGTGGCCAGCTCCTCGGCCAAGGCCCAACTGGTGCCATCGAGTTGGGGAGCTGCAGTGATCAGGGTTCGAGCGCCGGTGCGCTTGACCAGCTCGCTGACATGCTCAACGCTCAGGCCGCTGTTGATGGGCGCGGCGATCCCGGCGAGTTGCGCGCCCAGCGTCGCACTGATCAATTCGTGGCAGTTCGGGGAGAGTAGTGCGACGACACTGTCACGGTCAACTCCGTTGGCGTGCAACAGGTTGGCGGTGCGGCGAACGTCGGCAGCCAGCTGAGCAAACGTCCGCGACACCCCGTCCTTCCAGCGGGTCGCGTCCGGGAGGATGGTGACCGCGGCAGAATCCGGCCACAAAGTTGCCGCGCGTTCCAGGATTTCAAAGGTCGTACCCGGCAGGCCGCGTTGGCTCAACGGCACACTTTCCACAGCGGCAAGATCCCCGGGGCCGGTGTAGCGGGGCCACAACAGATCTCCGGTCATGCGTAGATGACCTTCATGCGCTGAGTACCGAGGTCGAGTGCACCATCGTCGGTGCCGATCGTCGCCTCAACCACATCGTCGTGCTGCAGGTACTTCTTGTTTCCGGCCTGTCGTTTGAAGAACGCCTTCCATTTCACCGCCGGCGGGAGCACAGCACCGATCACCTCGATGGGCTTGGGCGGGGCACTCAATGCGGTGCCGGCCGGCGTTCCGGTGAGCACCAGGTCGCCGGCCGCGAGATCCTGGAACCGGCTCAGCGACTGCAACGCCTGTAGGGGGCGGTAAAGCATGTCGCCCTCAACCAGTGCGTCCTGTCGCACCTCGCCGCTGACACTGAGCTGCAGCCGCAGATCGCCGAACCGCGTGAGTTCCTGGGCATCGAGCAACACGAGTTCAGGACCGACCGGGGTGAACGTGGGGTAGGACTTGGCTTCGTAGAACTGGGTTTGCGGCAGTTGGATGTCACGGGCCGACACGTCGTTGGTGACAACAAGCCCCGCGACGTAGTCGCTGAGGTTCGACTCGGTCACGGTGGTGCCGACTGGCATGTCGCGCCCGATGACAAGGCCGATCTCGACTTCGTAGTCGAGGAACCGGACGTGTTCGGGCTTGATGATGTCGTCGAACGGACCGCTGATCGATGCCGAGGCCTTCCGGAAGAAGGTCAGCGGCACAGTCTTGGGGTCCATGCCGGAATCCTTGACGTGGGATTCGAAGTTGGTCATCTGCGCAACAACTCGGCACGGCCGGGTCACCGGCGAGATCAGGTCAAGGGAGCCGACGTCGACGGTGGTACCGGTGTCGGCGCCGTTCGCGGCGGTCGTGATGGCCGTGCGGTCGGCCAGCAGCGCTGCGGTGGTGAGGGCTGTGGTGCGGATCTTGACGGCACGGTCGTTGGTCTTGACCCACCAGCTGTCGGTGGTGCGGAGGATGGAAATGCTCATGAGCGTGCCACTTTCAGTAGGCCGAGGAGGCGGTGGAGGTCGAATTCGTTGGTGCGTGGCAGTGCGGTCAATATGGACAGGGCCTCATGGCGTGCCGCCCGGGGACTCGTCCCGAGGAAGTCGCTGGTGACCGGCGGTCCCCATTGAGACAGACCGCTGGCGGTGAAGGGCGCCCATCCCGGTTCGAGGGTGTGGTCGAACATGTCGCCATCGGCGAAGTGCTCTACGAGAAAACCGTCGGGGTCGCGCCAGTAGTCGAAGAGCTGGCTGCCCTGGATATGTCTTCCGATGCCCCATGAGCGGAAGTAGCCGCGTTCGCGGAGGTACTCACCGCCGGCGGCGAGCGCATCCAGATCGCTGACCTGGTAGGCGGAGTGGACATAGCGGTTGGCCGGCCCCAGTGCCACGGCCAGTGTGTGGTGATCGGCGGGCTCCGACCCACGGTCGCAGCGAATGAAGCTCATGGTCGGGCCGCGCTCCCGTTGACCCGGGAAGAAGAGGAAGTCACTGACGATCATGCCGAGGTTGTCCAGGTACCAGTTCAGTGCCGCCAGGTACGTGGTGGACTGCAACACCACATGGCCCAGGCGCTGTACCCGGGCCGGGACCCGGCGGGGCCGCTGGGTGGTGTTCGTTCGAACGACGTAGCCGCCGGCGTTGATGAGCATGGGTTGCTGTCCGGGCAATGGGGGATGACTGTGGGTGCCTGCGACGACTCGGACCCGAAACCCGCTGGGGTCGGTGAGATGGACGGCCGATCCGCCGAGCGTCTCCGGCAGCCGCTGCACCCGTGCGCCGGTCTTCTCGGCCAACCGCCGCACATCGGCTTCGTCTGCGGCACGGAACGCGACGCCGGTAAAACGGGACTTCTCGCCGCGATGCAAGATCACGCACGGGGCTCCCGGGTCCGTCCCGCGTAACTGCAGTTCGCCGGGAGTGCGCAGCGCCACTTGGAATCCGAAGGCCCGCGCAAAGGCCTCGGCGCGCACCAGATCAGGCTTCTCGAATTCCAGCCACGCAATATCGCGCACTTTGATGATGGGGTTCTGTGCGCGTCCCGGATGTTCGCCCTGCAGCGAACCCTGCTCGCTGTGCAGCTCGCTGTGAGTACTCATCATTTGTGCGCCACCTCCCGCGCCCGAAGTTGAGGAAATCGTCACATACGACGTTATGCTCAGTCAAGCATCCTGACGAAATCGTCATCAATGACAGAACTGCTACATTGACCTCACATTCGAAGGTGAGGTGGTCATGAGTGAGCCGGCCGGCGCGGTGGTCAACCGGGTGCAGCGACGCAAGCAGCGCACCCGGGCCGCGTTGATCAACGCGGCGCAAGGTTTCATCGCCGACGGCAAGCTGAATGTGGCAGTCCTGGACATCACCCAGGCCGCCGACGTCGGCATGGGCTCGTTCTACAACCACTTCGACAGCAAGGAACAACTGTTCGCCGCTGCGGTTGCCGACGCGCTCGATGCGCACGGCGCGCTGCTGGATGTACTCACCGCTGGCGTCGAAGATCCCGCAGAGACATTTGCGTGCCGGTTCCGACTGACCGGGCGTCTATTTCGGCGCCGCCCCCAGGAAAGCCAGATCCTGCTGGCCAATGGGGTGGATTTGTTGTCCGCGGACCGTGGGCTGGCGCCCCGCGCGCTGCGCGACATCGAAGCGGCCATCCACGCCGGTCGGTTCACCGTCGAGGATCCGCAGCTTGCACTTGCCATCGCCGGTGGCGCCATTCTGGGTCTAGGTGCTCTGCTGCGGAAGGATCCTGGACGCGATGACGCCCGGGCCGCTGACTCTGTCACCGCAGACGTACTCCGACTGTTCGGAATGTCGGACAGTGACGCCGCCGAGGTGTGCGCCCGCCCACTGCCAGATCTCGACGCGGCTGCTGGACCCCAGCCTACGACTTGAGGCCGATCGCGTCCGGACCACCCCAGGCCACCCGGCCGTCCAACCCGAGGTGGTCCACCGGCGCGTACTGGTTCGCAGGAGGTGTCACGGCATAACCTCTACTGATTCACATCCTGGGCCGCCTGGGCATCGCACACGTCTCCGATGATTCCGAAAGCCTGTCGGGGCGAGCGGTGTTGGCCCTCCTTGGTGGTGCCACGATTGCGATTCTCCCTTTTCGGTATCGGGACATCTCCGCGCAGAAACGAACACCTGTGCACCGCGTCGGAATCGATGGGCTCAGTGCGGATAGCGTGGACAGCTCTCAGCCTCCGAGATGCATCAGCTGGAACGGTGCACCTCCAAGAGCACCGCGCTGTGATCACTCTCGGGGAGGCGTTTTTCCACGCCGTTGGTCCTGCCCTGACGTAGGCCGGTGCGAACCTGATCGCGCTGTCGAGGCTGCCGGCAACCCGGTACCTGCGCCACGCAGCACGACAGGCTAGATCGTGCCCCCTCCACCCGACCGAGCAGTACAGGAGTCCTCGCCCGAAGACCTCGCGGTACTGCGGGCCCTACTCGACATGGCCTTACGGCCCCTCGCTTCTTCTGCGGGAGTCTCCCACGTCGAGCAGGTTCTGCTGGGGCGTTGCGCTACCAACTCAACGCGCTGGAGACGGTCGTGGCGCTCCGGCGGTGGAGCTGATTGATCTCGAGCACAGGTTGACCGCCGGGGCCGCTTGACTGCCGCGCCAGAAATCCAGGGGCGTCCGCTATTCTGCCTGGCGGAAATATGGTTCGACCGTGCCACTGAGCTTGATGACCATGGGATTTCCGCGGCGATCCTTTGCGGTAGGGACTTCAACACGCACCCAACCTTCGGCCACGTTGTATTCGTGAACGTTGGTTTTCTCGGTGCCATTGAAGCGGATACCCACGCCGCGGCGGAGAGCCTCTTCGCTGTAGAAGGCGCTGCGCGGATCGATGGAGAGGTGATTCGGTGGGCTGTCTGTGTTCTGATCCTCGGGCATGATGGCTTTCGTTGAGTGCTGCGTCAGGTGCTCGGATTGAGCCTCAAAGAGGCTACGCGGCCCTGCGGTAGCGAGTTGCGCGTAGGTCTTGGCGGGCCGCCTCGAATCAGCAGCGACGCCCCCTTCCCCCTGTGGCTTCTCATACTTCATGTCCACTACCAATCCCCTCGGCTGCGCGGACGGCAGCGTTCTCATCAGATGTCCACACCTCGAATTCTCACTTTCGTGTCCACCAGTTGGGAGACGCTGGTTGTCTTCACGGGACCCCTGTCATCCCCTTCCAGGCCCACGGCTCTCGATTGGTCGCGCGACGTGAACTCGATGGTCGAATCTCTTCAAATTTGATTCGGCTGCAACAGTTCTCAGGACCTGTGGCGATCGCTGCGATGTCGTCGGCGGACCACCGTGATAGGTGGGTTTAAGACCGGGGCCGACTGACTGGAATGGCAACGGTGCTGCTCACACCACAGGACGCCCCACGCCCACGTCAACTGATCAGTTGATCTGATCCTAGATCACCCCTTCTAAACATCGCCGGATCCGCTTACGGTCAGGGCATGCCGTCAACTCAGGCTTCGCAAGAGTCCTTCACCCGATCGGCACGCAAGGCCCAAATCGTGGCCGCTGCGATCGACGTGATCGCCGAGGTCGGGTTCGCCCACGCGTCGATCCGCAAAATCGCCGACCGGGTGGGAATCGCGATGAGCGCAGTCCTCTATCACTTCGGCACCAAAGACAATCTCGTCGACGCCATCGTCGAGCACATGTACCGCACGATGCTCACCCAGCTCGCCCCCGCAATCGACGCCGAGCGCACCGCCACCGGCAAGCTACACGCTTACATCCGTTGCAGCACCAGCTATTTCGGCACACACCGCGTCGCCCTGAAAGCGCTGGCCTCACTCGGCACCACCTACGTACCCACCGATGGGCGCCGTTTCGAAGAGCTCGGGCTCAGGCCCGACATCGCCGAGCAGCTCGCGATACTCGACCCCACCTCGATCCTGGCCGCCGGCCAACGCGACGGCGAGTTCGGGGACTTCCCGCTGCAGTCCACCGCGATCGCACTGCGCGGAGCTGTCAACGGTGTCGTCGATAAGGTGCTCGGCGACCCCGGCTACGACGCGGGCAGCTACGCCGGCGACTTGATCGAGATCTTCGATCGCATCGTGGGCAGGTCGCGATGAGCACCGTCGCGATTGCGGCAGTCGGCAGCCACGGTGACGTCGCCCCGCTGGCCGGGCTCGGCGCCGCACTCCAACAGGCCGGGCACCGGGTCGTCATCGCCGCCTACACACCGTTCGCCGACCTGATCAACGAAGCCGGGTGCGAGTTCCGGGAACTGTCTGCCGATTTCACGCCAGGCACCGACCACGCCGGTGCCACCATCAAAGAGGCGTTCGCCGCGATGTTCACCCCGCGCGGCCAGCGCGAGACTGGCCAGCTCATCCTTGGTGCCCTCGGCGAAGCACCCGCCGACATCCTGCTGCTACCACCGCTGGCCGAACTTGCCGGACACCCCCTGGCCGAAGCCCGCGCCATCCCCTCGGTCGGGGTCCGGATGCAACCGCTGTCGCCGACCGTGGACCATCCCCCGAGCCTGCTGGGTGCCTGGTCACTCGGCGGAGTCGGCAACCGGATGGCCGCCGGGGCCGCGGTGTGGGCCATCGATCATGTCTACGGCGAGGTTGTCGCGCACTTTCGACGTGAACTCGGACTCCCGAAAGCCTCTGCACGTGCGCTTCGGCGTCGCCGCACGGACGCCGACTGGCCAGTCCTGCACGGCTACTCACCCACCATCGTGTCTCGCCCCGCGGACTGGCGGCCTGGCTTGCAGGTCACCGGGTACTGGTGGCCACCAACTCCTTTCCCATGGCAGCCCCTACAAATCCTCAGTGAGTTCCTGGCCGCGGGCCCCGCGCCGGTGTTCATCGGGCTGGGCAGCACCGTGGTCACCGCGGCGCGCGCTGAGCAGCTCGCCGACATCATCGCCACAGCGCTGCCGCAGGCCGGCGTGCGCGGCATCGTCCAGTCCGGGTGGGCCGGACTCGACGTCGCCGGCGAGAACATTCTCACCATCGGTGACACACCGCACGAGTGGTTGTTCCCGCAGATGGCCGCCGTCGCACATCACTGCGGCGCCGGAACCACCGCCGCGGCCCTGCGTGCCGGCATCCCCAGCATCGCCCTGCCCGGGCCCGCAGGCGATCAACCCTTCTGGGCGCAGCGTCTGCACATGCTCGGCGCGGCCACCACGCCCCTGCCCCAGCGCCGGCTGACCGCGCAGCGCCTCGCCGCAGCCATCCGCACCACACTCAATTCCACCGACCTGCCGCAGAGCACCCGACGTCTGGCGGACCGCCTCGCCGGCGAGGACGGCACCACCGCAGCCGTCACCGCCATTGAGCAACTCCTGTACTCATTCCATCGCTGAGAGGTACAGCCCATGGCCGCAGAGGAACTCATGGGCAACGCGCTGCTGGCCGGAGCGTTCGTTCTGGCCGGCGTTGCCATCGGCGCCGGCGTCGGAGACGGCATGGCCGGCGCCCAACTAATCGGCGGAGTCGCCCGCCAACCCGATGCACTGTCCCGCCTCTACACGCCCCTCTTCATCACCGTCAGCCTCGTCGCAGCCACCTTTCATCAACGTGGCGTTTATGGCCCTGTTCGGTATTCGCCACACCCGGACTCTGACTGGCCACCCGACAACCGGCTACCCACCGGAACACCCAGGGCTCCCGGAAGGCACCTACACGTGCAAGCATCCCTTGACCAACCACAGTGGTGGCATCCAGCCCCACAAGGCGTGCCGAACCACTGGCTGCTGGCGGCCGCCGAAAAAGCCGGGACGGCGGCGATCAACCGGCTACCACCACGGCTGCGCCCCCACGTGCTGCGCGCAACCCGCCATACCCGGCCGTCCCGAAACCATCGCAGCCACCGACGCAGCCGGTCTCACACGCGACGACAAATTCTGGTGGGCGTTCAAGCTCTATGCCGACGGTATGCCGTTCAACGACCAAACTCTGTCACCGATCAACGAGTCCGTCGCCGGTCTGCCACCAGTGCACATCAATGTCGGCACCGAGGACATCTTCCTCCACGATATCCGTCGATTCCGAGATGCCCTGCACGCCAATAATGTTCCCGTCGCCTACATCGAGCAGGAACGCGTCGAGCACGCGTATACGATGCGCACCAACACTCCCCAAGCCCGCTGGGCGCTCAACGAGCAAATCCGTTGGCTGGAAGCCAAACTGCCGCCGACTGTTCACGTGAGCGAGCGATGATCGGCGAGCCGGCATCGCTGCCCGGCTGACGTCACACTAGGTAGCCGGCGCCGCCAACGTAGGTCGTGTCGGATCATCGCGTGGCAGTGCCGCTCGGCTGATCCGGCAGCGGCCCGCCCTCAACAAATTGACCCATTGCGGGGTGTCACCGCACCTCGATGCGCGCGGCGAGGATGGCGGTCCATTCGGTGAGGTAGTCGGCGTCGTCGACGATGGGGTTGTTGCGGCGGAACACTTTTGTGGCGACGCGTGCGCCGAGCAGGCTGTTGACGGCCACAGCAGCCAGGGTGGCGCAATGGGGTTGAGTAAGTGCGGGATTCCAACTGTGGACCCAGCCGGCGAGTTCGCCGGTGAGTCCGTCAACGAGGGCTGCGTAGGCGGTGTCGAGGCGCTCGGATAGTCCGGTGGGGGTACGGGCGGCAATCTGCAGCAGTTCACTTTCTTGGTCGATGACGCTGAGCAGGTAGCGGCCGAGGACGGTCAGCTCACTGTGGAGGTCGCCAAGACCTGCAAACAAGGCCCGGATGTCGCTCATCGCCGCGCGCCGATCAAGCTGCCGGTCGATGCCTGCCGTCAGCAGGGCGTCCTTGGACTTGAAGTGCCGGTACAGGGCTCCTGATCCGGCGGCCAACCCCGCGGCAGCCTCAATCTGAGAGACGCTGGTCGCCTCGAAACCCTTGTCGCTGAACAGCTTCATCGCTTCATCGAGCAGCCGGTCACGAGTCGGCGCGGTCATTGACTCTCCCAAAGTGATCACTTACTGTCTGTCTGGAATCACTTTAACATCAGGTGGTTGCCTGGGAGGAGGTCCACGCGATGTCAACCGACGACGATCACGTATCCGTCGGCAGAGTCCGCCGGACTATGCCGCTGGCCGGGTTCACCACCCGCGCGGCCGGCGGCCGACTGGTGGCTGGGTTGCGGGAACGCGCCGGTGACCACGGCGCTGTCGACCGCTTCCACGCCAAGACCGCCGACCGGTACGCCGAATTGCTCGGCAACTCCAAGGGCGCGCTGATGAAGATCGGACAGCTGGCTTCCCTAGTGGACACCAGCACTCTGGGCACCGGCGGCTTCGCGCCCTACCAGCGATCCCTGACCCGCCTGCAGGCGGCAGCCCCACCAATGGCGGCAACTCTCGTCGGTGAGATTTTGGCACGCGAGATCCCCTCAGGCAGAGGTTCATTCGCCGACTTCGACGACGAACCGATGGCAGCGGCATCCATCGGCCAGGTGCACCGCGCCACCCTGCACGACGGCCTCGACGTCGCGGTCAAGATCCAATACCCCGGCGTCGCCCGCGCGATCCGCGAGGATCTCGCCAACACCGAACTCGTTGCCACCTTCTTGCGCTTCGCCACTTCAGCGTCAGGCATCGTATTCGATCCCCGCCGGATGGCGCGCGAGTTCACCGAACGCATCGCCGAGGAGGTCGACTACCGTCGCGAAGCCGCTAACCTCGCCGCATTCAGCGAGCTCTACCGCGACCACCCGTTCATCAGGATCCCCGAACCGATACCCGACCTGAGTACCGGGCACGTCCTGACCATGACCTATCTCGAGGGAATGAACTGGGACACCGCACAAACAGCCGATCAAGGCCTGCGTAACACCTGGGCAGAGGCGGTCATGCGGTTCAACTACGGCAACATCCGCCACGCCAACCTGCTGCACGCCGACCCCCACCCGGGCAACTACCGGTTCGGCAGCGACGGCACTGTCGGCGTCGTCGACTTCGGGTGCATCAAGGTGATGCCCGAACGCGCGCGACGACTGTGGATCGACATCTTCCGCGCCACCGTCGACGGACGCCACGACGATCTGCGCTCCTACGCAGTCACCGCCGGGTTCATCACCGACGAATCACCGCTCACTGCTGCCGACGTGGCCGAGTTCTGGGGTCACGTGCTCAGCGAGACCCTGTCCGAGGAGCAGCCCGCCACGTACACCGCGGCCAGCACCGCTCTCTCGGCGCGGTGGCTGTTCGGCCTGGACGCGGCCAACCCGTTGTCGAAGATGGCCGCACCCGATGACTACGCCTTCGCGCCCCGCGCGCAGCAGGCGCTGACCGCCGTATGCGCGGGATTGCAGGCAACTGTGGCGGTCCGCGCGATCGCTGACGACATGGACGGCATCGCCCCACCCACAACTGGTCTCGGCCTAGCCCACCACGCCTGGGTCCGTGAGCGTGGCCTACCTGGAGCGTTCGACGATCATGACGACCTCTAACCTCGACCGCCCACGGCTGCCGTGGGGTGCCGCCGACCCCTACCCGTTCTACGAGGCACGGCGCCGTACTGGCGATGTTGTGTGGGACGACACCGCCGGCGCCTGGCTTGTTCTCGGACACCGCTCAGCCCGGCAGGTCCTGTCCTCCCCCGATTGGACCAGCGACCCACGCGCTAACCCGGCTACCGCCAGCGATTCGTTCTTCAGCTCCGACCTGTTGGCCGCCACCATGCTGTTCACCGACGGCGCCACCCACGACCGGCTGCGCGGCGCGGTGCGCGACGTGTTCAGTCGATCCTTCATCGACGAACTGACCGACGGCATTGAAAGCCTCTGCGCCCAGGCCGTTTCGGCGACCGAGGCCGGGGTTGAGTTCGACGTGATGTCCGAGATCGCGGGGCCGCTGCCCGTCGCGATCATCGGCGCCTGGCTGGGCCTGAACCCCGCCCAGTGTGCCGTCCTGCGCGACCAGTCCCCCGCGATCATTCGCGTGCTCAACGGCATCACCGATGACGCTGACACCGTCCAAGAGGGTTTAGCAGCCTCCACCACCATGGTCACGGAGTTCCTGCCCGCCGCCGCCGAGCGCCGCGCCCACCCGCGAGACGACCTGCTCAGCTACCTCGCCACCGCAGAAGACGTAACGCTGGAGGAGGTCGTCGCTACCGCTATCCTCCTCGCGGTCGCCGGTCACGAGACCACCGCCAACCTGCTCGGTGCAAGCCTGATCCGCCTGCTCACACCCGCAGCTGACGGCACCCGGCACGCTGATCACGTCGACGTCGACGACCCAGCTGTGTTCACTGAACTGCTCCGCCTGGATGCTCCTGTACAGGCCGCCGTCCGCACCGCCGCCGTCGATCAGCACCTCGACCGCGCCGACATCCGCCGGGGCGACACCGTTGTGGTGTGCATCGCCGCTGCCAACCGCGACCCCGACGTGTACACCGACCCTGCGCAGTTCCGTCCTGGGCGACCCGGCCCACCTCCACTGACCTTCGGCCGCGGCGCGCACTACTGCCTCGGAGCATCATTGGCGCGCTTGGAAACCACCGCCGCGCTGCGACACATTCTGCGCCGCCGCCCCGTCCTTGCTGACACACCGACATGGCGCGATACCCCCGCCATCCGCGGACCGCTGCGCCTCCCAGCGCGATTCACTCGATAGGGACGACAAATGGTGAAACCAGCGGAGCACATACCGCACGGCCGCATTCGACGCACCATGCCACTGGCCCGATTCACTGCCCAGGCTGCTGGCGGCCGAGTGCTGGCAGGCATCCGCGAGCGCGCCGGTCACGAGGGTGAGGTGCGCCGGTTCCATGAACGCACCGCCGAGCGCTACACCGATCTGCTGGGTAATTCCAAGGGCGTGCTGCTGAAGGCCGGCCAAATGATGTCCATGATGGACAGTCGAGAACTCGGGACAGGCGGCTTCTGGCCTTACCAGAACGCGATGCGCCGGCTGCAGGCCGACGCTCCACCCATGCATCCCGTACTGGTGCGTGAGGTGCTCGACGCCGAACTCGGCCGAAATATCGCCCTCTTCGCCGACTTCACTGAGACCCCCATCGCTGCGGCATCGATCGGTCAGGTGCACCGCGCCGTTCTCCACGACGGACGTCAGGTAGCGGTCAAAATCCAGTATCCAGGCGTCGCCCAGGCGATCCGCGCCGATCTGGCCAACACCGAACTGCTGGCCACATTCCTGCGATTCATGACTTCGGCGGCGGGGGTGCGACTCGATGTGCGCGCTGTCGCCCGAGAGGCGGCGGCACGGATAATCGAAGAAGTGGACTACCGCCACGAGGCGGCGACGATAGAGACCTTCACCAGCCTGTACCAGGACCATCCGTTCATTCGAATTCCGAAGGTCCATCACACGACCTCGAGCGAGCGGGTGCTGACGATGACCTACCTCGACGGGATGGACTGGCCGGAGGCGCAACACGCCGAGCAGGGTTTGAAGAACACCTGGGCTGAAGCCGTCATTCGGTTCAACCAAGGCAACTTTCGGTACTCGAACCTGCTGCACGCCGATCCGCATCCGGGGAACTTTCGTTTCAACACTGATGGCAGCGTCGGCTTCGTCGACTTCGGCTGCGTGAAGGTGTTGCCCGAACCGGAGCGGTGGCGACTGGTTGCCATGACGCGCGCCGTCATCGACGGCCGCAAGGACGACTACCGCGACCTGATGGTGCAGGCAGGTTTCCTCGACAACGACTCCGACGTCACCGCCGACGAGTTGTACCAATGGCAGGCAGAGGCGCTCCACGAAATCGTCACGTCGCCACAGCCAGCAACTTACACACCGCAAACCACCGGGCGAATCATTGCGGCCTACTTCGATGTCCGCGGCTCCGAACATCCGCTCGGCCGCATGAACGCGCCAGACGACTACGTGTTCGCCAGCCGCGGAACCTTCGCCCTCAACGCCGTAGCCGCCGGCCTCGGCGCCACCTTGCCAATGAGAGCCATCATGAACGACCTGGACGGCGTTAGCGAACCCGTCACTGAACTCGGCAGGCTGCACCACACCTGGACCCGCGACCGCAACCTGCCCTCAGCCCTGGGTCACCATGACCGATCCCGAACGGATACCAGAACCGCAGGCGACCAATGAGTTTGGCGCACGGCGGATACAAGAGCCCCGAGGCGCGTCAACGCTTTCTGAGCGCCTACGACGAACTGCGGGCCCTGAGCCCGTCACCAGACGCGCTGCACAACATCGCAACCGAGCACGGCAGCGTCCGGGTCTACCAGCACGGACCGGGCCACGGCGTGCCGATTGTGCTTATCCACGGCTTCTTCATGACATCGGCGATGTGGTGGGCGCAAGTCGGTGAATTGACAAACGATTTCACCGTGTACGCGATAGACATGCTTGGGCAACCAGGAGCAGGGGTGCAGACCAGGAAGATGTCCACCCCGGCCGATGCCGCCCACAACATCGACGCGGTGCTGACGAGCCTCGGGCTCCGCGGCGCACACCTCGTCGGGCATTCCTACGGTGGTTGGCTAGCCGCCCACACCGCCGCATACGCACCTCGACGGATAGCGACCTTAACGCTCATTGATCCAGCCGCCACGGTTGTTCGACTCTCAACACGATTCTGGCGAGCCTGGCACTGCTCCTGTCGTGCCCTCGCTCCAAGCAAGCCCAACGCGCCGCGGCGTGGGTGACGGGCCACCCCCAGCCAGGTACCGCGATCGACGTACTCACCAGAGTCTTCGTGACCGGGTTCGACACGTTCGCAGCACCCATAAACACACCACCCCTGCGATACACGGGCAATCGTCTACTCCGCTCAGTAGGGCTTCCTGTCCAAGTGCTCATCGCAGGCAACTCAATCCACACCTCAGAGGAGAAAGCGATTCACCGAATCAAATCGGTGGTGCCAGCCTGGCGTCACCGACAATGGCCCAACGCCTCCCACCTGCTGCCCGCCGAGGATCCCGCAGAGGTCAATGCCTGCATCCGCCAGTTCGTGCTTACACACCTCTCGCGCTAGGGCTAATCCCCACAATCAACTCAGCTGGTGGAGATCACCTCACGTCCCTCTCCCCTGAATACCGTCCGGCCTATTAGCCGCACGGCTTGGGCGAGACCTGCATCGGCCTTGCCGCTTTGTGCTTCTGCGCCCTCTCGGATTGCGGGCGCAGGATCCTCGCCAGCTGCAGGCACCAGCAACCCACACCGTGGTGCGTAGCGGCTGTTCATCAAATCTGTTGCGCAAAAAAGGTATTTACCACCTCGTATCGCCGGCCCGGGTTTAACGACTATCATTCGCGCAACAACTCGATAGATGAAATTCTCACATACGTGGCCAAATGCCCATCGTGTACTGACCCGCCCCCGGCCGATCACGCTCGCATTACTGCCGTATCCGGCGGATGACCAGGTTGGCTAGGCGGGGCGGGTCATGTCGAACAGGGTACCGGGACCGATCTCCGCGTAGCTCGCTGGGACGCCGGCACGAAGGACGGGGTGTGGTCCGGCGGTGTTGTAGATAGCGTTTGTTAGCCAGGCTCGGTCGACGTGTACGGCGACAACTTCGCCCAGCACGAGCCAGGTATCAACAGCGGTACCGTCGGCCTGCTGAAGCTGTGTGACTTGTGTCAGTTGGCATTCGAAGTTGACTGGACCTTCCTGCACGTGTGGCGCCGAGACCCACGGTTGAGAGAACCGGTGTCAGCCGTGCACTTTCGAATTCATCGTGTTCGGCCGGCAATGTCGCGGCGGTTTGATTCATCTGTGTCGCGAGCTGGCGCGTGGCCAGGTTCCAGACGAACTCTCCGGTGGTGTCGATGTTGGCGGCGGTGTTTTTCCAGCCGATAGAGGAGAACAAGATGATCCGGGGGGTGATAGTTGAAGCCGTTGAAGAAGCTGTACGGGGCGAGGTTTCGTATACCGGCGCGGTCGATGCTGGAGATCCATCCGATGGGTCGTGGTCCGACGATCGCGTTGAACGGGTCGTGGGGAAGTCCCGTCCCGTCGACTGGCCGGTAGAAGTGGACATCAGGTCTCGCCATGCCAGATCCTCTGTGTCAGGCGCTTTTTGGGCTGGATTACGACGTGAATCCCCACCGTTCCCAGTTGTCGAGGACCTTCTGCTTCACCGGTGCTGGGTAGTTCTTGTCGAAGGACATAACTCGCTTCTGGGGCCGGCCCACTCTGTCGGCGTTTTCCAGGCAGGCGTAGATCACGAGGGAGGTTCCTCGGTTCTCGGCGAGTTCGCGAGCGACGTGGTAGGACTCGATACCGTCGCCGAACGCTTGCAGTTCGGGGAAGAAGTAGGTGGTGAATGTCGGGTGGTTGCGTGACGCGAAGGCCCACACCACCTGCTGAACGTCGGAAGGGTCGATGTCCTCACCGACAACAAGGATTTTGGTGACGGTATCGCCCACGTGTTGGGTCCAGAAAGTGTTGCCGAGACGATTCATGAACTCGTCGAGTGTCCAGCCGGTGCGTTCGTGCCAGTCGGTGGGCACACGGACGACGAACCACAGAATGGCGGCTTCGAAGAGGTACATGCCGTCGAGGACGGGCAGGCCGGCCTTGCGTAGCTCGACCACCGAATCGGAGGAGATGAAGAACCCCATGGTGACGTGGCAGTTGTCGATGGGCACGCCGGGGATCGACATGGGCAGCACCGGGTTGTCACGAAAGGTTACGCAGGTGACCTTCTGCCGGGGAAAGGTCGTCGTCTCGTCGGGCAGGTAGCCGGGGTATTCCCCGAAGGGGCCTTCCGGTTCACTGGTGCCGTACTCGACGACCCCTTCGATGATGATCTCGGCGTCAGCGGGCACGAGGATGTCGCTGGTTTCGCATTTGACCATGTCGAGTGGTTCATCCAGCAGTGCGCTGGCGACGTCATACTCGTCGACCCATGCCGGTATCCGCGATGCGGCTTGGGTTGAGGCGACCGGACTTACCCCCAAAGCGCATGCCCATGGCATGTCGCGCTTCTGCTCGCGCCACATGCCCCAGATCATGCCGTTGTGCTGTTTGGGCCACCATTGACCGGTCATGGTCTGGGCATCGAGAATGACCGCGCGATTGGTTGACCAGTTGGTCCAGCGCCCATCGGGGGTTTGAGTGATGTTCAGGCCGGCGGTCTGCAGGTAGCGTCCCCCGTCGCCGTCATGGGCCAGCGGCGCGGGGATCTTGTTCAGGTCGACTTGGTCGCCCACCCAGGTGTTTTGCTTGCAGGGCGCATCGGCCGCATCCAGGATTCGCGGTGCGTGGGCGCGGCCGTTTTCCTTGGCCTCGATGTAGGCGGCCTGAATATCCATCAAGGGTGTCTCGGGCGGTAGGCCCATCATGACCGCCAGCCGGCGCCATGGTTGACCGGGGTGCGAGCTCTTTCCCATTCCCCAGTCGGCAGCGCGAAAGCCTGGCGCCGCGTCCTTGACCTTGTTGAAAACTGGCATGGGTGCGCATGTTTCGGCGGCGCGGCGGAAGATGGCGCCCATTTCCAGGTTCCAATCGACCTCGTCGTTGATCTCGACGAGTTCACCCAACTCTTTCATTGCGGCCAGGTAGGCGCGGTAGCTACGCGGGATCTGGGTGCGGTCGATACGGTAGGTCATCGTGCTCCTGTCTTCAGGCGTGGGCCGCGAGGTGAAGGCGCTGTTCGCCGGCGATCTGCGATTCGGGGCCGCCGCCGGTCCACCGAGGGAACAGGTCGCGGTGAAGTTCTATGTCGCACAGGTCCAGGACGCGGTTGGCGGTCTGATCGACGATGTCCTGCAGTGTGGCGGGCCGCTGGTAGAAGGCAGGTGTCGCCGGCATGATGACCGCACCCATTTCAGCGAGTTGAGTGAGCATCCTCAGATGCCCAACGTGCAAGGGTGTTTCACGTACCAGCAGCACGAGACGGCGGCGCTCTTTGAGGGTGACGTCGGCAGCCCGCAGCAGCAGGTTGTCCGCGTATGAGGTGGCGATGCCGGATGCCGTCTTGATCGAGCAGGGGGCCACCACCATCGAATGCGCCCGAAAAGACCCTGATGCGATCGAGGCCCCGATGTCGTTGGTGCGGTGAACAATGTCGGCGCGGTCTTCGATATCGCTGAGGGTGAGATCGGTTTCCAGCGCCAGGGTGCGCTTGGCTGCTTGCGTCATGACCAGATGGGTCTCGATATCGGGTTCTTCGGCAAGGGCTTCCAGGATCCGGATGCCGAAGATCGCACCACTGGCTCCCGACATACCGACGATGACTCTGCGCTTCACACTCAACTCCGTTCCGGCGACCCGCCACGTGGCGGCGAGTTCGCATCGACTGTTCGGAGTCTGGTGCGCCGGGTAGGCCGGCGTCCAATAGGAATCATCACCGGCAGCCATCGGCTTCGTCGATAGCTGCCGGATCAGCGGTACCTATGGCTGCATCGCCAAACACTATTGGACGCTGGCGGATTCGGCCATCACGCTGTGAGCGTTCCTACGTCTTCGATCGGAGTGTGTCTTTGATGCCCACCCCCACCGTCGTTCTCGTGCACGGCGCCTTCGCCGATGCATCGTCCTATCAGCCCGTCACCAAGGGCCTACTGGATTCTGGAATTCCTGTGGTCGCCGTCGCTGTGCCCAACCGCAGCCTCACCGCAGACGCGGCGGTGGTGCGCTCATTCGTCGAGTCCATCGAGGGGCCCGTTCTGCTGGTCGGACACTCCTACGGCGGCGCGGTCATCACCGAGGCCGGCAACGCCTCTAACGTCGCGGCGCTGCTCTATCTGGCCGGCTACGCACTGGCCGAAGGCGAGAGCCTGGCCCAGCTTCAAGGCCAGTTCCCGGACTCCGACCTACCCGAAGCGCTCATCCAGACACCATTCCCGGCTACTTCCTTCTCTCCCGCCGGTGTGGATGTGTCGGTGGATCCGGCGAGGTTCGCTGCGGTACTGGCCGCCGACGTCGATCCCGACCTGGCGTCGGTGCTGGCTGTGTCACAGCGACCCCTGGCGGCGGCTGCCTTCGCCGAACACGCCACGACAGCAGCCTGGCAGACTCGTCCGACCTGGGCAGTGGTGTGCACCTCCGATCACGGCATCCTTCCGCAGGTGCAACGCTTCGGCTACGAACGTGCCGGCGCGACGATCCGCGAGGTCGAGTCCTCGCATCTGGTGATGTTGTCGCAACCTGGCTTCGTCATCGACACCATCCGTGAGATTGTGGGCGCGCTAGGCTGACCCCGCTGGCAATTGCTGTGACGCAGCGCACCCACCGGCATACCGGCTAGCAGTAATCTCTGCTCATTCCGGTAGCGACCATTCAGAGTCATCGGGCATCGTATCGGCCCATGGAGTTGCGCACCCTGGAGTACTTCGTCGCGGTAGCCGAGGAAGGCTCGTTCACCCGAGCCGCTCAGAAGTGCTTCATCACCCAGCCCTCGATCAGTGCGCAGATCCAGGGTCTCGAACGCGAGCTCGGTGAAGCACTGTTCGACCGCACCCAGCGCACCACCGCCCTCACCGACGCTGGTCAGGTGCTGCTGCCCTACGCACGCCAGTGCATCCAGGCCGCCGGAGACGCCAAGGCGGAATTCTCGGCACGCGCGGGTCTGCTGCGCGGAGAGTTCCGGATCGGCACCGGAGGTGGGGTCGAGCACACCACGATCCCCAACCTGCTCGGCGCCCTCCGACACAAATATCCAGGTATCGACATCGACGTGGCCGAAGCTCCCAGCAAGACGTTGCTTGAGATGGTCCTACAGAATCAGTTGCACGCAGCGGTGATTGCGCGTCCTGTCGACGCGTTGCCCTCCACGGTGAACATCTCCCCTATGTTCAGGGACGAGATCGTCGCCGCATACGACCCAACTGCCTACGCCCTGGGCGATTCGGACCCGCTCGACCTGGCTGACATCGCGCGCGCACCGATCATCACCTACCCCACCAGCAGTGCGCTTCGCGCCAGCGTCGAACGGGTCGCCGCCGAGGCGGGTCTGGACTTCCGGACCAACTATGCCGCCAACGATGTGCGGTTACAGGTCACCTTCGCCCAGCAGGGGCTCGGCGTCGCCCTGAGTGTCCGATCGGACCCTGCACTGCGGGACACCGGCCTGACCATTCGGCGCGTCGCACCGCGCGTCGGATTCGAGAAGATCCTGATCTGGCGCAACGATCTCGCGCCGTCCGCACCGCTGCGGGCATTCCTGGAGCTGTGGGACACCATGAACATCGAGGACGGCAAGCTCAGCGCATGATCGCCTGAGTCCATACACCGCGACGAATCCTCAAGCGAAGCAGATGCGGCCGGCGGGTTGTCTGCTCCACACTCCCGACTCGGCACGAACAACGCTGTCTGGCAATGACGTCGGTTCTTGCTCCGAAAAGCGTGGCGCCAATTCGCGGTTAACGCAGCAATTTTGGCGCACCTACCCTGACGGTATAGGCGCAACCTATGCCGCCAGGTCGAAGAACCAATTGGACCGCACCCACATCACTGCGCGAAGCTTGGGTCGACAACATCATCAGACTCAGAGTCACACGGTGATGCGCCGGCGATCAGACCGACACCACTGATCGAGCCCCGCACTCCGTCACACCTTCCCCTCACCTCGGTCGCAACACCCCATCTCGTGCGAAAGAGAGCCCTCATGTCCACAGTGGAGTCCCACGTATCCATTCCTGCACTCGCGCAGGCTTTCTCCGACTCGCTATCGCGCCCTGACGCCGTACTGACCGATGCTGATGCACTCGCCGCGCACAGCCATGACTACTGGGGCCTGGGCGGCACTCCGGTACTGGTCGTCAAACCCCACACCACTGATGAGGTGGTGGCGATCGTGCGCCTCGCCGCCGAACACGGCGTTCGGTTGGTCACGCGAGGCGGCGCGTCCAACTGCGCTGGTGCCGTGATGGCGGGCGATGACCGGGTCATGATCGACCTGTCCGGGATGGACCGCCTCATCAGCATCGACGCCGACGCGCGTACTGCGCGGGTGCAGCCGGGCGTCGTGAACAGCACTCTGCAGGAAGCCCTTGCCCCGCATGGGTTGTGCTTCTCACCAGACCCCGTCTCGTCGCACTTCGCCACCGTAGGCGGCAACATCATCGAGAACGCCGGCGGCCCCCACGCACTCAAATACGGCGTGACCTACCACCACGTGCTCGAAGCAGAGGCCGTACTCGCCGACGGCACCATCGTCACCCTCACCGCCGACGCCGAGGGCACCGACCTGCTCGGCATTCTCATCGGATCCGAGGGCACACTTGCCATCCTCACTGAAGCCACCGTCGCGCTGCGCCCCATCCCGGCCGTCACCCGCAGCCTCATGGGTAGCTTCGCCACCGCCCGCGACGCCGCCGACACCGTCGCTGCGATCATCCAAACCGGCACCGTGCCGGCCTGCGTCGAATGGCTCGACCACACCGGCATCGTCGGCCTCCAGCAGTACGTCGACACCGGCTACCCTCAGGACGCCGCAGCCATCGTGCTCGTCGATCTCGACGGCACCGACGAAGAGGTCGAACGCGACACCACAATTGTCGACGAGGTGATGCGCCGGCGCGCTGTCGACGTGCGTCGCGCCGACAGCGAGGACGACCGGCACAAGCTCTGGTTCGGCAGGTTGGCCGCCCCCGACCTCGTGGTCAAGAGCGGCAAAGGTTTCTTCATCGGCGATGTCACCGTGCCCCGTCAGCACTTCCCCGAGATGCAGGAAGCCATCCAGGCCGCAGCCGCGCGCCACACCGACGGACTGCTGTTCATCATGACCTGCGGGCACGCCGGCGACGGAGATCTGCACCCGTTCACCTTCTACGACCGCGACAACCCCAAAGCCCCCGCAGCCCTGAAAGCCGCCAACAACGAAATCATCGATGCGGCACTGAGTCTGGGAGGCACAATCACCGGGGAGCACGGAGTCGGTACCGAGAAGCGCCCCTTCATGACCAAGCGCTTCACCCCCGTGGAGATCGCCGCTCAGCGCGCCATCAAGCGGGTCTTCGACCCCCACGGGCTGCTCAATCCCGGCATCATGCTGCCCGACGAGTCCGTCGCCGAACCCGACGTCAGCCGCTTCGAGCACGCCGTGGAGGCAGCGTTGGCGCCATACCGGGCCGGCGCTGTCAGTACCCCACCACCCCCGGTCGCTGCCGCACCCGATGCCGACACCCACACCGTGGTCAACGCCGCCAACCTCAGCCTGGTCGTTGGCGCCGGCGTAACGCTCGCCGAACTCACCGCACACTTGGATCGCAACCGTGTCAGCTGCGCTGCCATCCCCTCCACTGACACCCAGCGCACCATCGGCGAGCTGATCGCCAACGCCACTGGCGCCGAGCGCACTGCCGTCCGCCACGCACTACTCGGACTCAACGTGGTTCTCCCTGATGGCAACACACCCGCGCGGTTCGGTGGCGAAAGCATGAAAGACGTCGCCGGCTACGACACCAAACGGTTGTTCATCGGTAGCGGCAACACCTTAGGCACCATCACCACCGCCATCTTCAAGATCACAGTGCAGCAGCAGAGCGCGGGCAGCTGACCGAACCCACCCCTGAACTCGCCCGACAAAGGACCAGCCATGACCAGCGAAGGCCCCGCCCGCAGCGCCCAGCGCATCGTCGACGTCCTCACCGCCTACAAGGTGCCCTACGTGTTCGGCGTGCCCGGCGCCAAGATCGACGCCGTCTACGACGCTCTGGCCGACGGTGGGCCCGAAGTCATCGTGTGCCGCCACGAACAGAACGCCGCCTTCATGGCCGCGGCCGTCGGCCGGCTGACCGGCACACCCGGTGTCGTCGTCGTCACCTCCGGTCCCGGCACCACCAACCTGGCCACCGGACTGCTCACCGCCAACACCGAACAAGACCCGGTGGTGGCACTGTGCGGCGCCGTCGGCCGCGCCGACCGCCTCAAACGCACCCACCAGTCAATGGATGCTGCAGCATTCCTCACCACCGTCACCAAACACACCGGGGAAATCAACGACGCCGACAACGCCGCCGAAGCCACCGTCAACGCCTTTCGTGCCGCACTGACCGAACCGCGCGGCGCAACAGCCTTGGTCCTGCCCGCCGATGTGCTCAGCGCGCCCACCGCGGCGGCGATCACCACACACCACCCGGTACCCACACCCGCCGGCGCGCCCACCACGGCGATCCGCGCCGCCGCCGACCTGATCACTGCCGCGCAACGCCCTACCCTGCTCGTCGGCATCCGCGGCGCAGCACCCGAGAGCTGCGCAGCGCTGCGCGAACTCGTATCCACCACCGGGTTACCCGTCGTCGAAACCTTCCAAGGCGCCGGCGTCATCTCCCGCGACCTCGAACCGCACTACCTCGGACGCGTCGGGCTGTTCCGCAACCAACCCGGCGACGTCCTCGTCTCCCAAGCCGACGTCCTGATCACCATCGGCTACGACGCCGTCGAATACGACCCAGGACTCTGGAACGACGACCCGACCCGCACCGTCATCCACATCGACTCCCTGCCCGCCGGCATCGACAACCACTACCAGCCCGCAGCCGAACTGCTCGGCGACATCGCCCACACCCTGGCCGAACTCACTCACCTGCTATCTGGATTGACCCTCACCGGCGACTTCACCCGCGACATCGCCCACCAACGCCAGGCACTGGCTGACATCGACACCACCGAACGCGCAATCCCCACCACGGCAGCAGGACTCAACCCCACCGCCGTGGCCCTGGCGCTGCGCGAGCACCTCGACGACGACGCCACCATCGCCTGCGACATCGGCTCGGTGTACATCTACATGGCCCGCCACTTCCGGGCCTACGAACCCCGCCGACTCCTGTTCTCCAACGGACAACAGACTCTTGGCGTTGCGCTGCCCTGGGCCATGGCCGCCGCGCTAGTGCGCCCCGGCACACAGATCGTGTCCATCTCCGGTGACGGCGGATTTCTCTTCTCCGCCCAGGAACTCGAAACCGCAGCACGGCTCGGTCTTAACCTCACCCATATCATCCTGCGCGATAACACCTACGACATGGTCGGATTCCAGGAACTCCTCAAGTACGGCCGTAAATCCGGCGTACAGCTGGGTGATTACGACATCGCGAGCTACGCAGCCGCTTTCGGAGCACACGGGTACCGCATCACCGACATCGACGAGTTCACCACCACACTCGCACAAGCTTTGAACGAGGACGGACCAACAGTGATCGACGTCCCTGTCGACTACAGCAGGAACACCGACCTGGCAGCCCACCTCCACCACGACGCCTTCGAATAGCCCGGCACGACGGGAACCTCATCATGACACCGGCACATTCCACCCTCGACCAGTTCAGAACATGGGTACAGCGCACGATCACCCACCACAGCACCGCGGCAGGCCACCACCCCCGTACCGCTGAGGTGTTTCAGTCATCGACCATCAGCGCGCTGCTCGACGGCGTCTACGACGGCGAACTCACCATCGAAGAACTGTTGCGCCACGGCGACTTCGGCCTGGGCACCTTCAATCGTCTCGACGGGGAAATGATCGTCCTCGACGGCGTGTGCTACCACCTGCGCTCCGATGGCAGCGCCACCGAAGCGAACCGCACCGACCGC
Source organism: Mycobacterium sp. Soil_C_30 (assembly GCF_057656995.1). Taxonomy (NCBI): domain Bacteria; kingdom Bacillati; phylum Actinomycetota; class Actinomycetes; order Mycobacteriales; family Mycobacteriaceae; genus Mycobacterium; species Mycobacterium sp. Soil_C_30. Next base: position 93,910 of record NZ_JBDGJH010000003.1, on the reverse strand, counting down.
ACACCATTCGCCGCGGTCACCTACTTCACCCCTGGTACCACCGTCACCGTTGGCAACCCCACCAGCCGTGCAGATGTACTCACGCTCATCGACGACACCATCCACAGCCACAACCTCATTCACGCCATCCGCATCACCGGCTCCTTCACCAGTGTGCACACCCGCACGGTCAAAGCCCAGACTCCGCCCTACCCAACCCTGGCCGAAGCCAGCGACGGGCAGGCCGACAAGACATTCGACCAAGTGGCCGGCGTACTCGTCGGCTTCCGGACACCAGAGTTCGAACAGGGCATCTCGGTGGCCGGCTATCATCTGCACTTCCTCGACAACACCCACACCAGCGGCGGACACGTCCTGGACTTCACCCTCAAAGCCGGTCACATCGCGATCAGCACCGCCGCCGAACTGCACCTGAGCCTGCCGACCACCGACGCTTTTCAACACGCCAACCTCGTCGGCGAGGACCTCTCTGCACAGATCCACCACGCAGAAGGCGGCGACTGATGCAGTGTGACAGCGATCGCGCCACTCCCGCTGTGCTCCAACCGAGATCGACAACCGGACTTGTCGCGGTACTCGTTCTCGGCGTCAGCGCCTGCGCCGGCGGTGGCCCCCTCACCACTCCGCTGTCGAACTTCGCGCCCAGCGCAGCGTCCAGCACCGCACAGACACAGCCGCCTACCGAGAACCCGCCACCAGAATCAGCGCCCTACGACTACCGAAAACTACTCATACAACCCGAAGACTTGGCACGACCCAACAACGGCTACACCATCCCCCAGCCTGCCACCCTCAACCCCGACGGCATCCCCGGCGCCGAGGTCATGCTGACAAGCAACGACTCCACCAACGCCATCGGCGTCACTATTGTCGTCCTGGCCGAGGAAGCCGCCGCACCCACCGAACTCCCCAAAGCAGTTGCGAACCTCGCCACCGTGAAATCGCTGGATCCACCGCGTTCCATCGCGGTAGGCGATGAGGCCTTTGTCATCTCCGGAACAACACCCGACGGCACCCAAACTGCGACCGCACTGATGTACCGGTACAAGCGCGCGCTGGTGCGCATCGACTTCTACGGCCTGCCCGGACAACCCACGCCGATCGAAACCGTCACCGATGTCGGACAGTTGCAGACCGCCCTCCTTCGAGTCGGTCTCGATACGGCCGCGACCCCATGAGCATCGACGTGCACTCATCGTCGAGGAGCAACAAAGCGTGATCGCCCGCAGCAAGTTCGATGACATCGAGATGGCCGACGACGTCAACCCACATCAGGCTGACAGTCGAACCAGAACGTGTTCCAGAGACGCACGGATCCGTCACGGCTCCAGTGGATCGCGGATCAACGGGCCGTCACCGCGGTATGGGCATTGGCCGATTCTTTCGACACCTTCTCCGGCGGTCGCTGCGCCGGACGATCCACCAACGCTGGGATGCGCGATGGCGCAACGGTGCAGTTGCGCAGTCAGTCTCAGGGCGGCAGCGCCACAGCCACCGCCACAGCACGGACTAGGCAGTACCCGCCGAGGATCTATAACGGCGTCAGGGGCCGCTGGGTGGAGGACGACGGCCTCTACTGTGTCGTCACAGCGATATTCGCGCCGGCTACCCCCGACCCGGACGGGCACTACGTTGTGAAGTTCGCCGGTGGCAGCTGGGCCCACAGCGCGCGAGTCCGCAGTGAATTCTGGATGTACGACCCGATAAGCCCCCCTGGCTACGGAACGAGCAGCACCGTACATCAAGGCTGCACCTCGCTGGCGGGCCCTCCCGACAAACAATGCCCCGAGCCAGGCCGCTAGCCATCGAGCCAAGAGCGACGTCAGTTCTTCATCGGCGCCCACGCTGCTGCCCGGTTACCAAGGACAACCTCTCGACATACGCATCGTCATTACTCGATCGCACGCGGGACAAGAACGGATAATGGTTGAAAGCCCGGTCATTCAGCCCGTGTAGCTCGGGTCGTGCGGAGCAGCTACCGGCGGGATCAGTGCGATACCTTCTGTCGAACCTCGGAGAACGCCTCGGAGTCGGTGTCGTAGATCCGGACGATGGATTGGTCGCCGGGCTGCAGGAAGGTGGTTGCACCGAACGGGGTGTACTTCGTTGCCCCGATCCCGATGAGAACGTTGTGGGGGTGACCGCTGGCCGCCATCGCTGCGCCGACATCTTCAAGTGGGGTGTCCTCGGACCCCTTCTGATTGGCGAGCTGTTCGATGATCCAGTCGAGCAGCGTTGCGCCGTAGTAAGAGTAGCCCTGCAGCGGACTGTCGACGCCGTACGCGTGTTCCTGGCCGTCGGCGGTGAGTAGCGCGCATGCCAGGCGGAGGGTGGCGGTGGGGCCGTTTGGTGTCAAGTCAGAGATCTCGAAGAATTGCGCGGCAACGCCTTTGGACGCCCTCCCCCAGTTTTTCTTGTGGCTGATCTTCGGCGCATTGGGCCGTCGGATCGAGCAGTCGTTGAACGCGCCGAGGGCAAAGGGCTGCAGGCTCGTTACGGTGTCTCCTTGCCACGTGACCCGGCACGCCAGGCCGACCTCCGGTTCGATTTGCAGGTTCAGTGGCCCGTCGGTGGGGCCTGCGGGTGGTAGCTCGATGGTGTTGTGCGACAGCGGGAATTCACCCAGGAAGGTGTCGTTGTTGGGTGCGTACCAGGGGAAAATCCCCTTGGGTGCGGCTCCCTTGGAGGTGACGTTCAGGAAGTCCGCTGCTTCGCCGGCCTGCTCCAGGTGGCCGGCGAAGTTGCCGGCGACACCGATCCCAAACCATGTCCGCAGCTCGTCAAGATCAATGGTGATCATGTGCGGCGGTCGCTGGGTGGCGCCACTCATGATGCGGTGATGGCGTCGGCGACGGCCTTGCCGAGGGTTTCGGTGGTGGCGCTCCCACCCATGTCAGGGGTCAAGGTGTCTCCACCGCGGGCCAGCACGGTTTCGATTGCGGCGAGTACGGCGGCGGCGGCCTGGGGTTCGCCGAGGTGTTCCAACATCATGGAGGCGCACCAGATCTGTCCGATCGGATTGGCGATGCCGCGGCCGGCGATGTCGGGGGCTGAGCCGTGTACGGGTTCGAACAGGCTCGGGTATTTCCGCTCCGGGTTGATGTTGGCGCTGGGGGCGATGCCGATGGTGCCGGTGCAGGCCGGGCCGAGGTCAGACAGGATGTCTCCGAACAGGTTTGAGGCGACCACGACGTCGAACCAGTCGGGGTGCATGACGAAGTTCGCCGTCAGAATGTCAATGTGGTACTTGTCGACCTCGACATCGGGATAGTTGGGGGCCATCGCCGCGACGCGTTCGTCCCAGTACGGCATGGAGATGGAGATTCCGTTGCTCTTGGTCGCCGAGGTGAGGTGTTTCTTGGATCGGGTCTGGGCGAGATCGAATGCGAACTTGAGGATTCGGTCGACCCCGGTGCGGGTCATGATCGTTTCTTGCAGCACCGTCTCGCGGTCGGTGCCTTCGAAGATCTTGCCACCGACGCTGGAGTACTCGCCTTCCGTGTTCTCCCGCACCACGTAGAAGTCGACGTCACCGGGTTGACGGCCGACCAGTGGGCTCGGGACACCCGGCATCAATCGGACCGGCCGCAAGTTGACGTACTGATCGAAGGCGCGGCGGAATTGCAGCAGGCTGCCCCACAGTGAGATGTGGTCGGGCACCACCTCGGGCCAGCCGACGGCGCCGAAGAACAGCGCGTCGAAGTCGCGTAGTTCGTCGAACCAGTTGTCGGGCAGCATCTTGCCGTGCTTGGAGTAGTAGTCGGCGCTGGAGTGCTCGAAGTGGGTGAAGTCCAGTTTCACGTCGTATGCGGCTGCCGCGGCGTCGAGTACGCGCAGGCCTTCGGGCACGACCTCGGTGCCGATCCCGTCGCCGGGAATGACGGCGATCCGGTGGGTCTTGCTGCGATGCGTGGTCATGTTGGGGATGCCTTTCGGTGGAGCGGTGTTTCTAGGCTCGGTCGACGGGGTGTTTTGGTTCGCGGCCGTCGAGTACGGCAAGAACCTCGTGCGCGGCGGCCAGTCCGGCGCGGTTGCGCGCCTCGACGGTTTGGCCGGCCAGGTGCGAGCTGACAACCACGTTGTCTAGATGACGCAGAGGGCTGTCGGCAGGCAGTGGTTCGACGTCGACGACATCGAGTGCTGCGCCGGCGATCTGGCCTGTTGTCAGCGCTGTGGCAAGTGCAGTCTCGTCGACGAGGGCACCGCGGGCGGTGTTGATGAGTACGGCGGTGGGTTTCATGGCGCGCAGGGTGGCGCTGTTGATGAGGTGGTGGGTGGTGGGGTCGGCGCGGGTGTGCAGGCTCAGGTAGTCGGCCGCGGTGATCGCGGTGTCACGGTCCACGAATTGAACGGAGGTGTCGTCCGGGTCGGGATGTGCGGTGTGGACCAGCACGGTCATACCGAACGCAGCTCCGAGGTACGCAACGGCGCGTCCGCTGGGCCCGTAACCAAGGACGGTGAGCGTGGCGCCGCGCAGTTCGTGCCCAGCTTCTCGCGGCCAGCCTCCCGCGCGGACTCCCTCGATCACGGCACGCAAGCGGCGCGCGGCGGTGAGCATCAACGCGAGGGTCATTTCGGCGACGGCATGGTGGTTGACGCCGGGGGTGTTGCATACCCGGATACCGCGCGCCGCGGCGGCGGCGACGTCGATCGAGTCGTAACCCACGCCGCTGCGGGCGATGACTTTCAGTTCACCTGCCGTGTCGAGCATCTCGGCGGTGACGGGCTCACTGGCCATGATGGCGGCGTCAATGCCGTCGAACAGGGTGAGCGCTTCGTCGGCAGCTCGCTTGCCGGCCGCCGGGCGATAGGTGACCTGATGTCCGTGACGTCGCAGCACGGCGTCCACCTCGTCCCCGGGACGCAGGTAGTCAGTGGTGACCAGGATGCGGGCCATCAGGCTTTTCCTTCTGGTTTGGTCAGACGAGAGATTCGTTCGGACAGTTGCGGCAGGGCCGCCGCCTGTGCGGCCGCGGCGGCCCTGTCCTCACGGATCGAGAAACACTGTTGCGGCGATCAGTGCGACACGTGCGCGTTAGCGCGGGAGGGTGACGCCGACTCGGCTACGTCGTCTCCGGCAGTGGCCTGGTGCTCAGTCCCCGCGGCCAGTACATCGAGTTCTTCGTCCTCGATGTTGAACTCGATTTTCCCGGCGAGCACGTCGCGTGCCCGGTCGGCGTCGAAGTCGTTCTCCCACTTCGCGATCACGATGGTACCGATGGCATTGCCGAGAACATTGATGAACACCCGGCCCTCGTTCAGCAGCCGGTCGATGCCGACGATCAGCGCGAGCGCGGCCAGTGGAACGTGACCGACCGCGGTAATGGTGGAGGCCAACACGATGAAGGCACCACCCGCGATGCCAGCCGTGCCCTTGCTGGTCAGCATCATCACCCCGACCATGATGAGCTGTTCCTGCCACGACAGATCGATACCGACGGCTTGCGCCAGGAACAGCGACGCCATCGTCAGATACACCGCCGAGCCATCCAGGTTGAACGAGAAGCCAGCCGGAATGACCAGCCCGACAACCGGTTTACCGACACCGAGGTGTTCAAGTTTGCGCACCAGTTGCGGCAGGATCGCTTCGCTGGAGCAGGTGCTCAGCGCGATCAGCAGTTCGGTCTTGAGGTAGCGCATCAGCGGGATCAGACCCAGGCCGCAGGCCCGGGAGATCAGGCCCAGCAGTACGACCACGTAGACGATGCAGGTCCCGGTGAACAGCAGGATGAGGAAGCCGAGTTGCTGCAGACTGGAAGCGCCGTATTTGGCGACAACGGAGGCCAGCGCACCGAAGGTGCCGATCGGGGCCAGCCACATCACCCAGCCGACGATCTTGAACACCACGTGCGAGAGTGCCTGGATTGCCTTGGTGATTGGCGCGCTGGATTCGCGGGTGACGTTGAGTGCGCACCCGATCAGCAGGGACACCACCAGTGCCGACAGGATGGCGTGGCCGGTGATGGCGCCGAACAGCGATTCGGGGATCACGTTTGACACGAACTCGACGAATCCGACCTTCTCACCGGAATCGACACCGGGAATGGTGCTGGCATCGAGGCTGTTGACGTCGATGTTCATGCCCTTGCCGGGCTGGAAGATGTTGGCGACCGCGAGGCCGATCAGCATCGACACCAGCGACAGGACAAAGAAGTAGCCCAGGGCCTTGACGCCGATGCGGCCGGCGCGGCGCAGGCTGTCCATGGTGGCGATGCCCAAAGTGACCACGCAGAAGACCACGGGAACGACGATCATCTTGACCAGGCCGATGAACCAGTCGTTGAGCGGGGTGAGCGCCTTGCCGACCTCGGGGGCCAGCAGGCCGACGGCGATGCCCAGGACGGCGCCGAGAATGACTTGGAACCACAGTTGGCGGATCAGCGATCCGAATCGGGAGCGCTTTTTGGGTGGCGCTGCAGTGGTGGCGGACATGGCAAGACTCCTTCGATGCAGTTTGGTGTTTGCGGCCGTGATGCGGGTGGGCTGGGTGGCGGCCGGTGGCCGGGTAGCGATGAACTAACGCGCCGCCCGGCCACGACACCGGGGGCACCGATTTACGCGATCAGTGGAGTTCGCGCAGCACCTTGTAGAAGGCGCTCTTGGCTTCGAAGCCGATGCCGGGCACCTCGGTGAGCCCGACCCGGCTGTCGCTGACGACGGCGCCGTCGGCGAAGCCACCGGTGGGCTGGAATTCGCCGGGGTAGGACTCGTTGCCGCCCAGCTTCAGGGCTGCGGCGATATGCAGCGAGAACTGATGCCCGCCGTGGGGGATGCAGCGGCGCGAGGACCAGCCGTGTTCCTTGAGCATGTCCTGGACACGCATGTACTCGGTCAGGCCGTAGCTCAAGGCGGGGTCGACCTGGATATAGTCGCGGTCCGGGCGCATGCCGCCGTAGCGGATCAGGTTGCGGGCGTCCTGGACGGAGAACAGGTTTTCGCCGGTGGCGATGGGGCCTCGGTACTGCTCGGAGACAATGGCATTGAGGCGGTAGTCCAGCGGGTCGCCGATCTCCTCGTACCAGAACAGGCCGTAGGGCTCGATGGCCTTGGCGTACTCGAGGGCGGTCTGCAGGTCGAAGCGGCCGTTGACATCGACGGCGAGGCGGGATCCGTCGCCGTCGAGGACGTCGATGACGGCTTCGATGCGCTTGAGGTCTTCGGTCAGGTCGGCGCCGCCGATCTTCATCTTGACCACCGAGTAGCCCATGTCGAGGAACCGGCGCATCTCGTCCTGCAGGTCGGAGAGCGTCTTGCCGGGTGCGTAGTAGCCGCCGGCGGCGTAGACGAATACCGAGTCGTCGGGCTGGCCGTCACCGAAGCGGTCCGACAGGTAGCGGTACAGCGGCTTCTCGGCGATCTTGGCGGCCAGGTCGAACAGCGCCATGTCCAGCACACCCACCGCGACCGAACGCTCGCCGTGGCCGCCGGGCTTCTCGTTGTTCATCATGAACGGCCACGCCTTGGTCGGGTCGATGTTGCCGGTCTCGTCGACCAGGCTGTCCGCGTCGGCGTCGAGCAGCCTGGGGATCATCCGGCGGCGCAGGATCTCGCCGGCGGAGTAGCGGCCGTTGGAGTTGAAGCCGTAGCCGACCACCGGCTCGCCGTTGCGCACCACGTCGCTGACGATGGCCACGATGGAGCAGTCCATCGAGCTGAAGTCGATCCAGGCGTTGCGGATCGATGAGCTGATCGGGACGACGCCCTCGTGGATTGACATGATCTTCATCGGTGCACCTTCCTTGTAACTTATAAGATGTGAGTTGTAACTGATGAGCGATGCTAGACTCCCTGTGACCGCCAGCACAACCCCAGCTCGTGATCGCGGTCATACATCGAGGTCAGAGAGATGAGGCACATATGACGGCGCCCGGAACCACCAATGTGTTCTCCAGCAAGGCCGACGTGGCCTACGCCGAACTGCGCCGCCTCATCCTCAACGGCGGCCTGCCCGCCGGATCCCGCCTGGCGCAATACGAACTCGCCGAACAGTGGCGCATGAGCATCACCCCACTCCGCGAAGCGATCCGCCGACTCAGCGGCGAAGGCCTCATCGAAATCGACAACCACAAAGACGCCCGCGTCTCAGCGATCGGCGCCAATGAAGCGCGTCAACTGTTCGAAGTACGACTGGCCTTGGAGCCCGCCGCGGTGGCTCTCGCCGCCGAACGCCGCACCGACGACGACGTCGTCCTCATGAAAGCCGCACTGTCGCAGCTGGTTCCGGTCACCCGAGAATGGGGCGAAGAGGGCCTCTGCGCCCACAGCGCCTTTCATCGCACGCTGTACGCGGCCTCACACAACGACGTCATGATCAAAACCCTCGACGACCTATGGGCGAAATCCGACCGCTACCGCCGACTCGGTCTGATGCTGCCCGCCGGAGAAGAACCGCGCACCATCGACTTCAACCAGCACCATCAGATGCTCGAACTCGTCGTCGACCGCGACATCGCCGCCGCCCACGACCTGGCGCGCCTTCACATCGAGAACAGCCTGACCGCATCGGCGATCGACGCGCTCGAAGACGAATTGCAGACACGCCAATCCGCAACCGCGTAACTGCAGTGCCTGTGACCTCCCGACTTTGTGAGCCCGAACAAGACTGACGACCATTCGCAGAAGCCACGTCAGGCAGACGCCCCCGTTCTGGTTCCAACGCGAGATGCTGATCGCTGCGAGGTGCCAGGCCGCACAGCACCCTCTCGAAGCGCCTAACGAAGCCGCCGACGCGCGGTGTGCACTATCGCACCGCGTCGGGTCGCGAGGCATTGGGCCCCAACCGCGCCGGATCTAGCACCCCTGTGCGCTCTCCGCTTGGTCTCGTCGCTGTCGTGCGCGTGCCGAACTATGGTTTATCGCTCTAATTCTCTGCAGTGCAATGCATCTGAGTCCACTGGTCTGACCTTCCGGATCTAGAACCCGGCGACCGGAGAGGGATGCGATTCTCACTTAAATGGCCCATCGAGTGGACATTCAGAATGGGAATTGGACATCAAACTTGAGAAGCCACACCCCCCGCCGACTGTGGCTTCTCAAGTTTATGTCCACTCGGCACAAAGGTACTTTGGCCGTTCACCGCCTAAACCGACTGGATCTGATAACGCGTATCACTTCTCGTCATGTGACGCGCCTGCCGCTTGGCATCCCGGCTCCATCAAAACTATGTGTGGCGCATGATGTTTGATGCCAGAGCAGGAACTACCGCGTGCAATCTATCCGCGGTGGAACCAGAGTCGCCAGCGACCCTTTATCGGCACCGCCTTCCTCAATGTAAATGGCTCATGTTCAACCGCAGCGCACGGTGGGTGCGCGCCCGCCGGAACTGGTCGTCGGCGTCGGCTCACCGAATCGCACTGCCCCCGTTACGTCGATTCGCGACCAAAGACGTACCGGTCGAGGGGTATGAGCGGTAGCGACCCGCAGTGTGCGATTCGGCGCCTCGAAGGCGACCGCTGTCTAACGACGGCGACGATCGACGCGGGGGCCCATGCGAAATCACCGGCGTAGCGGCGATCGAGCCCGCCGCGACGAGTGCCGGGGCTCCGTGCCTGCGTACTTCCGATCACCCGATCGAGTGCGAACTACCCGTCACCAACAACACCCAGTCGCGGCCAGTCAGCCACCAAGACTGAAACCCGACGGGCAGGTCAGGTCACGATGTCACCAATTCGTGCAGCAAATCCGAACCAAGCGTTGTAACACTGACCCGGTTCTGCTGTGCGTCAGAGCGATACGAAGTCGGCGTGCCACCTGATCCCCCGCGGATAGCGCCGGACCCGCTGGCAAGGCTGGAACCGTCTCGTGGTTTGGCTCAAAACCCCGAAATGGCGGCCAGACGGACCCTATGTACGTCAGCTCGGTCCTTCACTCCATTGGCTCGGGCGTAAATGTGACGTCGACACCGCCCACGGTCATCGTCACCTGACCTTCAATCACCATCACCTGCGCCGCAAACCGTCGGTCAACGGTCTGGGCCAGCTGCTGCACCGGTGCATGCGGTATCTGCACCACCGACAGGTTCTTCCATGTCGACACTTTGGGGCCGACGGTGCGCCACCAGGTAGCCGCGCCGGCCGCGAACGGGAATAACAGCACCTGATCGGCCTGGCTGGCCGCCTTGCCCAAGACGCGTTCATCAGGCTGGCCGACGTTGATCCACTCCAGGATCCGGCCCGTATAGTCGGCGAGCCGCAGGTCCGGGATCCCCGGGGTGGACAGGCCGGCCCCGAACGCCAACTCCCCGTCGACGTCGCTGAGCCGGTGTGCGCGCAGCCCAAACGCCAACAACCGCACCACCATCCGCTCATCGGTCTCACTGGGATGACGGGCCACGGTCAGCGCGTGATCGGCGTAGTAACCGTGATCGACATCAGAGACGCCGAGTTCGACTTTGAACACTGTTGCAGAAAGAGCCACGCCATAGTGTCCACCCTGATGGTGTTCCCCGAGCAGTCAGGCCGCTTCGAGTGGTCAGGCCGCCGCGCCCGTCGCCGGATCGAGTCGCCACCGACAGACGCCGGACTCGCAACCTTGCAACAACGCCTGGTGAACCGCGTGGACAATGGCCCGACGCGGCCCCGGCTTAGGCAGCTGCCGCGGGGGGACGCCAGTCGCACGAGGCCCCGACGTATCACTTTGTCACGGGTAGGATTCGGCCATTTTGCCGTCGGGCTCGGGTTTGCCGCTCCGCAGGATGAGGGCGCAGGCGAATGCGCCCGCTACGAAGATTGCACTGGAGCACCAGAAGGCGACGGCGTAGCTGTGGATCGCACCGTCGATCTGGATGGCTGGACTGGTGGCGTCCCTACCGGCCAAGTAGCGGGTGAGCGCGGAGGCGGCTAGTGAGTTCAACAGCGCGATACCGATCGATCCGCCGAGCTGCTGGGCGACGTTGACACTGGCGGAGGCGATACCCGCATCGTGCGGCGCGACGCCCGAAGTTCCGGCATTCATCGCCGGTGCGACGATTGCGCCGATGCCAATCCCGAAAAGCATGAGCGGGCCCAGAAGGTTTGCGGCATAGGTACTTTCCGTACCGATACCGCTCAGCCAGGCCATCGCGCCGGCCGCGGCGAGCATGCCCGCGAACACCAGGGGTCGCACGCCGACGCGGGGGTAGAGCTGTGTGGTGCACACCCCTCCGGTCACGGCCAGGGTGGCGACCATCGGCAGGAACGCGACACCCGTGGCGACTGGTGAGTACCGCAGGATGTCTTGCATGTAGTAATTCAAGAACAGGAACGCGCCGAACAAGCCGATGCCGGCGATGAAGATCGCGAGGATGGAGCCGCCGCGGTTTCGGTCAAGGAGCACGCGCAGCGGCAGCAGTGGGTGGGCGGTGCGGGTCTGCCACCAGACGAACAACGCGACCAGCAGTGCGCCCCCGGTGAGGAATGCCCAGGTCTGCGGGGCGCTCCAGGGGTGGGATTCGACGTTGGAGAAGCCGTAGACGATGCCGACCAGGCCGGCGGAGACGAAGAGGGTGCCGGGCAGGTCCAGTGTGGGCCGGTCGCGGGTCTTGGCCTGGCGCGGGATGAGGGTAACGGCGCCAATGAAGGCGAGCAGGCTGATGCCGACGTTGACGAACAACGTCCAGCGCCAGGTGAGGTACTCGGTGAGTACGCCGCCGAGCAGCATGCCGATGGCCGCTCCGGATCCCGAGATCGCGCCGAACACCGCGAACGCGGCGGCGCGTTCTTTGGCGTGGGTGAAGGTCGTTGACAATAGGGAGAGCGCGGCGGGGGCGAGCATCGCGGCGGCGACGCCTTGCAGGGCCCGCGCGGTGACGAGGACCTCGAAGTTTTTTGCGGCACCCCCGAGTGCGGAGGCGCCGCCGAATGCGAGCAGGCCGATCAGCAATATCGCCCGGCCTCCGAGCAGATCGGAGACGCGGCCGAACAGCAGTAGCAGGCTGCCGAAGGCGAGCGAATACGCCGTGACGATCCACTGCCGGTCGCCGAGTGAGAAGCCGAGGTCTTTCTGAGCGTCGGGCAACGCGATGTTCACGATCGTGACATCCAGGACGTCCGTGAGCTGAGCCAGACAAATGACGGCCAGGATCCACCAGCGTCGGACGTGGCGCTGTCGAGGCTGGCTGCCGGTGTTCGCCATCGGGGTGGCCATAACGGTGTCCTTTCCCGACGAGTTGGCCGGCGTGTGACGGCACGCCGGCCATGCACGTCTTTGAACGCGGCAGACAGTGGTGGGAGTGAGAGGGGTGTGTCAGATGAGTGGCTGGCCGTCGCGGAACAGCCCTCCGGTGGGACCATCGGCCCCGAGGGTGGCGGCCCAGACGACTCCGCGGGCGCTTTCGGCGGCAGGTCGGTCGGTGTCGTCGTCCTCGCGTTCTGGGTGGGTGGCGGTTTCACCGGGGTCGACAGCATTGACGAGGATCGCGGTAGCGGTGAAAGCACGGGCGAGCGCAGTGGTCAGGGCATTGAGCATGTGTTTGGCCATCGAATAGGCCGGCGCGCGCAGGCTCGCCCCGAGATCGAGGCCGGTGGCGAGCTGGAGTGCGGACACGCTGGAGACATTCACGATCCGCGCGGCGGGCGCATGGATGAGCAGAGGCGTCATCGACTGGACCAGGGCCCAGGGGCCTAGTACGTCAACTTCCATCGCTGAGCGCACTGCGTCGAGGTCGGCGTCGAGCGCGGACAGGGTCCGAAAGTCAGGCATGTCGCTCGCGTTGTTGATCAGGGCGTCGAGCTGGCCGAAGGTCTGGGTGAGGTAGTCGGTTGCCTCGCTCATGCTGGCCTGATCGGTCAGATCCAGGCGCAGGGCAGTCGCCGCGTACCCGTCCTGGCGGAGCTGCTCAGCGAGCGGTTCCGCGCGGGTGACGTCGCGGGCGGTCAGGATGACGTGGTAGCCGAGTTCGGCGAGTTGGGTGGCCACGGCGAAGCCGAGGCCGACGGGACGGCTGGTCCCGGTGATTAGGGCGGTCTTGGTGGTGATGGCGGTGTGCTCCTCACGAGCGAATGAACGAACTTAGTTCGTCTCGAATGAAGTTCTACGCGTCGAACTTTGTTCGTGTCAAGTTAAGGTGACCCGTGTGGCTTCAAACTCCAAGCACCGCAGTACCGCCCGACGCGAGGCTGACGATTCGTCGTCCGTGGCGCGCAAGCCGCCCATCACCATCGAGCGCATCACCGCCGCCGCGTTGCAGGTCGTGGCCACGCAGGGGTACGACGCGTTAACGATCCGCAGCGTGACTAACGCGCTCGACACCGGCCCGTCGTCGCTGTACGCCCACATCGTCACCAAGGCCGACCTCGACGACCTGCTGATCGGGCACCTGTGCTCGAAGCTGGTGCTGCCTCCGCCCGATCCAGCCCAGTGGCGCAAGCAGATCCGTGACGTATGCGTCCAGATCCGCGACCAATACTTGAAATACCCGGGCATCTCCCGGGCCGCGCTCGCCATGGTTCCGACCAACATCGACACCCTGCGGGTGAGCGAGGGAATGCTTGCCATCGTCATTGCCGGGGGCGTCGAGCCTCAGACCGCGGCCTGGGCCGTCGATGCCCTCTCGCTCTACGTCGCAAGTTATGCGCTGGAGAGCTCCATGATGCGCCGGCGGCAGAAGGACCGGAACGCCACCTGGGTCCTGAGCCAGGAAGAACTAGTGCGCCGCTTCGACGCGCTGCCCGAGGCCGACTTCCCGATCACCCGACGATATGCGCACGAACTCACCTCCGGAACCGGGCACGAACGCTTCGACTTCACCCTCGGGCTGCTCATCGACAACCTCGCCCCTTAGCCCAGGTGCCACCAATGGTCGGTCGGAATGCCGACCGGGACGGCGAGTTGAGCCAGGAATTCGATCGGATACGAAAGCGCCTGCTGGCCGGATCCGCAGCGGGCGTGGCGGATCGCGGTCTGCGGATTGCCGCCGAGTGCGCCGGCCAGGACCGGTGGATCGGGTGGTCTGCGTGATGGTCTGCCAGGTGCTTAGGCGTGGAAAGAGCGAAGAGAGCCTGATCTTCTTGAGGCCGCCTCGCGGAATGTCTGGTCGAATGCCGAGCAGCCCAACTGATTACGTGGTGTTGATCAGTTACGTGATGCCGCGCATGACCGTGCGGCTGCCGATGTGCTTGAGGTGTGCGGTCCGCGACAGAGGCGGAGGTGGTTGGGGCGGTGCCGAGTCTGGCGAACAGCGTTGGGGCGTCGGTGGTGAGTTTCCGCAACTTTCTTCTTTCTTCTCTGTTGCTGACTCTGGTTGGGGTGAAAGGTCAAGGCGCGAAACTTGCGGTACCCACAACATGGACCCGACTCGATCACCAATGACCCCCAGCTACGTCAGGCCATACCAGCACACCTGGCCGCGAACTCCTCGCAAGGCCGCGCACACCGATCCGGCGACAAAATCTCACCTTCACGTCCAATTGGACATCAGGTGGACATTCGGGTTGAGAATTGGGCATCACTGAGCTGCGTGATCGCAGCATTCTCACGTCATGTCCACACTCAAGATCTCACGTTCATGTCCACACGGCACTTAGGCGCTTTTGGCCGTCCACCGCCTTATGCTTCCGGATCCAGAGATGCTTACCGCTTTTCGTCATGCGACGCGCGCTGCCGCTTGGCGCCCGGATTATGTCACAACTTGTTGCGGTGCAGTGCATTTGACCGCAGTCGCATATAACGGCGTACAACTCCTCCGCGGCGTAACCAGTGAGTCGTTTGCGAGCGTTCATCGGCACTACCGCCTCGCTCGACGAGTCCGCCGTCAGTCGAACATCGCCGTCGCCTCGACCTCGACGAGTACGTCGGGCCCGAAGAGGGAGTCGACGCCGATCAGGGAGGCCCGGGGCATCGGGTTCGGAAGTCCCACCGCCGTGGCCACCTGCTCGGCCCCGGCCATGAAGTCGCCGATCTTCTCCGGCGTCCACTAGGTCACGTAGGACGAGCGACGGCTCGTCGGTTCGCGTCCCGTCCTACTGGTGTGGGCCTGGGCCAACATGCCGCAGATCGAACGGGTGCGAGCGACGTTCGACGCCGAGGTCGAGCCCTAGTCGATCCTCGGCCTAGGCGACGGATATCCGGTCCGGCGGGTCCCTCGGCCGGGACGCTCGTGCGGCGGCACCTTCGGCGCGTCCTTCAGCGACCGGCCCTTGCCCGCGACGGTGCTCAGGGCCCGACGGCAGCGGGGGCAGATCGGCTTGCCTTCGATGTCGACGGTCCAACTCTTGCCGCCGCCCGGGCAGGGCTTATCGATCATCGTGCCCACGTTACGGTTCGACGGCCCAGGATCACCACTCGTCGGAAACCAACAGGTACCGGACTTTGGCGCGTACTCGGCGGTTTCGTTGTCGTGCCCGTGCTCTACGGACTCAACGCCGGACACCCCAACGCGATGCACATTGCAGTCGCGACCTCGACCGCCGTCATGGTTGCCAACGCCTCCATCGCCACCTTCACCAGTCGCGCCAGCGGACTAATCAGCCGCGACTACCTACTGCCACTCGCCGTGTTCGTAGCGGGCGGGGCCGCGATCGGCGCTTTGGCCGCGACCCACGCACCGGATTCGGTGGTCCATGCACTATTCATCGCTTACCTATCGGTGACCATCATCGACAGTGTGGCCCGCAGCGGCTTCCTCATGCGCTCCGGCGATCCCAAACCCCTCAGCAAGCGCGCTTCGACAGTCGGGGGCCTCGCCATCGGAGCAGTGGCGGCCTTCCTTGGAGTAGGCGGCAGCGTTATGACGGTTCCCCTCCTACGACGCCGACAGCTGCCCATGGCTGCAGCGACAGCAATGGCAAACCCGCTCAGCATCCCGATCGCAGTGGCCGGCACTGTCCTGTATTCCCTGCCCCCCCGGTCACCCCCTGAACTCTGTGGGAGCAGTGGGGTTTGTCGATCTCATTACCGGGGGCAGCCTCCTCGCAGCCTCGCTACCCACAATCGCACTCGCTCGAAGGCTCGTTCACCGTGTGCCTGACCGCGTTCACGCCATCGCCTACATTGCGCTGTTGACCGTTACGCTGGCCGCGATGATCGTCGTCTGACAACCGACCCGGTTTCGAAACGGCCTCACCGCAGTGGCCAATATGACACACCGCCCCACCAAAAGAGGCTTTTCGATGCGGCGCATTGCGGAGATACTGAGCCAGCAGGAGCCGATGCAGTCGCCGCGGACTCGTGCTCCCAGTTACGGTGGCCACAACCGGAATACTCACTTTCGTGTCCACTGCACGAATGTGACGAATGAGGTCCAACAGGTACTGTTCGCAGTTAATCGGGGCCGCTCAGTCGGTTTCGTCATGTGACACATCGCCAGCGGGACCGCACTCGTCTACTGACCGTCGCCCGCTCATCGCCGGGAATCGGGCAGCGAAACCAGGCTCCGGCCGTCCACCGTCGGCCCCACCTCACGGGCACGTCCCATCATGAACAGCACGACCAACAACACGGCGGCCAAGCACGATGACACGCAGAACGTCCAGAACAGTGTGCGGGGATCTACCCCGGACGCAAGTACCGTGCCGCCCAGCCAGGGTGAGACGATGGCGCCGAGCCGACCGGTGCCGGTGGTCCACCCCAGCGCCGTCGCGCGGATCTCCACCGGGTAGGCGTTGGCCATCGATGAGTTGATCTGGATCAACGACGAGTGACCCCCATTCCCATGACTGCGATCGCGACGAGCAATGCCGCTGTCTGAGTGGGGCCCGTTGCGGTGAACGCGATTGCCGCTGCCGTGACGACAGTGGCGACCAGCGCGATCAGGCGGGTGCCGAAACGGTCACCCAAGTAGGCGAACAGGAACGACCCGAATACGGCGCCGATGTTGAAGGTCATCGAGAACTGCAGCGCCGAGCTCAGCGGATAGTTCAACTCGTGCATCAGCGCGGTCAACCAGGTGTTGAGGCCGTAGGTGGTCAGGATGTTGAGAAATGTTACGCACGTGAACAATCCGGTGAGAAGGACGAACTGCCTGGCGAACAGATCCTTCATCAGATGCGTCGCAGTGTCGGTCGTGGCCCGGAAATGACAGGACTCCGGCAGCAGCCACCACGCGACCGCGAGAATGCCCAGGGAACGAGCCATTGCGCGAACTGATTCAGCGACTCCCGGCGAATCCGAGGAGTGCACCCAGCTCATTGTTCCCGCTCATGTCAGCACCTCCTCTCTTTGCACCGTAACCGCCTTGACCGCCGGCTGGGGAGGTGTGGCGCACCCATGAATACTCCTGCCTCCTCGATGCAGAGCGCCGACCCTAACGTCGGTGACAGGCCAGTCCAGACACTTGGGGCGTGCGACTACGAATGGAGACTGCATGGACTCCCGCCGGAGAGCTATCCCGATCACGATCCTGGCGATGGCCGGATTTGTCGTTGTCACAACCGAATTCATCATCATCGGTTTCCTTCCCCAGCTGGCCGCCGATTTCGGCGTCTCGGTCGAGCAGGCAGGCCTGCTGGTCTCGTTGTTCGCCTTCACCGTGGTGATCGCCGGGCCGGTCCTGACCCCTCGCCTGGCTCACCTTGACCGACGAAACCTGTTCGCGGCGATACTGCTTGTGTTCGCGGCCGCGAATACCGTTGCAGCCCTGGCCCCGAACATCTGGGTGTTCGCCGCGGCGCGCTTCCTCCCAGCTGTTGTACTTCCAGTTTTCTGGGGAACCGCCAGCGACACAGCGGCCACGATCGCCGGGCCCGGCCGGGAGGCGCGTTCCGTGGCCGGCGTGTATCTGGGCATCTCTGCAGCAATGGTCTTCGGCGTGCCTCTGGGCACGATCGCAACGGCATCGATCGGCTGGCGCGGCTCGTTTGCCTCACTGGCCGTAGCGGCGACGATCATGGCGGTGTGCATCAAAGCCGGTATGCCGCCGACACCGCCGAGCCCACGCCAACAAGCAGATTCCGTTGGTTATACGCTGCTCAAGGAACGGACGTTCCTCCACCACGTCACGCTGTCTGTCCTCATATTCACCGCAATGTTCACGGCCTACACCTTTCTTTCCGAGACGGTCAACGTGGTCATCGGGGTGGATACGGCGCAGGTGGGGTGGTGGCTCATGGCGTTCGGCGCGGTGGGACTGCTGGGCAACTGGCTCGGCGGTTGGGTCGCCGACCGACTGCCGATCGGATCAACCGTTGTCTTCACCACGCTGCTGGCCGCAGGTATGGCTGCTGTGACACCTCTGTCTTCCGTGGAGGTAGGTGTGGTGATCTGCCTCGGCATCTGGGGTATGGCCTACACAGGACTCTTCCCGGTCAGCCAGATCCGCGTGATGAAACGGGCCAGCAATGATCAAGCCCTTGCGGCCACGGTGAACGTGTCGGCGGCCAACGCCGGGGCAGGACTCGGCGCGGTGGTAGGCGGCGTGGTGATCGATCACTGGGGAATCGAGAATCTCGGCTACGCGGCAGCGGGAATCGCGATGGTCGCGGCCCTGTACGCCGTCGCGTTGGCTCGACTTCGGCAGAGAACGGGCCCGGCCACCGAAGTCATCGCCTTGCCGCAGACATCGTGACCGTGCGCCCCGAGCAAGAGATCACCGTCGAGGCGAGGGGGTGACCGGAGTATGCCGTCTCGACGTTCGCACGGCACAAGAGGCACATATGGCCATCCCGATCGATTGGCCCCCACGATGGCTACAACCACGTGGGCGCAGGTCGAGTTGGCGGTGCGGGCCCTGCTCACGGAGTTCCGCTGATGCCGGCGACCGTGATCGCCGAGCGGGTCGCGTGGTCTGGTGGGCATTTCTGGTTCGCTGAGAATGTCGCCAGGATCCGGCCGGAGTACGCCCCGGTCGATCCCAGCGACCGCCTGGTGCATCTGCCCGGCGAGCAGGTGCACGGCGATCTGTGGTTCCCCGGTCACCTCGTCCCTGATCATGCTGGGGTGTTGCGGTCGTTTCCGGTGCTGGTGATGGGGGCCGCCTATTCAAGGTTCCTTGCTGCGGTGATGATCCCGTCACGAGTCACCGGGGATCTGTTGGCCGGAATGTGGCAGTTGATCAACACCCAGATCGGTGGGACGCCTCGGATGCTGTTGCGGAACAACGCGTCCGGGTAGCGCAGCAGATCTCATACGTTGGCTCTCAGGCCGAGGCCACCTAAGCGCGCTTGATATAGAAGCGTCCCCAGCCGCGGTCGAGCAGCTGGAGGCCTTCGTCGGCACCATCTAGTCGACCCACCACCGGGTGGTGGGAGATTCGAGGCGGGGTCCGATCAGCCTCGAGTCTTTAGAAATGAGAATGGCGACTGCGCGAGCCGTAGGTGTCAGACGCTCGCGACGGCGCGGATCTGCCTCGGTGCGATGGTGATGAGAGCGCGACCACGATGCAAGCCTCGTTCGACTGCAACAGGGCTCAGCGTCTCGTCGATGTACTTACGGCGTATCCGTCGCGTCCAGGTGCCTGTGGGGTCTGCCGAGACCGCAGCATCACCGACCACCCGTACCTGACGGTTCGGCCGTTCGCCATCACCACGTTGCTCGTATTCCGTGTCGATGACCAAACCCACTCGGGGGTTAGACCGGATACGACTGAGGTGCGGGCGATCCAAATAGCTGGTGACGTAGAAAGCGTTGTCTACCCAGAGGAACCAGACCGGGGTGATGTGGGGGTAACCCGCTTCGTCGATGGTGGCCAGTCTGGAGACCAGATCAGCCGACAGCAGCTGGTTGATCTCGGCGTCATCTAGCGTTCTCATCAACCTGATGGTGCCAGCCCTAGGCGGACCTTGACGGGGGTTGAATTCGAGCGGATGCGAGGACAGGACTTGATCGGCCTCAAACGTCTAGATACAAGACGTGCTTACCGTTGAAGGGGAGTCGTCGCTGTCGTTCTGGGAGGATCGGTCTGTGCTCACCAAGCAGGACTACACCGCACCTGAATTCGATCGTTCGGCGTTGGTGCTCATCGACGTACAGAACGATTTCGTCGACGGAGCATCCCCGGTCGAAGGGACAGCTGACCGCATCGACACCATGGCTCAGCTAGCTGCCATCTTCCGTGCAGCTGGCCGGCCGATCGTCCATATCGTGCGGCTATACCTGCCAGGGGGAAGTGATGTCGACTTGCCCCGACGCGCAGCGATTGAGGCGGGTAGCCAGGTCGCTGCCCCAAACACCCACGGGGCCAACATCCCCGAACCGCTCCTCCCGAACACAGAGGGCGTCCTGGACTTCGAATTACTACTCGCCGGGAGCGCCCAGCACCTTGGGGTCAATGAAGTCGTCATGTTCAAGCCGCGCTGGTCGGCGTTTTACCGCACGAGACTCGACGATCACCTACGCCAGATGGGTGTCACCACGATCGTTCTCGCCGGGTGTAACCTCCCCAATTGCCCACGCGCCACCCTGTTCGACGCCTCTGAACGCGACTACCGAGCAGTTCTCGTCACCGACGCCACCTCACAGGTGACGCCACAACGATTAAGCGATCTCCAGCTGATTGGGATCCACCTGGCCACGACTTCTGATGTTCGAGAAGGGTTCGAAAGCGGTCGCAGTCAGACACTCACACAGTCAGCGAACCGAAGAACCCGAGACAAGAACTGATCGACCTCGAATCTTTCGATTTGAGACTGGAACTCCGCCCAAAAGCCGTTGCATTCGGTCGGGGCGGTTCGACGCGATCATGCTCCTCAGTGCCGCCTGCAGCTGTTGTGTTTGGCCGTGTTGCTTGACGCAGCAACAACCCGTTCGGCAAGACACTAGCCGACCGTGAGCACAGCGCCAACGACCTCGCCGAGGTCGAACCTCTGCTACGACAGGCAGCCACCCACGAGATCACCACCACACGTCCGCTGTCCGAAGTGGTCGATGCCTTGGTCGATACCGCAGGGAGTCCTCAGCGTGGCAGGACGTGACGGCGACCCCGCTGTGCCACGCTGGTAGGCATGGTCGAGGTGTTGATCGCCGAACCGGGTGAACTCAGCGAGGCGCAACTGGATGCCGCGGAGACATTGGTGCGCAGCGCGTTCGGGCCCAGCTTTCGGCCTCACGATTGGCTGCATGCCGTGCAGGGCATGCACGTGTCCCTCATCGACGGTGAGACCCTCGTCGCGTTCGCCGCCGTCGTGGCCCGAACTCTGCACCACAGCGGTGTCGCTTTCGACACCGGCTACGTCGAGGGGGTCGCGGTCCGCGCCGACCAACAGGGCCGCGGACTTGGTCGTGTCGTGATGGATCACGCCGAGACGATCATCCACACACGCCATCAACTCGGTGCCCTCAATGCCGTCGAGACTGCAGCCGGCTTCTACGCTGCTCGCGGTTGGCAACCATGGACCGGACACACCCAAGCAACGAGTCCAGAAGGCGTAATCGACACTTACGACGCCGCTGATCGGATTTACCTTCTCAACCCCACCGAAGGAAACCACTCACTGGACACCGGCGCCGCTCTGATCTGCGACTGGCGGCCCGGAGATCTCTGGTAGAGCCACCAACGAGCAAGCTGTGGTCACGGCGTCCATCGACGCATCCGCCACTGTCTGCAACGCGGTTCCTTGTTCATCATCGGCCAGCCGGGCGTGCACGGAGTTGATGACATCCCCATGACCTCACTGTGTCTCGTCTTCGAATGTCCGGTGTGAAGCCTTGCGAGGTCGACTCCCACCTCGGTTGTCCCGGCACAGTGACGCCGCCCGGAGTGGACACCGGTCTACGCCGTTGGCGGGTCAAACGGTCTCGAGCTCGAAAACTTCTAGTTCGTCGCTACTAGCCTGGTTGTCATGGTGGGGACCTTGCCGGTGGGAATCCGGTGCGTGGTGTTCGATGTCGGTGAGACGCTAGTCGACGAGACTCAGCTCTGGACGGGGTACGCCGCACAGACGGGTGTTCCGGCTTTCACGCTGATGGGGGTTCTCGGTGCGTTGATCGAACGCGGCGCTGGCCATGACGACCTGTGGGCAACGCTCGGGATCAATCGACCGAAGAGCCCGGTGCCGTTTGATCGGATCGACCTCTATCCCGACGCGCTCCCCTGCCTGTCGATGGTGCGCGGGGCGGGCCTTTCGGTGGGTGTTGCAGGGAATCAACCCGAGAGCACACAGGCGTTGCTCCAGGCCGCTGGAGTACGCGCGGATTTCATCGCGGCCTCTACTGAATGGGGTGTGGCTAAACCTGATTCGCGGTTCTTCGAGCGACTGGTCGAAGAGTCAGGAGTGCCGGCCACCGCGGTACTCTACGTCGGCGACCGTCTCGACAATGACGTCCTGCCCGCTCGAAGCAGGGGCATGCGAACAGCTTTCCTACGGCGCGGTCCGTGGGGCCACATCCACGCCCGAAGGCCAGAGGCGGCACTTGCCGACATGCACCTCGAATCCCTCAACGACCTCACCGAGGCACTGCAAGCCACAGAAGCGGGTCGGTGACACAATCGTGCGATGACAGCTACCAGAGCTGCGCGCTACCAAAGACTCTCGGCATTCCTGGCGGCCCGCGGCGATGGTGAGCTCGCTGAGTTGGTGGGCACCGGTCGAATCATCAGCGTGGGTGTAGGTGGTGGGTCTGCGCTTGTCGACGTCGAGAGCGTGCCGGTGTTCACCAAGCGGATCCCACTGACCGACCGGGAGCGCGCCAACCCAGGATCCACAGCGAACCTGTTCAACCTGCCGATGTTCTGCCAATACGGCCTCGGCGGACCAGGTTTCAACGCCTGGCGCGAGCTGGCCGCCAACATCATCGTCACCGACGCCGTACTGGCCGGCGAGACACAATCGTTCCCGATCCTCTACCACTGGCGGGTACTCCCTGGCCGGTCGCCGGTCGCCGCCGAACACGCTGACATCGACGCCGCCGTCGCCGCCCAGGACGGTTCCCCCGCCGTGCGGGCCCGCCTCGAAGCGCTGGCCGAAGCCACGTGGAGCCTCGTACTGTTCTGCGAGTACCTCCCCCACCCGATCACCGACTCTCTGCGACAAAACCCGGCTGACAAAGCTGTCGCCGTCGAGCGGCAGCTCTTCGAGATCGTGACGTTCCTGCGGGACCGGGAGTTGTTGCACATGGATGGACACTTCGGCAACCTCCGCACCGACATGGAGCGGATCTATCTCAGCGACTTCGGGCTGGCGACATCGCCGCACTTCGACTTGTCATCCGCGGAGCGCGACTTCACTGCGCAACACGTCACGCATGACGCCGGCTACGCCGCCATGCGACTGGTCAACTGGTTGGTGACCGATGTCTGCGGAGTGCCCAGTAGCAACCCAGTCGCCCACAACGAGTACCTACGCCAGTGCGCTACCGGGCGTATACCGGGTGACGTGCCGCCGACGGTCGCCGCGATCTTGACCCGGCACGCACCCGCCGCCGCGAAGATGAACGCCTTCTACGGGAGACTGTTCCACGGCGACCTCCACGCCGAATACCCCGATCTATAAGGGGGATTGAGCCGACGCACCCACTCCTCGCCTCGTAGGCGCCAGATTCTGAAATAAACAAGTCTTCCACCCGTCCGCCCATGCCCGTCGCAGGGAGTCGTTTCGAGTGCGTCTCAGTAAGCGGGTCGGTGTTCGGCCAGGGCGCGGAAGGCCTGTACCGGTGAGGCGGTGGGATCCTCGGCGAGAACCTGGATGCCGACATGGTTGGCGCCGGCCGAGAGGTGATCGTCGATCTTGGTGTAGATGGTCTCCGGGGAACCGTGCGCGACCAGGGCGTCGATGAGTGCGTCGCTGCCTGCTCCGGCGATATCGGCTTCGGTGAACCCGTGCCGCAGCAGGTTGTTGGTGTAGTTACGCAGGCCCAGGTAGGGATGCTGCACCGCGGATCGGCCGATTCTTCGCGCCTGGTCAACGTCCTGGTTCAGCACGACCTTGTGCTCGGGAGCCAGGAAGGCGTTGTTGCCCAGGGTCTCTCGCGCATATTGTGTGTGCGGGGGGACGGTGAGATAGGGGTGTGCCCCCAGTGTCTTCTCACCGGCCAGGGACAGTGTGTTGGTTCCCAGGGCGCCGATCAGGATCGCGCCGGCCGGCACCGCATTATCCAGGAGCGAATCGACGTAGTTGACCATCCGTTCGAAAGGCCGTTCGTAGGTGGCTCGCGTCTCGGGATGACCGAGACCGATGCCCAACAGCAGGCGGGGTCCGTGGCGGTCGACGATCCGGTGATGGTGACGGGCGATGCTGCGGGGGTCGTCTTGCCACATGTTGATGATCGCCGTCGCGATGATCGCGTTCTTGGTCGCGGCGACCATCTGCTCGAGCAGGTCCATGTCACCGACGGGGTCTGCGCCGATTCCCACCCAGATCGTCTGATAACCCAACTCTTCGAGCTCAGAGGCGTAGGCGATACGGGGAGCATCACCCAGTGCGGGATTGAGCCATGCTCCGTATGTGCCGAACCGCTCGTGTGTGTCGTTCATCGCGGCGGCGCGGTGGTGCTGAAGATCGGCCAGCAGATCTCGGTTGCGGTGAACCGGGCCGGATCTGTGGGAGTGCCGCCGAGATAGTGCTCGCGGATGGGCCCCTGGCTGCTGATCAGATGCTCGTTGACGTAGATGCCCAGGGCCGCGTAACTGCGGTCGATGCCATCGTGACCGCCCGGGTGGGTGAGCACCGCGAATTCGGCCCTGGGTAAGACCTCGGCGTGGACACCCTCGGGGGGATCTGCGGATGGTGGTGCTTCGACAAACATGGTTGCGCTGCCGCGCTGTTCGAGGAACAGCGCGCGGTCGTAGAGGCCGCCCGGCACCACCGCGGTCGGCGCGCCTGCTGCCATGGCGACGGCCCGGTGCAGGGTCCGCAGTGACGCCGTAAACCAGTCGTCGATCCCGGAGGTGTCGATGGTGGCGCTGACGGACCACACGGCGAGCGCCGGTTCGTGGCGCGATGTGACGTCCGTGGGAGTGCGCACGGGGGAGAGCAGTTCGCGCAGCGCACCCACGGTGTCACGGGTCCGCTGCAGCTGAGCCTCCATCTGTTCGAGATGAGTGGTGATGATGTCGGTGCGGGCCCCGGCGTCGTCGGTGCTCAGTAACGCCTTGATGTCGGGAATGGACATGCCCAGCGATCGGAACCGGCGGATGATGTGGGCGTGATCGACCTGGCTGGTGTCGTAGAAGCGGTAGCCGGTGTAGGGATCGATGTGGGCGGGTTCGAGAATGCCGATGTCGTGGTAGTGGCGTAGCGCCTTCCTACTCAGACTGGTCATCACTGCGAAGTCTCCGATCGAGACCTGTGCGCCCATGGCGTCCTCCTCTGCGTTTGCATCGCCTATGTGATGGGACACGGCCATCCTCAAGCCTCCCCCTGGGGCAAGGTCAACATCACGTCGCGGGTCGAACCTGGGGTTGACCTTCCCCTTGGGGCAAGTTTCATCGTGGGGTCATGACCAACACCACAGACTGGGATGCACTCCCGGACACCATAAAGACGTTCATGACTGCCCTCGATGCCCGTGAGGTGGACCAAGCGCTGGCCACACTCACCACCGATGCCGTGATAACCGACGAAGGCCATGACTACAAGGGACACGACGAGATCGGGGCCTGGGTGGCCACCGCGGCCGCCGAGTACACCTACACCACCGCATTCACCGGCGCGACCACCACCAAAGCGGGCGTCGACGTCGGGCAGCACCTGGAGGGCAACTTCCCGGGCGGGGTCGCCGACCTGCACTACCGCTTCACCCTCGACGGCACTGCGATCAGCCGGGTGGTGATCGAGCCATGACGCGGCGTTGGTTCATCACCGGAGGCACCCCCGGCAACTTCGGAATGGCGTTCGCCGAGACCGCACTCGAGGCCGGCGACCGCGTGGTACTCACGACCCGGCGCCCGCAGGAGCTGGCGACGTGGGCCGAGCAGTACGGCGACCGCGTACTCGTGGTCCCACTGGAACTCACCGATGCGGCGCAGGTACAGCGTGCGGTGCACGCCGCAGAGGAGCACTTCGGCGGCATCGACGTGCTGGTCAACAACGCCGGCCGCGGTTGGTACGGATCGATCGAAGGGATGGACGAGTCCTCGTTGCGGGCGATGTTCGAGCTGAACTTCTTCGCCGTGCTGTCGGTGACACGTGCGGTGCTGCCGGGGATGCGCGCCCGCGGCAACGGGTGGATCGTCAACGTGTCCTCGGTGGCCGGGCTTCTGGCGGCGCCCGGATTCGGCTACTACAGCGCGACGAAGTATGCCATCGAAGCCATCACCGATGCCCTGCGCGACGAGGTGGCTGCTCAGGGCATCTCCGTCTTGACGGTCGAACCAGGTGCGTTCCGCACCAATGCCTATGCCGGTTTCGCCAACGAGCCTGTCACGGAGACGATTCCGCAATACCACGACATGCTCGAAGAGGTCCGCGCCGCCTTCGTCGAGATGGACGGTGTGCAACCCGGCGATCCGCACCGCGGTGCCCGGGCGGTGATCGCAGCGATGGCTCAAGATCCGCCTCCACGCCGGCTGGTCCTGGGCAACAGCGGATACGACGCCGTGATCGATACGCTGGAGAAGAATCTGGCCGACATCCGGGCAAACGAAACACTCTCTCGCAGCGCCGATTTCCCCACCTGACAGGCCGCCCGAGCGAGACATACCCGACCCGGCCCGCCGATCTCAGGGCGCCAGTTGACCGAGATCAGCGGGTCGAGTGTGGGCAAAGGGCATGCCTGCCAGGAAAACCCACCATTCGTGAGAGAACGGGAAAAGGAAGGCGACGGCGGTGGCGGAGACGGCGAAGCTGACCATGAACGCTTTGCGGCGCCCGATTGCGTCGGCGATGAACCCCCAGCTCACATAGCCGATGATGCCGCCGGCGGAGTCACCGGGCTGGGCTTTATGGCCGGCGGCGCGCCTGGCTTTGCGCGCGTCGATATTGCTGCGGACTTCCGGCGGTTCAGGGACGTGGCGCCTCATGAAGTACACGAGGAAGGCAGGGAAGACGGCCAGCCCGCCCTCAACGCATTCGCAATCACCTTCCACGGCCGGATCATTCCGACTGGCACCTCACCACTGCCAGAAACAGACCCACCGTTTTCCGACAGACCCGCGGGACGTTCGACGGGTGCGATCAGCGGCATGTGAACGTCTCA
The DNA here is from genome assembly GCF_057656995.1 of Mycobacterium sp. Soil_C_30. Taxonomy (NCBI): domain Bacteria; kingdom Bacillati; phylum Actinomycetota; class Actinomycetes; order Mycobacteriales; family Mycobacteriaceae; genus Mycobacterium; species Mycobacterium sp. Soil_C_30. Next base: position 66,928 of record NZ_JBDGJH010000003.1, on the reverse strand, counting down.
GCTAGCAGACCGGTCTGTGCCCGTGTGCGGTCGGTTTGGGTGGCCGGTGTAGTCCGGAAGCAGAGTGCGTGGGATCGGTCCCTTGTTGCGGCCGCCTTGTTGAGTCTGCTCCCAGCCGTGGGCAAGGATGCCGACCGAACGTGAGAGCACAAATAGCCCTCGGCCCAGAGGTGGCGGGAACCCCAGTTCGGCGTAGACGACGGCGGTGGCGCCGTCGATGTTCATCGGCACGGGCTTGGTCCGACCTTCCGCCAGTGCCGCTTCCAAAGCAAGTGCCGCGTGCAAGTATCGGCCGGAAACCGCACCGTCGCGCTCGGCCTCGGCCACCAGGCTCAGGAGTGGGTCACGGCGGGGATCACGGGGATGGAAGCGGTGGCCGAACCCGGGGACATATCGACGACTTGCGCGGTATGCGGCGACGGTTCGGTCCGCAGCGGGCCGTAGCTGGGCCGCGTCCTCGGCCTCGGCGCAGAGGCCGGCCAACACTTCCATGCACTGCTCCCCCGCACCGCCGTGAACGTCACCGAGCATGCCCACGCCAGTGGCGATGACGTTGTTGAGTCCGACGCCGCATGTGGCGGCCATACGGGCCGCCGCGATCGACGGTGCCTGCGGGCCGTGGTCCACTGCTGAGACCAGCGCCGCGTTGAGGAGGCGTTCCTGCCATGGCGATGGCAGTTCGCCGCGGATCATCAGCCATACCATGGCGGCATACGAGGTGGTCGGGATGATGTCCTCGATGGCATAGCCGTGGTAGCGGATCACGCCCGGCGAGATATCACTGATGTCGGTGCGCCACCAGGCGGTGACGTCATCAATGGTGGTATCGGAGAGCGTCCGCGCGGTGTGGTTGGTTGTCATACCGCCTCCTGTGCGTTCAGTTCTGCGATCTCCTGGTCGGAGTATCCGAGTTCGGCCAGCAGTTCGCCGGTGTGTGCGCCCAGCGTTGGTGGTGGTGATTTCGGTTGCAACGGTTGGCCGTTGACGTGAAACCCACTGCCCAACACCTTCACCGTCCGATCGGGAAGAACAACCTCGTGCACCAGCGATCGCTCGACGATCTGATCAAGTGCAAGGGAATCGGTGACGTCGAGGACCAGCCCGGCAGGCACACCGGCTTCATTGAACAGCGGTTCCCAATCACGCGCCGATTTGGCCACCAACGCTGATTCCAGTTCGGCACGCAGTTCGGTTCTGCGCACCTTGCGGTCGTCGCGTTGAGCGAATCGAGGGTCGTCGATGAGGTCTTCACGGCCAATCAGCTTGCACAGCGTCTCGAACTGCTCCTGTTTGTTGGCGGCGATGTTCAGTGCGCCTGCACCGGTGGCGAAGGTGGCCGATGGAGCGCCAGTTGGATTCTCATTACCGTTCGGCGTCGGGGTGCGCCCGGCGATCAAATAGTCGGAGACCACCCAGCCCAGCGCGGTCAGCGAACTCTCGAGCATCGAGACGTCGAGATAGGCGCCTTCGCCCGTGCGACTGCGAGCGACCAGCGCGCCGTTGATGGCCATCGCGGCCGTCATGCCGCCGAGTGTGTCGCATACCGGGAAACCGACGCGCAGTGGTGCGGTCTCTGGAGTCCCGGTCGCTGCACTCATCCCCGAAAGGCCCTGGATGATCTGGTCGTAAGCCGGTCGGGTTCGCATCGGGCCGGTTTGGCCGAACCCAGAGATGGCGCAGTACACCAACTTCGGGTTCGTCGTCCGAAGGTCTTCCCACCCGTACCCCAGTCGGGCCATCACGCCGGGCCGGAAGTTCTCCACCAGCACATCGGCCTTGGCAACAAGCCGTTCGAATACCTGACGCCCTGCGTCGCTCTTGAGATCGACGGTGAGGGAGCGCTTTCCGGCGTTCTGCGCCACGAAGGACGCACCCATCCGCTGCGCCGACAGCGACGGCTCGGCTCCCAACTGGCGCGCAAGATCTCCTGTTTTAGGGACCTCGACCTTGATGACGTCGGCACCCATCAGGGCCAGTTGGTAACTGGCGTACGGGCCGGCCAGGACGTTGGTGAGGTCCAGAACTCGAATTCCGTCGAGTAGTTGCATAGGTCGGACCTCCGTCGGCGCATTGACAGCTTCGCCCCTACGGTAACACGGAAAACCGTTCTATGGTTTATTTGTTCCATCTGATGGTTTAGAACTGAACCCCTGCTGTCAGCGACTGGTTCCACAAAACCGTAGGGTGGGTGACACCCCCGAGCGTGCGAGATGAGGTGCCATGAGCGCAGAGGCGTTGGATCCCACCGAGAAGCCGGCGTCCGCCGACGCCGGCGTCCGTAGCGTCACGCGCGTCATCGATCTGCTCGAACTCTTCGACACCGCACACCCGGTCAGGACGTTGAAGGAGCTGGTCGAGGGCACGTCGCTTCCGAAGACGACTGTTGTCCGGCTGGTTGCCACCATGTGTGCCCGCAGCGTGCTCAGCGCGCGACCCGATGGCACCTACTGCCTGGGTCCGGCGATGCTGCGGTGGGTTCGCCTCGCCGGCAAGACCTGGACCCCGCCCGACGAAGTGGTCGCAGTGATGCGGCAACTTTCCGCAGACACAGGCGAGACCGTCAACCTCTACATTCGGCAGGGCCTGTCCCGCGTAGTAGTCGCCCAGTGCGAGAGCACCGCCACAGTGCGCTCCGTGATCCCCGTCGGGGTGCCGTACCCGCTCTGGGCCGGTGCAGCCGGGAAAATCCTGCTGATGTCCGCACCCGACCTCGTGGACGACGTGGCCGCGGATTCCCCCCACGGTCCCGGATTCGCCGAGACCCTGCGTACTGCGATCGAAGAAGGTCGCGTGCGGGGCTATCAGATGGTGCACGGGGAGCGCGAACTCGGCTCCACCGGGCTGTCGTTTCCCATCTTCGACACCCGCGGAACAGTGGTAGCCGCACTGACACTCGGCGGACCCACCGGGCGATTCACCGACGACCGCGTTCCGAGGTACATCGACTTCACCCGCAAGGCCGCCGAAACCATCTCCGAGATCGGGCTGCCCGGCCTGGACTGAGAACCCGGGTCGCCAGTCGGATGGGTTTCGCGTTGGCGATGCGCTGAACGTTCTCCGACGCAGCGAGTCGCTCTGTGAGAGCTGTTCGATCGTGCGCCGAGCCACATTAGCGACACCATCGAGATCCGCGATGGCGGCACCACCGGGAAAACACACGTCACCCATGGCCGTCGGCTCCAACGGTCGAAACGGGCCATGCTTGACGGGCCTTGCCAGCGCGAAAGCGCGAGCGAAAACCCGCATGTCGAGATCCCTCAGAGCCTCGATGTCGAGGGCCGCGCCGTCCAGCACAACGCCGGCAGTACAACGCGCCTTCGGTTGGTTGCGAGCATCTCCCCGATCAGCGCCCGGCATGGATCTCCTTCCATTGGCGATGATTGCGTCCCCGCAAGTTGGATGGCCTTGCGGACGCCCAGGTTTTCACCCGCCACGCGTCCACACGGTGAAGGCGTTCCCGCTTATCGTGCGCACCGACCACCGGGCGCCGATCGCAGAGTCCACGGCGCCGAATTTCCCAATGGCCTCTATCACCAACGCTGTGCCGAGCTTGGCCAACTGTTCAAGCATCGAGGTCGAGCACCGATCAAAGCCCTCGATCGCGGACTGCCGTCGGTCATGGGCACCTTCGCCGCAACAAATATCGACCACTCTACGGTTTCTCTAGACCATTAGATGGTTCGTCGTGTAGCGTACGCCACACACCCGCAGTGATGAGGAGCACGCTATGAAGAACCTTCGATCAAAGGTTGTCGGACGGCTGACGTCGAACGGCGTCCTACTCGGCACCACCCTGGCTATCGCGCTGACCACGGCGTGCGCGCCCGGCGGCGGCGGGAACGGCGGAGGCGGAGGCGACGCGGCGAACTACCCCAGCCGCTCCATCGAACTCCTGGTACCGGCCAAGCCTGGCGGCGGATGGGACCAGACCGCGCGCGGCATGCAGCAGGTCGTGCAGGAGGCCAAGCTCACCGATCAGAGCATCGAGGTCATCAATCGGGAAGGCGGTGGCGGCGCCACCGGCCTGGCCGAGCTCACCAGCAACGACAAGGGAAACCCGAACACCCTGATGATCGGTGGGCTGGTGATGATCGGCGCGCTCAAGCAGGCGGGGTCACCGCTGTCGATCACCGACGCCACCACCATCGCCACACTGACCTCTGAAGCCGAAGCACTTGTCGTGCGCGCTGATTCGCCCTTCCAGACCATTACCGATGTCATCAACGCCTACAAGACCGACCCGAAGTCAGTGGTCTTCGGCGGAGGATCCGCCGGTGGCTCTGACCAGATCCTCGTCGGCCTCATGCTCAAAGCGGCCGGCCTCGCACCTAGCGATATGAACTATGTCGGCTACTCCGGGGGCGGCGAAGCCACGGCAGGAATCCTCTCCGGCGATGTCAAGGTCGGCGTATCGGGCGTCTCGGAGTTCGAAGGACAGATCGAGGGCGGCGAAATGCGCCTGCTCGCCATCAGCTCCGACGACGAGGTCACCGTTGCCGGCAAGCCCGCACCGACCCTCAAGAGCGCCGGCCTCGACGTCGACTTCGTCAACTGGCGCGCCATCTTCGCGCCCCCCGGCTTGTCGGACGAACAGGTCGAGGGCATCACCGCCTTCGTCACCAGGATTCACGATGCCGAACAGTGGAAGACGCTGGTCGACGAGCGTGGCTGGACCGACGACTTCCGCACCGGTGAGGATGCAGCCAAGTTTGTCTCCGATGCGCAAGACGAAACCGGCTCGATTCTCGAAGAGCTCGGACTGTGAGCGTTTCCAAGGACGGCATGTCCGATCACGACGTCGAGGGTGCTCCCCTCGATGGTTCCGATGAGGGCATTGATATGGAGAGCGACACCACTATCGTGGCCAGCTCACCCCGCGCTCCGGCTGTACTCGGGGTGGTCATCGTCGCGATCGGCGCTCTACTGCTTTGGCAGGCATGGGAAGTACCAGGATCAATGGCGCCACAGGGGCCACGCTTTCTGCCGGTGATCATCGCGGTCGCGTGGACCCTGCTCGGCGTCGCCTACCTGGCCGGCGCGTTGGCCGCACTGGCGGGCCGGCGCCACCAGCCGGCCGCCGAACGGTTCGACCACTTGTTGCGCGTCATCGTTCTCATCGGGGTGCTCGTCGCCTACGCCTACGCGATCGACCCGATCGGCTATCTGATCTCGACCGCGGTGCTGTTCGGAGTGTGTGCCGCACTCCTGGGCAGCCGCAGCCACATTCGCGACGCCGTGATCGCCGTAGCGCTCACCGTCGCAATCTACTTCCTGTTCAGCTACGGACTGAACATCTACCTACCACCAGGACTCCTCCCGCTATGACGGTCTTCGCCGATCTTCTCGGTGGCTTCGCCACCGTTTTCACCCCGACCAACCTGCTGCTGGCCGCGCTCGGTGTCACCCTCGGCACCCTCGTCGGCGTGCTACCGGGTATCGGACCCGCGGTCACCATCGCTCTACTGCTGCCGGTGACCTTTCAGTTCGACGATCCCGCCGGTGCGTTCATCATGTTCGCCGGCATCTACTACGGGGCCATGTACGGCGGGTCGACCACATCGATCCTGCTGAACACTCCCGGCGAATCCGCCTCTGTCGCAACGGCCATGGAAGGCCACCTGATGGCCAAGGCCGGACGAGCACGCGCGGCGCTGGCCACCGCCGCCATCGGCTCATTCGTCGCCGGCACCATCGCCACCGTGCTGCTCACCTTCGTGGCCAAGCCCATCGGCAAGCTCGCCGTCACCTTCACCGCGGCCGACTACACCGCCCTGATGGTTCTGGCCTTGGTCTCGGTCACCGCGCTGGTCGGACGCTCCCTGGTGCGCGGCCTGCTGGCGCTGCTGGTCGGCGTCACCCTCGGCATGATCGGGCTGGACTCACTATCGGGGCAGGCGCGACTCACCTTCGGCCAACCACTGCTCTACGACGGCATCAGTGAAGTCATCCTCATCATCGGACTCTTCGCCATCGGCGAAACCCTTTACGTGCTGGTCCGCGGCCGCACCAAACCCGGCGTGCTCGCACCCCTGGACCCACCGCAGAAGGGCGACATCTTCTGGATGAGCCGCACAGACTGGAGTAGGTCCTGGCGACCGTGGTTGCGCGGGACCGCCGTCGGATTCCCCTTCGGCGTGCTGCCCGCCGGCGGCGCCGAAATCCCCACCTTCCTGTCCTACACCTACGAAAAGAAGCGCTCAAAAGGTAAGGCACAGTTCGGCAAAGGCGCCATCGAAGGCGTCGCCGGACCCGAAGCTGCCAACAATGCCTCGTTCTCCGGCGTGCTGGTACCCCTGCTGACCCTCGGCCTCCCCACCTCCGCGACCGCGGCCGTGCTCATCGCCGCCTTCCAGATCTTCAACCTCCAGCCCGGCCCGCAACTCTTCGAAGAACAGTCCGGGCTCGTCTGGGCACTGATCGCCTCGCTCTACATCGGCAACGTCATGCTGCTGCTGCTCAATCTCCCGCTGATCCGGCTCTGGGTCAAAGTCCTACAGATTCCGCGCCCCGCGCTCTACGCCGGAATCCTCGTCTTCGCCACACTCGGTGTGTACTCCGTATCCGGCAGCGCGGTCGACATCCTCATCGCCTACGCCGTCGGCATCGTCGGACTGTTCATGCGGCTCTACGACTTCCCCATCGCACCAGTCATTCTCGGCGCCATTCTGGGACCCAACCTGGAAAACCAGTTCCGCCGCGCGCTCACCGCCTCCAACGGCGACTGGAGCGTGTTCGTCACCCACCCCACCTCCGCGATCATCCTGGCACTCGCAGTCGTCGCCTTCTTCGTCCCTTACCTGCCATGGATCATCAAACGCCTCAAAGGCCAGGAGACACGGGGCTCAGTCAAACTCGCAGTAGGAGACGACGACTGAATCGGCTGGCTCCACGGTGATTCACGAGCGGCTGCCCAGTCCAACAAAAACTGAACGGCAAAAACGTATTCAGAGGAACCACGTAGAACAAGATTTACGGTGAGGTACTGGCCTGGCACGCCGCCCCAGTTCCGATGGGGCTGCGGCCGGGTCTCTCAAGATCTCAGCGCGCTGGTGCTGCGTCACGACCGCCACGGCCCCCTTTTTCACTGGCCGAGGTCATAGTAGAGATGTTCCAGAGCTCTACTTCCTTTGCTGGCGGCGAGTGGATTGAACCTCGTTCAGAAAACCTGTTTCACGCCCACGATCGGGCGCCGCTTACCAAACCAACCCGGAACGTTCGAAAATCCCACTTACACGTCCAATTGGATATCGACTGGACATTTGAGTTGACAAGTGGACCTCAAACTTGAGAAGCCACAAGCAGCTTGTAGGTTCTCGCGGTTGGTGACATATCGCCATGCATTGACGTGCGAGTTCTGCGTTGTCTCACGTCGATTCCAACCGGCTTGTCTCATGGAGCCCTTCATTTCCTACAAATGCGCGGACTGTCCGACATGCGGGCCGGGTCAGCCGCGCCGGGCTGCTTCCTGCGCGAGTTGCACGCGTGAGGTGAGTGCGAGTTTGGTGTACACGTGCGTGAGGTGGGTTTGCACGGTACGCGGTGACACGAAAAGCCGGGTGGCGATGTCGTTGTTGGCAAGGCCTTCGCTGACCAGCCGTACGACATCGCGCTCGGTGGGCGTAAGCGAAGCCCAGCCGCTCGCGGGGCGTTTGCGTTGACCGCGACGGCGCTGGGCGTAGGCGATCGCCTCTTCTGTGGACAGGGCGGCGCCCTCGGCCCACGCGGACTCGAAGTCATTCTCGCCCAACGCTTCCCGTATTGCCGCCACCGGGAATTCGAAGAAGGCGTCGAATATCTTGAATCGGATCAGCCCACCACGTTGGCGGATAGCATCTGCGGCGCCGAACAGCCGCGCCGCTTCAAGGTGACTGCCTACACCGAAGGCAAGTACCGCGAGGCATTCGAGAGCTTCCGGAGTGGCGCCGAATGTCCCAGTGCTGGCGGCGGTCACGAGCGCGGCGTGCGCGTCTCGGCCGGCCTGCTCGGGCTCACCCTCGGTGATCGCCACGCCTGCGCGCGTGGTCAGCGCGAGCGCCAGGTGAAAGCCGCTTGTCCGCGCGACGGCGTCGTCGGCGAGATGCCGGGCCCTGGTCAGATCCCCGCGCGCCAGCGCCGCCTGAGCCGCGTAAGCAATCCAGATCGCCGCCAGCTTGGGCTGCAGACTCAGATGGGGCAAACCCGCCGCGATCGCGTTGTCGGCAGCGGCAACGTCGCCCTCGGCGAGGTTCGCGGCCGTCAACCCCACGTAGGCGAGGCCGGGGAAGATCCCACCAAGCTCCGTCGCGATCTCGACGGCCGCGTCGGCGGACTCCCGCGCCGCACTCGGGTCCCCGTGCCACGCCAGCATGACGGCCTGCAAGGACAGGCCGCAGCACACCCAGTACACGTCGTGGACCGCGTCGGCCTCGGCAATCACCTCGCCCAACTGGGCGACGGCTCCCGCCAGATCACCGGTCATCCCCTGTGCCACACCGAGACACCAGCGGCTCGCATGTGAGGAAAACCGGTCACCGATGGTGGCGGCGAGGTCGCGTCCTTCTTGCGCAGCGGCACGTATCGCGATCGGATGACCCTCCATGGTCAGCCCGAACGCCTGCCAACCCAGAATCTGGCTGAGCCGCCATCCGTCGCCTAACGAGCGGGCCAGGCCGATCGCCTCGGCGAAGTACGGCTCGGCCACGTCGGGGTCGTAGACCGCGACGCAACCGCAGGCAGTCAGGGTCCGGAGCAACAGGGCGGGGTCCTCGAGTTCCCGCGCGATCGCCAGAGCGCGGAGGGCGTGCTCCATGCTGTCGGTGGCGCCCATGTGCGCGTTGAGCGTGGCCTTGTCGGCAAGCGCCCGTGCGTGCACCGCCGGCGCCGCCACCTTTGAAGGGTCCGCGTGTCGGTCCGTGAGCGCGGCGTCGAACCAGGACAGCCCTTCCCGGATGCAGCCCCGTCCGAGCCACAGTGGCTGCAGCGTTGACGCGAGCTGCGACGCGAGCTCGATGTCGGAGTTCTCTCGGCTCCACGTGAACGCGGCGCGCAGGTTGTCGAGCTCGGTGGCGGTCTGCTCGAGCAGCTGCTCGTGGCCGGTAGGTGCCGGGGTGTCGAGCATCGCCGCCAGGGCCGTGTAATGGTCGCGGTGACGGGCCCGTATGGCGTCGGCAAAACCGGATTCGCCGAGCTTTTCCAGAGCGTACTGGCGCACCGTCTCCAGCAGCCGGTATCGCGTTCGGCCACTTGCGCTTTCGGCCACGACCAGGGACTTGTCGACCAGCAATGTGAGCAGGTCTAGGACTTGGAAGCGTTTCACGTCACCATCGCCCGCGACCACCTCTGCGGCGTCGAGGTCGAACCCGCCCATGAACACCGCGAGCCGGGCAAACAAGATGCGTTCGGGCTCGGTCAGAAGTGCGTGCGACCAATCCACCGAGGCCCGCAGCGTCTGCTGGCGCCGCACCGCGGTGCGTGCACCGCCGGTTAGCAGCCGGAAGCGGTCATTGAGGCTGTCGCGGATCTCGCTCAACGACATGACGCGCACCCGCGCCGCCGCCAGCTCGATCGCCAGCGGCACTCCATCGAGGCGGCGACAGATCTCCGCCGTCACAGTGGCGTTGTCGTCGGTGAGGCGGAAATCGGGCCGGACCCGTCGCGCGCGATCGGCGAATAACTCGATGGCCTCGTCGGCCAGTGACAGCGACGGTACCCGCCAACTCACCTCGCCGGCCACCCCGATCGGCTCGCGACTCGTCGCCACGAGCGTCACCTCAGGGCAGCCGCCCTGTAGGCGGACAACCAGCGCCGCGCACGCGTCCAGCAGATGCTCACAGTTGTCCAGCACCAGCAGCAGCCGACGGTCGCCGACAAATCGGAGCAGTATGTCCATCGTGGAGCTGCCCTGCTGGTCAGGCAGGTCCAGCGCGCGGATCACCGCGACCGGCACCAGCTCGGGATCGGTGATCGGCGACAGATCGACCAACCACACCCCGCCGTCGAATCCACCGGCGACCTCGCCCGCCAGCTGCACCGCCAGGCGCGTCTTGCCGACACCGCCCGCGCCGGTGAGCGTCACGAACCGATTCTCGGCCAGGAGCTGCCGCACGTCGTTCAATTCGGCGGCGCGGCCCACGAAACTGGTGAACTGCGCTGGAAGGTGTTGAGCGGAAACGGTTTCAGATGCCCGCAGCGGAGGGAATTCGTTGCGCAGGTCGGGATGGCACAGCTGCACCACTCGTTCCAGGCGCGGGAGATCCCGCAACCGATGCGAACCAAGGCCGGTCAGCCAGGCGTCGGCAGGCAGCCGGTCCAGCACCAGATCTTCGGTGGTGCCCGACAGCACCGTCTGTCCACCGTGGCCCAGCTCGCGCAGCCGCGCGGTCCGGTTGATGGTCGGACCGATGTAGTTGCCCTCGTCCCGCAGCTGCACCTCCCCGGTATGCACGCCGATGCGCAGCCGGATCGGGGCCAGCGGTGCGCGCTGCAACTCCAGGGCGCACGCCACCGCATCGCTAGCCCGCGCGAACGCGACCACGAAGCTATCGCCTTCGCCTTGTTCGACCGGCCGGACACCGTGATGGGCGGAGATGACCTCGCACACCGTGCGATCAAGCCGCGCGATCGCGGCCGTCATCTCCTCCGGTTGGGTCTGCCATAGCCGCGTCGAGCCCTCGACGTCGGCCAGCAGCAACGTCACAGTTCCGGTGGGAAGCTCGCTCACGCCCAGGTCGCTCCAGTTCAACGGCTTCGTGTCCGCGCGTGGGTCAATCCCGCTCATGCTAGCCAGCATGCGGCGACCACGCGCCCCAAAACATCGGCGGAACCGCGTAGATTTGCCGCGCCGCAATGCGGACCTACGACCAACCCGCTCGCGCATTCACGCGTTCTGACCGACGATCTCGCGTCGGCGTCATCGGATAGTCGACTCATTCCAACCCGAGGAGACCACATGACCATCCACACCAAGACCGTCCACACCAGCCGCTTCAACGGCCTCGGCAATGAACGAGTTGACGACACGCCGGCGACGGTCGTGACACTGGACCGGGAAGCCGCGCGAGCCGCGATCAGCACGGCAGCCGCGCGGTTCACCGCGCTGCTGCAGGAGACCGACGACATCGAGCGCCCGGCGGCCGGCACCGACTGGACGGTCGCCGAAACCGCGGCCCATGTGTCCGTCGTGCTCACCGGGTTCAGCACGGCGATCACCGGGGAGCCGCAAGCGCTGACCCCGGAGCAGTACCTCGATGCAGACTTCCCGACTCGGCTGGCAGCCACCAATGCCGCCACCATTGCCATGGTCGACCACACCGACGCGGGATATCTCGCGGAGTTGATCACCGCTGGGACGCGAAGGTTCCTGGAACTCTTGGCGGCGGCCGACCCGCAGGTGCAATGCGAGACGCCGTGGTACGGCCCCGGTCGGATGCGCACCCTGGACTGTCTGACCGCCCTGGCACTCGGGGAATTGACCGTGCACGGGCACGACATCGCGACTGGGACGGGCCGGCCATGGCCGATCCCCGCCGAGCACGCGAAGCTCATCGTGGGCACGGTGTGCCCCGAGATGTCGCCGTTGGTGGTGCGGCCCGAGGCGGCACGCGGTGCGCCGGTGACATACGAGGTCCGGTTGCGCGGTAACGGCCCGCGCTACGTCATCCGGGTCGCGGACGGCGCGGCGGAGGTGCGGGCCGTCGGCGGACCGGTCGATTGTGTGATCTCCGCGGACCCGGTGACGTACCTACTGGTCGTCTACGGGCGGATGCGGCTCGGCCGAGCGCTGATGCGGGGCGGGATGCTGGCGCGCGGCCCCCGCCCGTGGCTCGGGTTACGTTTCAAGAACCTGTTCTTCAATCCGTGACGCCGTGATACGCGCTGACGTTCCGACCTGAGTAGAACACGTTGACCGTCGACACGCAGTTCCCATCCGGGCGTCTCAATCATTGAGTTGAGCGCAAACGCCGACTCCCCGACGAAAACCCCCTTCCAGACGCACTGAGGACCACGACCAAAGCCCTCCGGCCCCCTCAGCGCCTCGCCGCCGCCATAGTCTCCTGCAGGCCGCACCCGTTCACTTGGCGGCTTCGGCATTCTGCAAGGTCTAGCGTGGGCGCAATGGGTTTGTTCAGCCATGAGGAGTTCCGCGACCCGGACGAGGGCGTTGCTGGCGGCGCTAGTGGTGGGGCCGTTGAGAGGGCTCGCGGCGCTGATGTTGACGAATTCGGGTCAGATCATCCCGTGGTCGTTGGTCCGGGGTCACCGCCCGAGGATGGTTCTTGCGGTCAGTTCGCCGTGCAGTTTCACGTGTCGACGTCGATGCTGCTCGGGTTGAAACGTATTGCTGATATGCGCGGGGTCGGCGTGCCGGAGGTGTGCCGGCAGGTTATCGGTGTGTTTGTCGCTCAGCAGGAGGGCGAATTGAGTGCGTTGCTCGCTGCTGAGGCCGAAGTGGCGGACTACCGGCCGAGTTTGGGTGACGCATAGGCGCACCCTGCTGGGGTGGATCACGCGGACAGTGTCGTCGGCCGCCACTCAGATCGGCGTGGGTCCGAAACGCCCGGCACGCAGCTTCCGCGGGAGTGGTCCAATCCCCGGGCGCTGACCAGCGGCCGGCCACCAGTGCTACCGCTGGCTCGATAGGCGGAATCTCATTCAAATGTCCAATTGGACATCAAATGGACATTTCATTTGAAACTGGAGCAGTTGTCGAGACGCAGTGAAGATCGACAGGACTCGCCTGGGTACTTTGACAAGACTTCGGCGTGTCGCGGAGGCTTGTTAATCTACGTTGCAAACGCCTCGCTCCATGCGTCCGATAACGCTCTGCCGGCAGCGACGCACTACTACCTCACCCCGCCCCGAATCAAGGGCGCAGGGCCGCACTAGGTGTGTAGCTTTTCGTCACTATGACAGCCGACGTTAACGCGCCACCGTTTCATCGGAGTGCTGCACGGCTGTAACGGAGCGCGAGGAGTAAACATACCCGCGACTGTGGAGCGATGGCCTAAGGCCGCCGCCCGCAGCCATGGTGTCACCCTGATCGTCCGACGGGGGGGCAGGTTGCACTAGCTGCCCGCCGAGGCTCGCGGCCACATATCTAGGAGGCGTAACCGGCAGCCGCAGCGCTTACAGGGACTCAGCGGCAAGCGCCGCGGCCAACAGGATGAGGCAGCAGCCCGCGCCGCGATCGACCCAACGCAGAGTGCTGCTAGAGGGTCCCTTGACTCGCAATACGGAGCCCACGGCGGCATAGATACTACCCACGACGGCCTCCACGACCAGATAGGCCACACCTAGAGCGGCCATCTGGACGTGGCTGTTTGTGTCCGTGGCGACGAATTGCGGAAACAGTGCAGCAAAGAGCAACACTGCCTTGGGGTTCGTTGTTGCGGTCACGAATTCGTCAAAGGGTATCCGGCGGCGGTCTGCACGTAACCGTGCCGCTGTCTCAAGGTCAGCGGGTTCCGACGGTAGTGGCTGAGCGCGGATCGCGGCTACGCCGATGAAGAGGAGATAGAGAACCCCGACCCACTTGAAGACCACCAACGTCACCGGCGACGTTGCGAACACCTCCGCGAGCCCGATGACGACTAGGGCGATGAGCATGGCAAGCCCGGCGAGTCGAGCGACGATGCCTACACCCGCCCAGGCAAACCCGAATCGGATCGCGTTGCGCAAACCTAACAACTGGTTGGCCCCAGGTGTCGCCGAGACCAGTGCGGCCACCACAAGGAACGCGGCCCAGTTGACCACGTGGAGCGAGTGCATCGCCGCTCGGTCCTTTCGTCAGTTCTAAACTCCGGCAATCAGCCGGTGCCCATGCGGTGGCGCGTTCCACCATCGAACTCGGCCGGGACCGACTACCGGCGTTCCGTTCCTCCCCCTTGTCCCGCCGTGAGCGCGACAGACGTCCGGCATTTCACTTTCCGGGTAACCAAGGAGCGACCGACCTTTAAGGCTGCGATAACCGAAGTCGAGGCCAAAATAATTGGCGTTCGGCTAGTTCCGGTTGCTTGGGCGGAATTGCCGACCGCACGCAAGCGGTGTCTGGGTAGGTGCGGACCCTCCATTTCGGTACGAGGATCTTGACCGAATTGACAAGCGGCACCCTCGAATCGCATTGACCCAGGTAGATTTCAGGGCCCATACACACGACGGTGGGCAGCGACTTTCCGTTGGCTACGGCCAGCGGAGCCTGGCCAATGGTCGTTGCCGCGAATACTGCTCTCGCCGACATCGTGAGGATGACGGTGCGCTGCATGCGGCTCATCTGGCCGGAACGAGTGACAGGCTGACGACGACGCGGCGCCGGCGTCCGAGGTCGGTGTCGCTGGTCGCCGCCGCGTGTTGGCGCTACCGTTTCCCCTGCCGAGCGGACGGCAATCTTCACCTGCCCGCCCCCGGGAGGCACCGCGGCGGCTCTAACTACATGAAGCTCTTCAGTATCGTCGTACTCGGCAAAACGCAAAGTACGGGCCATCGGTGAACTCCAATGGATGACGGAGAGAACAAATTTCAGGATCGTCGGCCGCACCAGCGCGCTCCTAACTCTCGACCGAAGGCGAATCTGAACCTGCATTGGTCACCCCCACAAGACGCAGTGCACTACTCGGTGCCGCGGCATCTGCCCAGCGGTCGGGCTAGACATTCTTTTGGTTGCCGGGCGCCGGAGTCGACGGCCGACCCGATTCGGCCGCGACCACCATGAACACGGCCACGGCGTCTCTCCCCCGGGGTCGCAGGTATGCCCGTGCGTGACGTCGACGACATCATCGACGACCACGTCGCGGCTTCAGACAAACATCTTGCGATCAGCGGTGGTTCACCCGCGTGCGGTCCCGTCGGGCAGGTCAGGTGGGCGACCCGCATGTGAGCGCCTTCCGCGCGGATCACCCGACGACGGTGATGCCCAGAACGAAGTCGGTTTGCTCCAGCCCGTGGGTCTTGAGATTGAGTTCCAGCAGGCCGGCGTACTCCAGGGCCCGCGCCATTGACAGCGGACCGGCATCCAGCGGGCGCAGTCCCAGGCTCGCGGCGAACGCCGACACCTCGGCCTTCGCCTGGGCGTCGTCGCCAGCTAGGAACACGTTCAGCGGTCGATCCGCATCTGGGGGGGTTGCAAGAATCTCGGCGAATAAGGTGTTGAATCCCTTGATGATTCGCGTGCTCGCGGGAGCGGCCTTGGCGGTCTCCTGGGCGCCGGAGCTGTCGCCGGGAGTGACGAGGCCTGAGAGATCCGGGGCAAAGGGGTTCGTGATGTCGACGAGGATCTTGCCCGCCAGTGCCTCGCTGAACTCGCCGACCGCCGCCGCGGCGCTTGCGTACGGAACGGCAAGCACGACGATGTCTCCAGCCGGGGGCTCGCCGATCGTCCCGAGGGTGGCACCGCCTAGCCTGCTGGCCAGCTCGTGCGCCTTGGCCTCATCGCGACCGATGATCTCGACGGTGTTGCCGCCACCGAGGGCGCGACCGGCCAGAGCGCTGGCCATGCGGCCCACGCCGATGATGCTGATGCTACTCACTGAATGTCTCCTGCTGTTCTCGCTCGATGTGTGTGCCGCGGATTGGACCGGCTGAACCCGACACCTTCCACCATCAGGTTCGCAGCGCACGGGCCGCCTTCGCGTCGGTAGAAGTCCCTTACGTGGCAATGGCTTCCATTTCCCGAGACGGCGCGGATTCAGACTTTCATGTCAGACCACACCGTCTGCTGGAATGGGTCGCGGCCCAGACGGTACGAATCCGCATACCTCTTCGTCTCAGACGGGACGACGCCCCGGGGCGGGGCAACGGGATTGGCAGCCAATCCCGAAGCCCGACCGAGGCTCGGCCGTCGCGGCGCGCGTTGGTGGATGTTCACGTAGGTTGTCGCTCACTCCTGAAAGGTGCTCTGCGAGGGCAGTTTGCGTTCCGCCTCAGGTCAGGGTGGCGGCAGCTCCCTGAGTTGTCGGCGCGAGGTGATGCCGAGTTTGCGGAAAATGTTTCGCAGGTGGGTTTCGATCGTGCGCGGGCTCAGGAACAGTTGCGCACCGACCTCACGGGAGGTCGCTCCGGTCGCGACGAGTCGTGCGATGGTCAGTTCTTGGGCGGTGAGCGCGTCGGTGGGTTGGGCGGTCCGTTTGCGGGGATGCTCGCCAGTGGCGCGTAGCTCGCGGGCGGCGCGTGCGGCGAAGGGCTCTGCGCCCATTTTGGTCAGGAGTGCGTGAGCGGTGCGGAGTTGTTCGCGGGCGTCGTGGCGGCGGCCTTCGCGGCGTAGCCACTCGCCGTAGACGAGGTGGGTGCGGGCGAGGTAGATGCCCATACGGCATTTTCGTAGCCGCTCGATCGCTTCGCGGTAGTGCTTGTCGGCTTCCGCTCCGGTGCTGGTCAGCGCTCGGGAGTGCGCCGCAACCCCGAGCGCCCATTGGGTACCGCTGGCGCGGGTTCTGGTGTCGAGTTCTTCCATTGCGCGAGAGGCGGATTCTGGATCGCCCGCGCGGGAGGCCGCCTCGACCAGCTCGTACAGCGCATGCCCCTTGGTCGACGGTTCGTAGGTGTCACATGCTTGAATCGCGGCCTGCTGCGCCGCCGGATAATTGCCCCGGCCGTTGTGGAGCACCGCCGTGGCGAGGATGGACGTTGTGGCTTCGATGCCGCGCGCGCGTTCTGTCGCCTCGCCGTCACGGGTGTCTTGCCGATCGGTGGCTTCGGAATCAATCCCGCACCACCCATCCAGGTACGTTCGGGTGTAGCTCAGAGGCATTGCGCCCGACGCTTGTGTTATGGCAGCAGCTTCGTCTGTCAACTCGGCGGCAAGAGCGAGCTCACCGGTGTAGACCCGCGCGAACGCCGACACGATGAGCGCTGCCGGCAGCGTGGCGAGGGCGCCGGCGTCGCGAGCTTGTCTCACGTAGCGATCGGCCAACGTGATGGCCAGTTCGTCCTCGAAGAGCGCTATTGCGGTCCGTGTGGCCAGCCACAGCCAGTTGCCGGCGTCGCCGGCCTGAACGGTCTCGACGGGGAAGACGTGTTCACGGAACGCCTCCAGTGCCCGCCTGAGTGCGGGCGCACCGGCTTCGAATCCATCCGTGTGGACGGCTACCAACCCGCCGAGCAGCAAATCCGCCGGCCCGAGCGGCGTCGGTGCGGCACGGACCGCTTCGGCGATTTCCGCCAGATGGGGTTCGAGGCCCAAACTTCCGGTGATGGTCGCCGCGTCGAAGGCCTGCAGGTAGGTTTCGCGAGCAAGTGAGGGATCCAGGGGCGCCAACATTCGAGCGGCGCCAAGCAACATCCCAGGCACCTGATTGCCTTGGGTCAGGTGGAATGTGATTTGGGCGCGGAGCAGTTCCCGGCGGGCGCGTTGCAGCGCATCGAGTTGGGCGGCGTGCACGTTGTCCAGCAGTGCGAGGGCGGTCTCTGGAGCACCGGCGCAGTGTTGGGCGTTGGCGGCATCCAGTGCGCGTCTCGCCCGGTGAGCGGGCTCCGGTGTCAGCTCGGTCGCGCGCCGAAGAAACGCCGCGGCGGCAGCGAACCCGCCGCGGGCCAACGCGCGGTCTGCCGAACGCTCCAGGTCTGCGGCGGCTTCTTCGTCGGTGCCCCGTACCGATTGCCCGCGGTGCCAGGCGCGGCGATCCGGGTCGGTTTGTGGGTCGGTGGCGCAAGCCAGGGCGTGGTGGGCTCGACGGTGCTCTGCTGCCGTGGCGGCACGGTAGACCGCCGAACGCACCAGCGGATGGCGAAATCGGACGCGGGTGTCGATTTCGAGCAGTCCTGCAGTTTCCGCGGGCTCGGCTGCATCGTGGTCTATCCCCAGATAGTCGGCCGCACGCCAGAGCAGGGCGGCGTCACCGGTCGGCTCGGAAGCAGCCACCAGCATCAGCTGTTGCGTCTGCGCCGGGAGGTTGCTCGAGCGCCGCTGGAAGTTGTCCTCGATGCGGCGCGGGACGCTCATGACGTTGGGGAGTTCGAACCCTCCAGCCAACTGCAGGCTGCTGGGCAGCTCTAGCAGCGCCAACGGGTTACCGCGCGCCTCGGCGATGATGCGGTCGCGGACCCCCCGATCAAGCGGCGCGCGCGGTGCGGTGGTGGTCAGCAACGCCCGGGCGTCGGCGTACCCCAGCCCGTCCAGGCGTACCTCGGGTAACCCAGTCAATCGGTCCCCGCCGCTTTCGCAGGGGTCGCGCACCGCGAACATCAGCACCAACCGATCAGCCGCCACTCGCCGCGCCACGAACGCAAGAACCTGCGCGGACGCCTGATCCAGCCACTGTGCGTCATCGACGAGGCACAGCATCGGCCCCGCCTCTGTGAGGAGATTGAGGACGGCGAGCCCGACCAGGAATTGGTCTGGCGTGGCGCCGGCCTGCAGGCCCAGCGCGACACCGAGGGCGGTCTTCTGCGGCTCAGGAAGCGTCTCTGCGCCCTCCAGTAGCGGCGCGCACAACTGGTGCAAGCCAGCGAAGGCGAACTGCGTCTCGGACTCCACGCCGACTGAGGACTCCACCCGCATCGCCATGGAGATCGCGGTGTCGCGGGCGTGCTTTAACAGCGCAGACTTTCCGATGCCCGCTTCCCCGCGCACGACGAGCACCCCGCTGCGCCCCTCTGATGCCTCGGCTAGGAGTTGGCCGATCGTTTCGCATTCTGCGTGTCGACCGAGCAGGCCCAGACCTTTCTTCTCAGCCCGGGCTCGGGCGAATCCGTCTTCCTCCCGTAGTGGTGGCTGTGCCGACAGCTTCACCTCAAGCAGCCAGGGTGCGGCGTGTTGATCGGGTGGAAACGCTTCGTCTGGATCGATCGGCTCGACGGACACAGCTGGCTTCTTTCCCGAGGTGGCGCCTGCCCGTGCTGAACGGTGTGATCCAAGCCCTGGTCGGGAGCGCCGCGCCGACCACCAAAACGATAGGCAAGGGTAAGCCTGACGTCAATACGGACCGCACCGTATCCAATCCGCTTCGAAGCGCACCTGCGGTGGCTACGATCTCCTCATGCCTGCGGTCCGCAACGAACAATCGCGTCGCGCCATCCTCGACGCGTCCATGTCGATGATCGGCGAAGTTGGCTACGACACGATCTCGATCGAAGCGATCGCCAGGCAAGCAGGCGTCAGCAAGCAGACCATCTACCGCTGGTGGCCATCCAAGGGTGCGGTGATACTCGAAGCCGCGACCGAAATCCTCAGCACTGCCGTCACGCTTCCCGACACCGGCGACATCGTCGCCGACATCCGAACCCAGCTCACAGCGATCCTGGAGTTGATCAACACCACCGGCTTCGGACCGGCATATAGATGTCTGATCGCCGCCGGCCAGTCCGACCCCGATCTCCTACGCGCCCTCTTCGATCAGATCATCGCACCGAATATCGACGACTTCCGCGCCCGCACAACCCTGGCGCGGCAGCGCGGTGAGATGCGCGCCGACGCCAATTGGCAGACCATGCGTGACCTGCTGTACGGGGTCGTCGAGTACCGGCTATTTCATGCGATGCCGCTCGAACCGGAATATATCGACGGCGTTCTGGAGATCGTGTTCCAGGGACTGCGTTAACAGAGGATCCCCTCGACGACCGGCCACCTAGTCCGGTCAGCTGTCGTGGATCATTCCGCCCGATACCGCGTCGTATACCCCCCTCAGGCGTCGCGACGGTGGCCGCCGGGAACGACGTAAGGGATTTTCACCGACGCGAAGCTGACATCAACGATGCGAACCTGATGGCACGGAGAAGCCGGTCTTACCGACTGATCCGCAGCACAGACGCATCCAGCGAGACCCCGCACACAAACGGAAGTCAACGACTGTGGATGAGATTCCAGCAGGACTAACGGCATTCTTGACGGCTCTGCAAGCACGCGACGCCATAAGCGCCGCGGCCCAACTCGCCGATTACGTGATCCTCGAGAGCCCAATCGACGCGGAGCCCATCGTCGGCCGCGAACAGGTCGCGAACGCGGTCTCTCAGATCCTCGATGTCGCAGACGAGTACACGGTCACCCAAATCATCTCAGGAGATGGCCTTTTCGCGGTCGTGACGAATATCAGATGCGGTACCGCGGAGATCGACGGCATCGATCTGATCGGCATCAATTCCGGAGGCAGGGTGGCCTCACTGTCGATGCATCTGCGGCCGATGCGAGCCATCGTCGCCCTTCACAACCGCCTTGCACCTGCCACCGGAACGCCGGTGCTCACACTTACCGAAGAGCACTAGGAGATCCCGTCATGGTCACCCTCGACCCCGACACCATGGGGCACGCCGGTTCGGTTCCGGACGAGACCGACGCCGAACTGACAGCGCCGTTCGAACGTGACGTGATCCCGCTTCTGGACACGCTTTTCCGGGGGGCATGCGGATGACTCGACAGCCGATCCCTGCTGCGCGTCCTGTTGGCTTCCCTCGCAGTACTCCCGAACGCACCGACAGGCGGGGTAGCTGCGACAAGGCGACCCCTATGAGCAGAAAGGGCACACGCGTCATGGAGAGGCCATCGCCTTCCAATTCAGTTGCCACGCAGTCAAACACGCGTCTGCCGCTCTACGCGATGGCCGTCGGCGCGGCGGTCGCGGCGCTGGTCAGCAACCCTAACCCGGGACAGGCTTACGGGGCGCCCGTAGCGGCGTCCATCGCCGACTGCGCCGATGTCGAGGTCGTCTTTGCTCGCGGCACGTTCGAGAGCCCCGGCGTGGGCAAGGTCGGTGAGCCCTTCATCGAAGCCTTGAGCCAACGACTACCCGGGCGCATCATTGGCGTCTATGCCGTCAACTACCCGGCGTCCTTGCAATTCGATCGCGCCGTCGACGGCATCGTGGATGCCAGTAACCATCTGCGCGACCTGAAGGACAGGTGCCCCACCACCGAGATCGTCGTTGGCGGCTATTCCCAGGGTGCTGCCGTCAGCGGGTACGTCACCAGCGAGACCGTTCCCCCCGGATACGCCTTGACCGCTCTGTCTCCCGACGTCGCCGACAGCATCGCCGCGGTGGTCCTGTTTGGTAAACCCTCACCGGGAATTTTGAGACTGCTGCAACAAGACGCGCCCCCCATCGAGATTGGCCCCGCCTTCGTCGCCAAGACTATCGACCTGTGCGCGCCGCGGGATCCGGTCTGCGAATCGGGCGGCCTCGATTCTGCCGCCCACAGTGCGTACGGCGTCAACGGGATGGCCGGGCAAGCCGCTGATTTCGTCGTCGACCACCTACGCAGCCGCTGAGCGGAACCCGGCACAGCCGCCGCCTTCGTCTCCGAACCCCGCCCATTTTCGTCAACTGACAGGAATAGACCATGCCCGCCATCACTGCCGACACCCTCACCTTGCCTCGCGTCCCTGTCCCCGATCCGTCCACCGACACGCAACGTCCGGTCCGGTCAGTCACCACCGCACCGGCCGGATTCTAGGGCGACGGGTTCCCCGTGCGGCGCGCCTTCGCCGGTGTGCCGCAGGACGACTTGGACCCGTTCATCCACATGGACCAGATGGGCGAGATCGACTGGGCTGCAGGTGAGCCCAAAGGCACTCCGTGGCATCCCCATCGAGGGTTCGAGACCGTCACCTACATCATCGATGGCGCGTTCGAGCACACCGACTCCCACGGCGGCGGCGGCACGATCACCAACGGTGACACCCAGTGGATGACCGCCGGCAGCGGAATACTCCACATCGAGAAGCCTCCGGAGCGCGGTCGCGCGACCATCGATCTGCGGGACACCTCGGTGGCACAGTTCCACCAGGCAGTGCTCGATACTCTCGGCGGCCAGAAGATTGGTGCGCGAATCTCTGTCGGCCATCAGGTTCGCAGCACGAACGCCACCTTCGCGTCGGTGAGAGTCCCTTACTTGCTTTAGCGGTGACTCTTAGTTCGTGTGGCCCAGACGTGTTCACCGACGCCACACCCACCCCGGCACAGTCGCGCCTGCCTATTTGAGGTGATGCACCTGCGTCACCTCGGCCCCCCGGGTGCACCGGGGCGCGCCTCGACGGATTCTGGGGCATGGATCTGCGCCCAGGCGTGAGCCTTCTGCAAATCGCGTTGCAAGGAGTGCAATTTCAGAGGCTGCCCTTGGCGAGCGGACCAGGCGGTCTGATCAGTCCTGGTGCGCAGATCCAATGATGCGCCGCGACGGCGGCAGCCGCTGACCATCTAAGGGACTTTCACCGACGCGAAGGCCGCGTCGGCGCTGCGAACCTGATGACTGCCTCAAGTCAGGCAGGGCATGCCTCGCAGCCGGTCCTCCAAACATCGGTACCAAACCCACTTGGAAGGGAATCTTCGTGACAAGCCAAGCTATCCGCGATCCGAAATTCGACCACCTGCTCACACCGCAGAATTCGGCCTTCGTCCTCATCGACTACCAGCCCATCCAAGTCAGCTCCATCCGTTCGATCCCGCAGGACGAACTGGTGTTCAACATCGTTGGCTGCGCCAAGGCGGCCGTGAATTACGGACTGCCAATCGTTCATTCCACCGTCAATATCCAGACCGGTCGGAACAAGCCGCCGATCCAGCCGCTCCTGGACGTCCTCGGCGACTATCCCACCTATGACCGCACCTCGATAAACAGTTGGGAAGACGCGGAATTCAAGCAGGCTGTCGAAGCCACCGGCCGCAGGAAGCTGATCATGACCGCGCTTTGGACGGAGGCATGTCTGACCTTTCCTGCCCTCGACGCAATCGATCAAGGCTATGAGGTCTACGTACCCGTCGATGCGGTGGGCGGCACCTCACTCGCGGCGCATGAGGCGGCGCTCCGCCGTATCGAACAGGCGGGCGCCAAGTTGATCAGCCGAGTGCAGATGTATTGCGAACTCCAGCGTGACTGGAATCGCGACGAAACGCTGACTGGTTTCATGGGTGTGTTCGACAGTTATGACGGGTTCAACCCGGAGAAGAACTTCAAGGGGTAAGCAATCCTGCGTCGCGAAAACTACCGGCCTTTAGATCAGCCCAGCTCCTAGCTAGTTATTCGAAGGGAATCTCAGGTGACTGAATTGTTCATTGTCGTCGGCCTTGAAGCCAAGGAAGGCAAAGAGGACGAGCTGCGGCGAGACCTAGGTGCACTCGTCGCGCCCTCGCGTGAGGAGGAGGGCAATCTGGACTACGACTTGTACGAGGACATCGGCGAGCCAGGCAAATTCGTATTCGTGGAGCACTGGTCAAGCGAAGAGCTACGTAACAAGCATCACACCCAAGGGCCACACATCCAGCGATTCCACGCGAACGGTGTAGCAAACGTCGAAAGAACCGTTTTTGCGCACTTACTTCGCAAAGTAGTCTGACTGTCTGAAAGCTCGTCGGTAGCCTGTCGTTTGCTAACTCGGCTTGCGCAGCTGTCGACGACCGCGCTGCCGGGACGTCATCAGTATCTACGATCTGCTGACAGCGCAGAAGCTCCCCGCATTGCGTGCCAGCCGACTACTTCACGCGAGCCAATGAGAGCCTCGGTTTGAACCTGCCACTGATCTCACATTTTTAGGATGCAAGAGTGGAACTACAAAACAGGACAGTCCTGGTGACCGGTGCCAACCGAGGATTAGGGGCGGAGTTTGTCCGCCAGTTGATCGAGCGCGGCGCCGCCAAGGTCTACGCCGCAACGCGACGACCGGAAACCATTGCCGCAGGCAACGCACGCATCGTGCCGACCTACCTCGACATCACCAACGACGCGACCGTAGTCGACGTCGCCGCCACTGCCACCGACGTCGACGTGGTGATCAATAACGCTGGCGTCGCCACCATGCAAAACCTCGTCACGGGTGACCTCGATGCCATCCGCCTCGAACTCGACACCCATTTCTGGGGCACACTGTCGATGACACGCGCCTTCACGCCAGTTTTGGCGCGCAATGGCGGTGGCGCCATCCTCAACGTCCTGTCGATCGGATCCTTCCAAGTGTTCCCCGGCAACGGCGCTTACGCCGCCGCCAAGGCCGCCCAGTGGCAGCTGACCAACAGCACTCGACTCGAGTTGGCAGGCCAAGGTACCCAAGTTCTCGGGTTGCACCTGTCAGCCACCGACACCGACATGCTGGACGGCGTCGACATGCCCAAGAACAACCCAGCCGACGTGATCCGCCAAGCCCTTGACGGCCTGGAGTCCGGGTTGGATGAAGTACTGGCCGACGCTGAAACCAGGGCAGTGAAAACGCTGCTGGCCCAGCCGCCAGGGGCCATGTACAGCGGGGGTTAGCAGTAGTGGCGCCACCCAGCTACACACCCCATGAACTCCTGCAGTGCAACTGCCTTCCGAGTCTCGTCTGGGGTAGGTAGGTCGCCGATTGCGCCAAGAACGCCCGCGAGCGTGTGATCCGCCGACATCGGCCCCAGAACGCCAATCGCGGTGTGCAGCAGCTTTCACGCCAAACGAGTCATCAGAGACAAGCCACGTTTGGTGAGTGCGCCAGGATGGAGTCGTGGCATGGAGCACTCGCGAACTGGCCGAGCTGGCGGGCACCAGCCTTCGCTCGGTCCGGCATTACCATCAGGTCGGCCTGCTGCCCGAGCCGAAGCGTCGCAGCAACGGTTACAAGCAGTACGGCGTCGAGCACCTCGTGCGGCTGGTACGTATCAGGCGGCTGACCGATCTCGGGTTCTCCCTACCGCAGATCGCTGCGATGGGCGAACGCGACCATCATCCGGCGGACGCCCTGCGTGCACTCGACGCTGAACTGGCGGCGACGATGGTGCGGCTGCAGCGGGCACGTGACGACCTGGCCGATCTTCTCAAGCACTCGGCTCCGACCGACCTGCCGCCGGATTTCGTGGCGCCGGAGACCGCTGCGAGTATGACGGACCCTGATCGCAAGCTCGTGGTCGTGCTGAGCCGGGTGCTGGGGCCAAGCGGTCGGCAAGCCTATGCGGACATGATCCGCGAAACCCCCGACGATCCCGCCGCGAAGGAATTGGACACCCTGCACGCCGGCGCTGATGACGCGACCCGGCAGCGTCTCGCCGAGCGGCTTGCCCCCTACATCATGGCGGTGAGGGACGCGCACCCCTCACTCATCGAATCGCGTGACGACGCCCCGCGTGGAAAACGATTCGCCGACAGAGCGATCGACCAGGCGATGCTCGAGCTGTACAACCCGGCGCAGCTGGACGTGCTGCGCCGGGCGAGGGAGATCGTGCGGGGTCACGCACCAACGGCCGGCAACGGCAAGGGCGCGAGGCGGTAGGTCGGCGGCTCGCTGCCGTGCAAGTGCCGGACGAAGTAGTCCCAAGTGCGGCGCAGGAAGTAATGCTGACGGCCAATCAATGCGTGCTCGGCGCCGGGGATCATGATGAGGTCGAAGTCCTTATCCGCTTTGATGAGCGCATCGACGAGCCGCATCGTCATGTAGGGGTGGGCATTGTCGTCGAGTTCGCCGTGGATCAGCAGCAGCTTGCCCGTCAGGTTGTCGGCGACGGTTGCGTTCGAAATCGCCTTGCGCCCGTCCTCAGTGAGGTCGCCGTGGTAGTGCTCGGCCCACATCGCCAGGTTGATGTTGTTGTCGTGGTTCCCGGACGTCGCGACGGCCACGTGATAGGCCGCAGGATTTACCAGCACGGCGCGGGCGGCGGCGAAGCCGCCTGCGGACTGACCGGTGATGCCTACCCGGCTGGTGTCGAGCCACCGATGCCGATGTCCCAGTTCACGAATGGCGGCGACGTGATCGTCAAGGGCGCCGGCGTTGCCGAGGTCGCCGTAGGAGTGATCATGGAAGGCTTTGCTGCGCGCAGCGGTTCCGCGGCCATCGATCGCGACGACGGCGAAGCCAAGCGCCGCGAATGCCTCCGGCTCTCCCTGATGCGGCGGGTCGAACGACGGGCCCGCGCGGTGGACCTGCGGACCGGGATAGATGTGCTCGACAATCGGGTAGCGCTCCTGCGGGTCGAAGTCGTGTGGGCGCCAAAGCAGACCGTAGATCGGTGTCTTGCCGTCGGCGGCGGTGGTGCGGAAGCGCTCAGGTGGGTTCCAGCCCAGCGCTTCGAGGGCCGCGGTGTTTGGCGTCTCCAGCTGGACCACGATATTGCCTTCGGTATCGAGGACGGCGGATTGCGGCGGCAGGCTCGGCGAAGACGCCCGGTCGACGATGTAGCCGCCCCGAGGCGGGCTGACTGCGTCGTGGTCGAGGTCGTCCTCGGTGAGCCGGGTGAACCCGGTTCCGTCGAAGTTGATGCGGCAGATCTGGCGGGTGTACGGGTCGTCGGCGACGAGACCGCCTGCGACGAAGAAGACCTGCCTACGATCCTCGTCGGCCCACAGCAGGGAGCGAACCAGCCACTGCCCCTGCGTTATCTGGGTGGCGTGCAGGCCATCGGCCGAGTACAGGTAGAGGTGCCCCCATCCGTCGCGCTGCGACCACCAAACGATCTCCCCGGACTCGCACACGTGCACCAGCGGCGGATCACCGAGCTGCACGGCAGGGTCGACCCTCGTCTCGCCCGTCTCGGTGATCAGCGTGGTGGTCTTTCCCGTAGCCGGGTCGAGGCGGCGCAATTGCAGTGTGCGGGCGTCGCGGGAGTGCTGCAGGAAGTGCACCGAGTCCCCCGATTCTCGGGTCCACCACGCGTAGACCAGCGCTGTGTTGTGCATGATCGGGCTGGGCGGGTCCTGCTGGCGGACAACAGTGCGCTGGTGCACGTCCAGCACGTTCCACGTCATCGTCGCCGCCGCGTCCTCGCCCGGCATCGTATAGCGCGTGCGGTGTTCGACAGGCCTGCCGCCGTCGGCGGGTGTCGACTCCACCAGCACCAGTTCCGGCAGATGGCGTTGATCGATGCGTTGCACCAAGATCCGCGTTGAGTCTGGTGACCAGTGAAAGAAGGACAGGGGGGGCAGTCCGAGGAGTCGGGTCAGGGCTGTAGCTCCGGTGGCGTCGGGCAGCCCGCCGTAGTCGAACTGCGATTCGGCATCGTCGGTGAGCGCGAACTCCTGCTCGCCGTCCTCTGTGCGCGGCGAATCCCCTTGCTGCTGTCCTGCAGTCCGTCGAACCCAGATGTTGCCGTCTCGGCGGAATGCGATCCACTGCCCATCTGGGGAGGGCACCTCGCCGGGGGCGCGGGGCGTTCGGCGGTCGGCCTGGAGGCCCGTGTCGTCGGACCACTCCCAGGCGGTTCCGAACGCTGTGAACCTCGCCGTGCCGTCGTCGCAGACCTCCACACCCGCGATCGGAAGATCAGCGCCGACCGCCGCCTGTTTGGTCTGCACTGACAGCGCGGCAGCCAGGCGGTCGTGGTCGAATGCGGGCCGCCTGCTGCCTTCGTCGGGGGCGACGATGACGTAGCGCCCGCCCACCTGGTACCAGAAGTCCGCGCCGCCGGGAAGCCACTGAGGTTGCAGCGCACTGCCAGGCACCTTCCTTGCCCGGTAGGGGGCAAGCATCTGCTCGGCGCGTGCGTAGTCCGACTCGGTCAGCGTCCTGGTGTCGTGTCTCACGGGTCCATGCAACACCCGGACCTAGGGGCACAGTCAATCACCAAACATCCTGGGCGACTACCAGTCGCACAGGAGCGCCGATGCGCCTGCCGGCGCGGATGATCTCGACCTGCCTTCAGCCGAACTAAGACTCTCTGGCCCACAAAGTATTCGCTGAGCGCCTGAGTACCCGTCCGCTGGCGACAATCTTCCTCGGACGCGCCGTTTCCGGCGGGCCTAGCTTTGTTGCACCGGCGCACTAGATCGAATGACGTTTGGCAAAGTCCCACGCGATAGTGCTGGCGTCAGGGCCCGCGTGGTCGGTGAATCGGCCCTCGCCGGACGGACCGGGCCATGCATGACCCATGCCCTCGACGAGGTACGACTCGGTGAACGAAAACCCGTCCGCAGCAGTGCGAGTGGTTCGCGTGTATGCGAGCGTGCCCGATGTCGATCGCACCACGTGTGTCTTCTCGATCATGCGCAGGCTGTGGTTGAGTAGGCCGTCGTCGATCAAGTCGTTGACAGCAGTCCAGTGCGCGACAAGACGGCTCCCCACCATCGGCGTGGAGCCCCAGCTCCAACCACCGCGCCCTCTAGCTCCTTGGCGACGGCGTAGCGACCTAGAGCCAATCCCAGGCAGACCTTCTATTCGCAGATGACCCAAGCCTGCAACGGTAGACGTGACCCGCTGTTGCACAACGGAACCGAGTCACCGGCGCGGGTGACCGCGGAGATTCTGCGTCGGGGCCGATGCCACTGCTGTTGGCGTATTCATGACTTGGTCGCAGGTCGTCGGCGTGAGCGGCCGTCCGCGTCGTCGGTTCGCAGATTTGAGACCAGTAACATCGCCAGGCCGGCAAGAGCCACGTCGACGGCGGCGTCGAGCTTGGCCTGCGGCACTCCGGCGGCAGCATCCACCGCAAGCCCTTGTCCGATGGTCACGGCGAATCTGGCCAGCGCCTCAGTGTCGCTGTTTGGCGCATCGTCAGCCGCCGCAAGGGCTTTGGCGATCGCTTCTTCGATCCCGTGGCGATACTCGGCGAGCAGCTGCGGTATGCGCGCGTTATTCGGCCCGCAGGAAATGCCGCCTTGAATGGACAGACATCCCAGCGCATTCCCGGCACGCACAGCCTTCGCGGTGTCACGCAAGTACGAATCGAGGATGTCGTAGGCACGGGGTTTCGAGAGCACCTGACGCAGATGTTCGTGGTAGCGCTGGCCGTAACGCTTTAGGGCATGGACGAACAGTTCCTCTTTGCTGCCGAACACGGCATACATACTCGGCTTGTTGATGCCCATCGCCTCGGTGAGTTCGGCCAAGGACGCGCCTTCGTAACCGAGACGCCAGAAAACGTCGATGGCCCCATCGAGCGCCCGGCCCTCGTCGAACGAGCGCGGCCGGCCTCCCGCGTGCCGTTGCTCTGCACCCATGCGGGCCATTCTATCGCCGGATCCCCGCCCTCCTACCTATCGGTACAAAACTGGTATGGTCGTGCTGCAACCGATTGGTACAAAACTGGAGGGCTTCATGTCGGACCTGACCGGAAAGACCGCACTCGTCACCGGAGCTACATCCGGGATTGGCCTGGCCGCAGCACGGGCGCTCGCGAAGCAGGGGGCCTACGTCTTCCTGGTCGGGCGCCGCCAAGACGCCCTCGACGACGCCGTTTTCAGCATCGGCCCAGCTCAGGCCCAGGCCATTCGCGCCGACGTGACCGAGCAGGCCGATCTCGACCGTGTCGCGGCCACCATCGAAGCCACGGGACGGCGGCTTGACATCGTTTTCGCTAATGCGGGAATCAGCGAGTTTGCGACGTTGGGCGGTCTCACGTGGGAACACCACAGGAAGATCTTCGACACCAACGTCGGCGGGGTGATCTTCGCGGTGCAGGCCGCCCTTCCGCTGCTGCGCGAGGGCGCGTCGATCATCCTGTGCGGCTCCAACGGCGACGTGAAGGCGGCTCCCGGGGCGAGCGTGTATGCCGCGTCCAAGGCCGCGATCCGGTCCCTGGCGCGCAGCTGGGCCGCAGAACTCGTCGACCGCAAGATCCGCGTCAACGTCGTCGCTCCGGGTCTCACCGAGACACCGGGCCTGGCCGGCCTCTTCACCGGGGCCGACGCCGCGCTGGCCGATTTGACCTCCACCGTGCCCATGAAGCGCCGTGCGCGCCCAGAGGAGATCGGCAATGTCATCACCTTTTTGGCCTCCGACGGAAGCTCCTTCATGACGGGCTCAGAGGTCTACGTCGACGGTGGCGTCAGTCAGTTCTGACCCGTTGAGCGCCGAAAGGAGTGCCAGATAAGTGACCGACACCGCGCAACCGCCCGCAGAGTCGAACCCGCCCACTCTGGCCGAGGACCTACTCCTGCTGCTGTTCCAGCCGGAGTCAGGAACCATCGCCGGGGAGACCACCCTGTATTACGTACTCGGCGCAGCGGTGCTCGCCGACATGGCACTCGGCGATGACATCGCGGCCACGACGGAACGCAATGGCACCGTGACCGTGGCCGCGGCAGAACGGGACCGACCGTCAGACGAACTGTTCCACTCGGCCTGGGAGTACGTGTCCGAACGACCGCGCGCAGTTCAAGCCGTCCTTGCCGCGGTCGGTCCGACGCTGCGGCGGCCCGTATTGGAGCGTCTGATCGCTCGCGGCGATGTCCGCGAGGAGAAGCGCAAGGCACTGGGCCTGTTCACGATCACCACCCTGATCGACGGCGGAACCAAGCGACGCGCCGATCTCATGAACAATGTCCGTGCGGTACTCGTCGAACACGCTACGCCCACACCGCGTGTCGCCGCGCTTGCCGCCCTGCTCTGGGGAAGTGGCGCACTGCCGCAGTTTCATCCGGCGATTCCCTGGAACTCTGCTGTCATCGCCCGCGCGGAGGAACTCGGACGCGGCAATTTCGGCGCAGCGGCGGCCGGTGAGGCGGTGACACGCACGATGACCGCGATCGTCATCAACAGCGTCATCGTCGCGACCACGGCGCCCCGACCGCAATGACACACCTCCGACCACGCCCCCGCAACGCTGTGCTAAGGAAGGACCTTCCACTCCAATGACTCCCGACCCTTTGACGGTGTTGACCGAATTCCTCGACGGCGCCTTCGATCCTGACAAAATCGCGGAGGTTACCGAGCGATTGGTGGCCGACGACGCCACATACGTGTCGCTGACCTTCGACCCCGACCCGGGCCTGCACGAGATCATGCCGTGGGCCGGCACCAACCACGGGAAGTCGGCCTTCGTCGACAACTTTCGCGGTGTCAGCACGCAGTGGCGGCTCGAAGACTTCACGCCGTTGGACACCCTGGTCGACGGTGACAAGGTGGCGCTCTTCGGACGCTTCACCCTGCGATCGGTAACACTTGGCAAGGCGGTGACCTCACCCTGCGCCGTGCTGGCCAAGGTCAGCGACGGCAAGATCCGGTACTTCCAGTACATGGAGGACACATTCGCGACGGCACTCACGTTCCGCACATCCGGCACCTGGACCATCGACGCCGTGCCAGGCGCTGAAACCTTCGAGGTGTAGACGCGCGACGCGCCATACCCCCGCTTGAACGAAATCTGAGGAGTATCGATGCCGGGAATCGCTGATAAGGACGTCCGCCACTGGTTAGTCACCGGAGGGTCGGGGGGTCTGGGGCGTCGTCTCGTCGAACACGTGTTACGGCAGGGAGATCGGGTCACCGCGACCGTGCGTCGCGCCGGCGCGCTAAGCGACCTGGCCGAGGAGTTCAGCGGTCGCCTGAGTGAGCGGGTTCTCGATCTCACCCGGCTCGACGACGTCGACTATGTGATCCACCGGCTGATTGCCACTGATCCGGTGGACGTGGCGGTCAACAACGCTGGTTTTGCCGTGGTCGGCGCTGCGGAGGAGATGAGCGTGGAGCAGATCCGTGGGCAACTGGACGTCATGCTGATGGCGCCGCTGCTCATCACGCGCGCGCTTCTGGCGCCGATGCGCGAGCAAGGTGGCGGCAGGATCATTCAGATCTCCAGCATGGGCGGTCAGGTCGCCATTCCCACGCACAGCTCCTACCACGCCGCGAAGTGGGGTCTGGAGGGATTCACCGAGAGCGTCAATCAGGAAGTGTCCGTATTCGACGTTCACTTGACGTTGGTCGAACCTGGCGGTACGCGAACGGGTTTCAAAGATAACTTGACATTCGCTTCGGAGTTGGGCGTTTATCGCGGAACTCCGGTGGATCAGGTCAGACGCCAGCTTCAGGACGCCGGCGCGAACGCCTTGACCGGCGACCCGGACAAGATCGCCGCCGTGGTCTTTCAGACCACCCGTCAGACCGACCCGCCGCTGCGTCTGACCCTTGGCGATGATTCTTACGACGCCGTACACGCGGCACTGACTGGCCGTCTGGCTGCCTTGGAGGATCAGCGCGCGGTGGCTGAGTCGGTCAGCTTCGGCCGCTGAGCTTCTCGTCGGCCAGGCCGGAGATACCGGGCGGCTGCGACGGCCAACCACGCCCATCGGCGTTCACCCGACAACAAACGGGCGGAGGTCGCCAGGCGCTCCGGGGTTAGCAAAGCCACCATCTACAAGCACTGAACCGGCGGTCTCGACGTGGCAGCCGACGCCTACGGCCAGAAGGTGAGCGACGCGGTGCCGACGCCTCTGACCGGTGACGTGGTCGCGGACCTGACGAGCCAGATCGTTCGGCTCGCCGACTTCTACGCCACGCCCCGTGGTCGCGTGATCGCTCAGTTGATGGCGGCGGCCACCGGGGAGCGTCGGGGGCTGACGTGCTGAAGGAGAGGTTCTTCGCCGGAGCGGCGACGCGCCGCCATTGAACTGGTGCGCGAGGGTATGGCGAACGGACAGCTCCGACCTGGCCTCGATCCCGACCTCTCCATCGATGTGTTGTTCGGGGCCGTGGTGTTTCGACTGTTCAACGGCGAGGCACCCTTGCCGCGCGAGGCCGCGCACACCGTCGCGAGGATGGCGATCCGAGCCATCATCGCCACGTGAGACCGAGGATCTCGCGCGCCTGCAACCGCGCGGCGGGCCGGGGTCCAACCGTCACGCCACGCAGGTCTGCCGAGCCCGAACTCCGGTCGTGATACTCACGGCTGATGTGCGGCACGGAGCCGTCGTGTCAAGCCGTCAGACCGGCTCGTGCGAGCCGGCTTCGGCAACGTGCCTCGATCAGACGACGGTGACTGGTGGACTGGCGAATAGCGTCCGGTTGCCGTCGAGTCCGTTGCGCAGGGCGTTCGCGACGTCGTCGTGCGGAGTGCCCAACCGTGGCAAGCTGACCTCGTCCAGGCGCCGGTAGTGCTCGTCGTCGAGTTCCAGCTCCAGTGACCGCAGGTACTCCTGCAGGTGCTCCACGGAGCGTGGTCCGACGATGGGGACGAGAGCCGTGTGCGCGACAGTGGCCCGGCGACGCAGCCATGCCAACGACACCTGGACCGCGGTGCTGTCGGTCTCGGCAGCGATCGCCAGCACCGTGTCCACCACGACGGTCTGCTGGGCGGTGTCCTCGGCGGCGTCACCCCGACCGCTCAACCGCCCCGTCTCCCCACGCCGATACTTTCCGCTGAGCAGTCCCCCGGCAAGCGGGGAATAGAGGAGCACGCCGAGACCGTGCGCCGATGCCATCGGCAGAAGTTCCCGCTCGGCGCTGCGTTCGGCGAGGCTGTACTGGGTCTCGATGCCGACCAGCGGGCTCAGGCCGCGCAAATCCGTCCAGACCGCGGCCTCGGCCACCCGCCACGCCGGGAAGTTGGACAGCGCCCCGTGCAGGATCTTGCCGGACCGAGTCAGGTCTTCGAACCCCAACAGGATTTCCTCGATCGGGGTGACCTCGTCGGGGAAGTGCGGCATGAACACGTCCACGTAGTCGGTGTTCAGGCGGCGCAAGCTCCCCTCGAGGGATCGAATCATTGACTTGCGGCCGTTTCCGGTGGTGACGGGTAGGGCACGCTCCTGCCTGGTCCCGCTGTACTTCGTGATCACCACGAAGTCGTCGCGGCCGCTGCCGAGCAG
Organism: Mycobacterium sp. Soil_C_30; assembly: GCF_057656995.1. NCBI lineage: Bacteria > Bacillati > Actinomycetota > Actinomycetes > Mycobacteriales > Mycobacteriaceae > Mycobacterium > Mycobacterium sp. Soil_C_30. The sequence goes on along the minus strand of NZ_JBDGJH010000003.1, from coordinate 33,559 downwards.
TTCGCCGAGCACGGTCTCGGCTTGACCGTCCTGGTAGATGTTGGAGGTGTCGAACGTGGTGCCGCCGGCCGCCACGAAGGTCTCGAAGACGTTGCGCGCGGCTACTTTCCCGATACTGGCGTCAGACGTGCCGAAGTTGGCGGTGCCCAAGGCGTACTCCGAGACTCGCAGCCCGGTTCGTCGTCCAAAGGTTTGGTAGCGCATGCACACTCCTGAGGGTCGCCGGGCGGGGTACGCTGGCGACGGTACCAAATAAAACGAGGGGTTGTTCTTTTTCATGCCGAAGGTGACGCAGTCCCATCTCGACGCGCGGCGTCAGCAGATCGTGGACGCCGCCCGCATTCGATTCGCCGCCGACGGCTTCGCCGGCGCATCGCTGGCCGACATCGTCGCCGAGTCCGGGCTCTCGACCGGTGCGATCTATCGGTACTTCAGCGGCAAGGACGACATCATCCGCGCCGTGTGCGAACAAGCATCTGGCGCCTTCCCAACCGCGCTCACCGCCGAGGCGGTGAACGGCTTTCTCGAGCACATCCGGGCGTTGGCCCGCCACCAGGGTCATGCGCGGCTGGTCGCCCAGATCTACGCCGAGGCAGCGTTGTCTCCGGCGTTGGCAACGATTGTTGCGCAACAGATTTCCGCGATGCGCGACGCTGTCGTCGATCTGCTTCCAGGTAGATCCGACGATCAGTCCGAGGAGATCGCCGAGGCGTTCGTGGCGGTCTGCGCCGCATACAGCCAGCAATTGGCAGTTCGAGGTGACGTGGACCCCGCCCCGTTCGCGAGGGCGCTCATGTCCATCGTGCGCGGATAGGTCGCCGTTCGCCTGCCGGTAGAAGGCGCCTAAACCGAGCTTACGTGCTGTTTTGCACCTCTGATAGTCAGGCCCACTGACCGTGTTGTTTAACAACGGCTACACGCTTGTCACTCTCCACTGCATCTCGCAGTTGTGGCTTCTCAAGTTTCATGTCCACAGTCGTTTCCCTGACCTGCATCGTCGGCGGCGTTCTCACCCGATGTCCACACCGAGAATTCTCACGTTCATGTCCAGTGGTCAGCGAAGGCGCAACCCGCCCATGTGGCCCCGTTGTTCTGCGGCCTTGGAGCAGGCCTTCCGCATCTCTTTCTTGAAGTCGAAGGCCGCCGTGCAACAGGTTATTAGACGAGACTGCCGCCGACCTTCTCGACCCGGATGTGCGTAACGAACCCGGCTGGCGCATTCGGCGGAGGGAAGTGCTCGCTCGTCCCGAGCATCGCCTCAGCCAGTTCGACGGACAGTTCAGGGGCCCCGCCCTCGACAACGCGCGCCGAACCGGTGATCGACAGGTACGGCGTCGCCTGTCCGTCAATTTTCGGAGCGAGGATGGTGACGGCGACCCGCCCATCGCGGCGGATGTTGCGCGTCTTGCGGTACTCGTTGAGATGGGCGGCGACCAGTTCGTCACCTTCAGGTGTCGAGCGCAACGCCACCCAGACCACTGAAACCTGTGGGCTGCCATCGGGATTGAGGGTGACGAGTGTCGCGTCAGCCCCGCGGCCTATGAGTGCGCGAGCGGATTCTTCAAGTTTCACGCGGTGTTCACCTTTCCTGTCACGTGGCTGCCGAGCAGCCAGTACCGACGAAGCGGCACGTCGTCGGCCAGCTCAGCACTGCGTATGCGGGGTATTCCTGTACGTTTGAGTCCTCGCGCTCGAGGTGCCGGGCCCATTGATGCTGGGCGTCTAGCAGTGCCGAGCTAGACGATCAGGCCGCCGAACTGGCGGCGCCACCCGTGGTGAGGGTGTGTGTCGCCCAAGCGAATTCGGATCAGGGCCAGTGAACGTCAGATGCGGACATTGGCTTCATCCCAGCTCTCCCTTATCCGACACCTTGCACTTGAGTGCAACCGACTCCGTGACTAGTATGCACCCGAGTGCAATTTGGGGCAAGGCGACCGAGGGAGGTGGTCAAGGACGTGCATCCTGGACCGCCGTCGCCTCCGCCGAACCGGCGAGTTGTGAATACGAGAAGAGCCCTGTTCGAGGCCGCTGCAAAGCTTTTCGTAACTCAGGGGTATGAGAACACGACCATGGCTGACATCGCTGCGGAGGCCGGCACCTCCCGCAGGACGGCGTTCAACTACTTTCCCAACAAGGGCGACATCCCGATGCTGTGGGTCAGGCAGATGGCCGATATCGCCGTCGAGGAAGTGACGAACGCTCGCATCGAGGACGTTTCAGAGATCATTCGAGACTATTTCCGGGTGATCAGCCAGGCGATGGAATCTGAACCGGAGCTGAGTCGACAGATGATGCGGGGCTGGACCGCCGCGCTCGGGCCGGTCCTCTATGAGTCACAACTGTTGGATGACCTGTCTCCAGTCCTCAAGAACGGTCAAGACCACGGGCGGATCGGTCAAACCGTGGACGCCGCCGTAATGGCGCGCGCACTCAGTGATGTCGTGCAGGGCGCCGTCTTCAGATGGGTGCGGGAACCCGACACTGCGCTTCAAGAAGAGGTCGACATCGTAGTCACGCTCCTGCTTCGCGCACTCACGGCATAGTATGAATCGCCTACTTGCGTGAGCGGATGAACCTAGAGACCGAAACCGATTGAAACCGTGAACTTCTCGCGCGCGGTGCGGGCGGCGTTTGGCCGCTTGTGCACGACGACATTCATGCGATCGGTACCGTCGCTACCGCGCTGCCACCAGACCGTCGATCAGAAGGTGCCGCATTCGGTTCGCCTGCGCGGCGGAACCGCTCGCGATGGCGATTCCGATGAGGCTCGCCACGACGTCATCGGCGATGACGTCGGCGCGCAGGCTGCCGTCCTGGGCGCCCGCACGCAGCAGGGCCTCGACCGCCCCGACGATGCTCGTCCTCGTATCGCCGACGTCGACCGTACCGGAGGCGAAGATGGCACCGAGCGACTCGGCCATCCCCTGCTTTGCGGCGACGAACGCCGCGTAGCGATCCATCCATCGGCGCAATGCGACCAGGGGGGGATGGCGCTGCAGCAGCAGGCCGGCTGACGCAGAGACCTCGGCCAACTCGGCCTGGTACACGGCCGCGACGAGTGCCTCTCGGTTCGGGAAGTGTCGATACAGCGTTCCTATCCCGACACCGGCGTCGCGGGCGACTGCCTCGAGAGAAACGGGGGCGCCATCCGCGGCAGCGAACGCCGCGGTCGCTGCGGCGAGAATCCGCTCGCGGTTACGGTGCGCATCCGCACGCAGTGGCGCCATAGCGGAGGGCCCTCCGTTTCTGCTACGGTCAACTAAACGGAGGTCCCTCCGTATGATTCCAGTATCGCATCAAGGAGCGCCATGATGGAAGCATCCCACCCGGGTGGGCTAGGCCGGATTGGCCGATTCGAGGTGGCCCGAATTGGCTACGGAGCCATGCAACTAGAGCCGCAGTCGACGTCCACCGAAGTGGCAGTGGCCCTCCTTCGTCGCGCGATCGAACTCGGTGTGAACCACATTGACACCGCATCCTTCTATGCCGACGGGGAGGTCAATCGCCGCATACGCATGGCGCTCGCGCCCTACCCCGACGAAGTCGTCATCGTCAGCAAGGTCGGCGCCCGCAGCGTCGCCGACGGCGGCGCGATCCCGCTGGCCGCCGCACAGAAACCCGCTGAGTTGCGCGCCGCTGTCGAAGCCGACCTCGCCCAACTGGGTCTCGACCAGATCCCGGTGGTCAACCTGCGACGCCTCGACCTGGGCCCAGGCTTGCAGGCCGAGGGTGACCAAATCGTAGACCTCGACGACCAACTCGCCGAGATGGTCACCCTCCGCGACGAGGGCAAGATCGGCGCGATCGGCATCAGCAACATCCCCCTCGATGTTCTTCGGCGCGCGCTCCCGGCGGGCATCGTCTGCGTGCAGAACTCCTATGGCCTGCTCAACCGATCACAGGAAGATCTGCTGAACGTCTGTGTCAACGAGGGCATCGCGTGGGTACCGTACTTCCCGCTCGGGTCGTCCTTTCCTGGCTTCCCCAAGGTGTCCGCCGACCCAGTGGCGCTTGCCATCGCGGATGAGATCGGCGCCACGCCATCCCAGGTCGGCCTGGCCTGGTTGCTCGCCCACACGCCGAATACCTTGCTGATCGCGGGCACCCGTTCGGTGGGCCACCTCGAGGAGAATGTCGGCGCAGGCGACGTCGTGCTGGACGAGGAGGCGCTGGCCCGGCTCGACTGCGCTTACAACCCGTCAACGGACCCGCTGCTCGGCGCCACGGGCATGGACGCTTTCCAAAAGAACTGAACCCCATCCCCTTTCCCGGTAATCCAGCCCCAGTTCACTGGTGCACATATCGATCCAGCGCGCCCACATAACCGTTCAGGCGGCGCACTTGACTTCGGTAACCGAGGACGCCGTGCCGCTCGGGCCTCCCCTGTGCGTGCTAGTGGCCGTGGCCGCCCAATGACCGGTAAGCACTTCGGGGAGGTCTTGCGCCAATCGACGCGACGCAGTTGTGACTTCTCAAGGTTCGTGTCCACTCGCGGCGCACTGAACTGCGGCGACTCGCAGCATCTCGTGTCGTGTCCACCGGGATTTGTCTCACGTTCGGGTCCAATGTTCACACGGCCAACCATGTGGATGCGGCACACCCCGTCGAACCCCAGCGGCACATCCTGCCGCCGGATTTCGGCGATTCAGACGTTGGCGTCGTCGTATGTGAGGTTGGCGCCGAGATCGCGAGAGGCTCGTGCCTGGACGAGCAGCTCCTCGGCCTTTCCTTCGGTTGCCTCGATGGCGTCGGCGCCGGCGACGAAGCGCAGCGGCGGTTCGTCTTGCTCGACGAGCGTGAGCAGTGCCTTGGCGAGCTTGGCGGGGTCGCCCGGCTGGGCGCCGTTATGGCTCTTCCAAGTTGCAATCATCTCGGCGGTACGGGGGGCGTAGTCCTCGATGGACAGTTCGGGCCAAGTGGTGGAGGAATCCACCAGCAGTTCGGTGCGGAAGAAGCCGGGCTCGACGATCGTGGTGTGAATGTTGAACGGCGCCAAGTCGAAATGTAGTGATTCCATCCATCCTTCGAGGCCGAACTTGGATGCCGCGTAGGCGGCACAGAACTCTTGGCCGATGAGACCGGCCAGGGAGGAGATCGTAAGAATGTGGCCACCTCGCTGCTGGCGCAGGATGGGAAGCACGGCGCGGGTGACGTTCATGGGTCCGAACAGGTTGGTCTCGATCTGCTGGCGTAGGTGCTCCGGGGAAATCTCCTCGAAGAAGCCGGCGTAGAAGTTTCCTGCGTTGTTGATCAGGACGTCGATCCGACCGAAACGTTCGACGGCGGCCTGCACCGCTGTCAGCGCGTCTTCGGGATTTGTGATGTCGAGGGTGACGGTGAGCAGGTTGTCCTGCGGACCTCCGAGCGTCTTTTCCACCTCTTCGGGTCGACGGCCCGTAGCGACGACCTGGTGACCGGCCGCCAGTGCCGCGCGGGCGATGTCGGTGCCTAAGCCCCGTCCGGCGCCGGTGACGATGATGACCTTGCTCATGAGCATGTTCCCTTCCGCGGAGACCCCGTGGGCCGTCGCGATGTCGATTATTGCTTCGCGAATTACGTTGTGTTGCGGTTCTTCTGGACCACCGACTGCTGATCGTCGTGATTGAGCGTCGCGGCCCAGCTCGCCAGGAGCTTCAACCCGTCCCGTGATGCTGGATCGGCGGCGGTGAAGGCGGTCAGAGCCAGTCCGTCATCGGCCGAGAGGTCCATGACGTCGAACTCCAGAGTGAGCCGGCCGACCACGGGATGGTTGTATTCCTTGGCGCCGGTGCGGTGCAGTCGCACGTTGTGGTTGGCCCAGCGGTCGCGGAATGTGTCACTGCGGGTAGATAACTCACCGATCAGATCGGACAAGTCGCGGTCATAGGGGTGGCGGCCGGCTTCGGTGCGCAGCATCGCCACGGTTGTGTTGGCTGCCTCGTCCCAGTGCGGGTACAGCGCCCTGGCCTGGGGGTCGAAGAAGCAGAACCGGGCCAGGTTCGCCGGTCGCGTCGCGTCGTCGTAGACCGGGGAGTACAGCGCGGCGCCGAGGGTGCTGGTGGCCAGCAGGTCGAGGCGTCCGTTCATGACGATCGCCGCGACATCGGACATGCCGTCCAGGATGCGCTGCACACTGGGGCGGATCTGCTGCTGTGCGGGTGTCTTGCGGCGGGCGGCCTTGGGTGCGGTGTTGGCTGCGCGGGTCAGGTCATACAGGTGGGCCGTTTCGGCGTCATCGAGGCGCAGGGCGCGGGCGATCGCGTCCAGCACGCTGTCGGACACCCCGACGAGGTTGCCGCGCTCCAGGCGGGCGTAGTAATCGGTGCTCACGCCGGCGAGCATGGCGACCTCTTCGCGGCGCAGCCCCGGCACGCGACGGCGACCGTAGCTGGCCAGACCCGCCTGCTGCGGGGTGATCTTGGCGCGACGACTGGCCAGGAACTCGCGAACGTCGTCGTGGCTGGACATCAGCTCAGGCTACGACCGATCGCCGCCGGTAGGGGTGGTCTGTCATTACATGGCTAGACAGGTCCTGTTGCCGCCGCGGGGACACCGGTTTCCTTGAGTCATCACCCCCCAGCGAAACGAGAAGACCGTGGACACCATCAGCCCGAGAAGCAGCATCCTGAAGAGGACGTCGGCCCTGCTCGTCGGAACGGCCGCCGCCGTCACGCTCGTCGCGTGCTCATCCAGCACCGGTGACAGCACCGCCGCCGCGCCGTCCAGCAGCACCAGCGGTGCGCCGTTCAATCCCAGTGATCTTCCGGCCTCGGTTGCTGGGCAGACCTCGATGCAGGCCGTCGAGTTCAAGAACGGCGACATCACCATGGCGGGCAACGTCTTTGTCCCCGCCGACTTCGACGCCAACCGGGCCTACCCGACCATCGTGGTCGTGCACCCCGGCGGCGGCGTCAAGGAGCAGACCGCGGGCGTCTACGCGCAGCGTCTGGCCGATCAGGGCTTCGTCACCCTGGCCTTCGACGCGTCGTACCAGGGTGCCAGTGGCGGGATGCCCCGCTTTGTGGACAACCCGATGAACCGCGTCGGCGACATCTACAGCGCCGTCGACTACGTGACGACCCTGCCGTATGTCGACGATGCCAACATCGGCATCCTCGGCATCTGCGCCGGCGGCGGCGTCACCGTCAAGGCCTCCACCACCGACCCGCGCATCAAGGCTGTCGCGACCGTCAGCGCTGTCGATACCGGCGCGACGGCGGCAAGGGGCTGGAACGGTGACCAGAACATCTCGGCAGCCGACCAGCAAGCGGACATGCAAGTGGCAGCCGACCAACGCACCGCCGAAGCCGCCGGCGCCGAACCGGTTTACGTGCGCTACGTCCCCGAGGTCGGTGACACCACCGCACCGCTGGACCTGCAAGAAGCCGCCGACTACTACCTCACCCCGCGCGGCCAGCACCCCAACGCGCCCAATAAGGCTCTGCTGTCGGCCCAGATCTTCGGCGCAGGGTTCAACGGCTTCGACCGCATCGACACGCTTCTGACCCAACCCCTGCTGGCCGTGGCCGGCAGCGACGCCGGCTCGCGGTGGCACAGCGAAGAGCTCTATGCCAGGGCCGCCTCCACTCAGAAGGAACTCGCTATCATCCCCGGCGCCACCCACATGGACCTCTACGACGGCCCCGGCGTCGATCAGTCGATGGCGCATCTCGCACCGTTCTTCACCAACACCCTCTAGAACGCGCATACCGGGTTCGCTGGCGGCCTGGCAAGGACGCGCTATCCCCTTGCCAGGCCTAGCCCACGTATCAACTCGAATCGTCACGTCAGTCGTCCCACAACACATTTCATTCACATCAACTCGTGAGGAAAGGACGGATCCGATGGGATTGGTCTCGAACGTACCCGTTGCACTCGCCACCGGTACCAGCAGCGCAATCGAGCCGTTACTGCGCACCACCACGCTTCTGACCGCTCACGCGAGCGCGAGCCCCACCGCTAGCCCGCAGCACCGTTTAGCACCGCGACGGCTCACCATTCAACCCTAGGAACGATTGCAACACCCGGTTACTTTGGCGCTAGGCACCGGAGTTCAGGCCGACTGCCGTTTTCGAGATGCTTTCCGCTGCATCTGTGCGAACGAAGATGGACGGCATCCCGCGGCCACGTCCGCGCCGAGGTAGTAGCGGCGTGCAAGCGGGACTCGATTACCGACATCAGCTCAGAGAATCCCGAAGCGCCGAGTTGTGCTCGACTTTCTTAGATTCCTTGACGACGACTTACTAGGACAACTGCGCCGTTTCGCAGCAGAAGAACTGGCTGAGGGGCGCTCTCACGCCCCTGTGGCTTCTCAAGTTCCGTGTCCACTCGTCAGTCGCTGAACTGCGCGAATCGCAGCATTCTCACGTGATGTCCATGCCGAAAATTCTCAAGTTCGTGTCCACTACGCCTGCGAGGCAAATTTCGCACTTTTCTGCCCTGCCCTGTGGGATCAGCTACCAACGCAGCGTATCGTCACGTGACGTACTATCCGGTGCTTAACGCATGTCCTGAACTACTTGTGGTTCAACGGAATTGATAGCGCACACGCCTAGCCGCTACTTGCGTGCGCTGCATGCCGCGCTCTACCGAACGAGATTTCCGTCCTGCAGAGTGACTCCTGACGCGGCACTTCGACCGCGACGCACGTAGCGCCTCCGAGCACTAGTTACGGTCTCATGCTCCCGCGACTTGGTTTCTCCCGCCGGGTACCGGCTCGGATGGATCTGAGCCCAATGCAACGATGCGGTTGTCTGCATCGACATGGACCACGCGTGCCCGGTGAGCGTCGCGCTCTGCTTCATCGACATGCAGGAACGACATGAAGTTCACCAAGTTGCCCGGCGAGATCAGATGCGCTGCGGCGCCGTTGATCCCGATGACACCACTGCTGGCAGTTCCGGCGATAGCGTAAGTGACCAGTGCGCCAGTGGTGACGTCGACAACATCCACCTGCTCACCGTCGATGATGTCTGCTGCCTGCATCAGGTCGTGGGCGATGGTGATGGATCCGACTTAGTTCAGGTCGGCTTGCGTCACCGTTGCTCGGTGTATTTTCCCGGCCAGCATTGTCCGATTCATTCGGGCCTTTCCAGTGTTGGTCATCCGTTGTGTTCATCTGTGACCGAGGTACAGAACACCGCCGCCGGCGTTCCATTCCTCGGGGTGGAATGTTCGCGGAGTTCCGGAGATGTGCGGCCGACCGTGGGCGAACGCTCCCCTGGCGCCACCGCGCGAAGACGCAGACTAGAGACCACTGGACCAGTCCGTGATCGATATGACGTCGCACTGAGTGGGGAAGACCTTGTCCATGAGCGTGCTGTGGACGTCTGGGTCGCGATCGGCGCAGCCGTCAGAGAGCACCACGATCCGGTAGTCGAGATCAGCCGCCTGCCGCACCGTCGATAGCACGACTCCAGAGGTGGCCACTCCGGCGAGGACCACGGTCTCAATATGGCGGGCCCGCAACAACAGGTCAAGATCGCTGCCTGCGAAGGCGCTGACGCGCTTCTTGGTGACCACGAAATCGTCGGGCGCCGTCGCGACCATCGTATGTACACGGGTCATGTCAGTGTTTAAAAGCCCGTCGGCCGCCGTCGCGAAGACCCGGTTGGTTGATGCCACCTCGGCCGATCCGCGCGGGAACTGGACACGGACATGCACCACGTCGATGCCGCGGCGGCGAGCGACCTCACCGGCCTCGCTAATCCGCTGCAGGAGGCGCTCGTCCCCTCCGTAAGACGGGACAACAGCTGGCATGAAGTCCATCAGCAGCAATGCTTTTCGGCCTGCGTCCCGTGCGGTGATCATGGCTCCTCAATTTGGTCCTCGGACGTAATGTTCGGCCCGACCAACCTAAAGGACCGCGACGGTGGTCGTGAACGCACGCCAGGCCAATCTCAGTCGGGTGCCTGCGCCGAGCCCCGACGGGGCACCACAGTCAGCTAGTTGACGTGACGTAGGCCACGTGCTTCGATTAGGAGAATCATGCGCACGATTGCCCCGATGGCAGAGAAGCGAGGGAAGCTGTGAGCCGGTCTAGTACGACAACCCTGCCCCCAGTGCGGGCAGGAGCATCTTCGACGTCCCGCGGACGGGCGACCGATGGGAGGGCCCCGTCCGGCACAGTGGGGGTGGTCGCAGAGGGGGTAAACGTGGTGTTCCCCGGCAAAGGGGACAGCGACCTCAATGTGCTCAGCGATGTCTCGGTGACCATCGAGCCGGGCCAGTTCGTCTCCCTGCTGGGCCCCAGCGGTTGCGGAAAATCGACGTTCCTGAACGCCGTCGCGGGGTTGGTGAAGACTGCCTCGGGTTCGATCGCGGTCGGAGGGTCGATCTTGACGTCCATTAACGGGCGCGCCGGCTACATGTTTCAGGAGGACACGCTCCTGCCGTGGGCGACTGCGCTCAACAACGTCCTGCTGCCGATGCAGGTTCGCCACAAGGTCGACAAGTCAGAGGCGCAGCGACTGCTGGAGTTGGTGGGGCTGAAAGGGTTTGAGGACCGTCGTCCCAGTGAGCTGTCCGGCGGGATGCGCAAGCGGGTGCAGTTCGCACGTTTGTTGGCACAGACCCCGGAGATCATCTTGATGGATGAGCCTTTCGGCGCCTTGGATGCGTTGACCAAGATCGTGATGCAGCAAGAGTTGCTGCGGGTGTGGGAGATGGATCCTAAGACGGTGCTCTTTGTCACCCACGATCCCGGCGAGGCTGTGTTGCTGTCGGATCGCATCTTGATGTTCAGCGCCCGGCCCGGGCGCATCGTCGAGGACTACAAGGTCGATATCGAACGTCCGCGCGGCGATTTGGCCCAGGTGATGAAACGCCCCGAGTACCGCGAACTCTACGACGAGATTCTGCACAAACTTATGGCCGGAGAAGAAGCCCATGCCTGACGACACACTCACCGCGCAACGACCGCAGCCGGACGCCGATGCAGCCGTCGGCAACGCCCGTAAAAGGCGCACCGTCGTCCCCGCGCTCCGGCTATTTGCCTACCGGCTCCTGTTCCTCGTCGGCGCCTTGGCGATCTGGCAGGGCGGGGTTGAGCTCGGCATCATCGACCCGTTCTACGTCAGCGAACCGACCGCCGTCATCAGCCGACTCTCCGAACTCGTGTTTACCAGCGAGCTGTACAGCGACATCGCGTTCACCATGCAGAACACGCTGCTCGGCTTTGGTATCAGCGCGGTAGCAGGGATCGCGACGGCCTGCCTGTTCTACCAGGTGCCGATCATCCAGAAAATCGTTGACCCGTACATTCTCGCGCTCTACAGCACCCCTCGACTGGCCTTGGCGCCGCTGTTCATCATCTGGTTCGGTATTGGCCCAGCCTCCAAGATCGCCCTGGTGGTCTCCCTGTGCTACTTCGTGATGCTGCTTAACACCTACTCTGGCTTGGTTAATGTCGACAAGCGGCTCATCAACCAGGTGAAAATGATGGGCGGCGGGGACTGGTTCGTCTTCCGCAAAGTCAGCTTGCCCGCGTCGATCCCATGGGTGCTGGCCGGCACCCGGGTCGGCATGGGCTTCGCTCTCATGGGTGCCGTCGTCGGCGAGCTCATCATCTCTGAACGTGGACTCGGACTTCGCCTCGCCAGAGCATCCGGATTGTTCGACACCACAACCGTTTTCGCTTACCTGGTGGTCGTCGCCATCCTCGGCATGGTCATCGACCAACTTCTCCGACTACTCGAAAAGAGCCTCGCGGGCTGGGGCACAACCACAGCGGTGTGATCACTCCACGAAAGGGAAACACTATGTACCGTCGCAGTACAGCGATCCTTGCGGTCGTGGTACCTCTGCTGTTGCTGCTCAACGCATGCGCAGGCAAGCCGGGCTCTAGCGAGGCGGGTTCGACCTCGATCAAGATCGCCGGGGTCAACCTGATGACGTTCAGTCCCGCGTTTCTGGCGCAAAGCCTCGGCTACTACGAGGACGAAGGCCTCGATGTCACCATCGTATCCACCGAAAGTGGCGACGCCTCGGTGTCGGCACTGCTGGGCGGCAGCGTTGTTGCCGTGACCACCGGCTTCGACACTCCCATCGAACTGGCCACCAAGGGCCAGGCGATTCAGAGCCTGGCCGGTTTGGAGATGGCCACCATTTACGCCTTTGTCGGCGGAAACTCTTTCCCTGACATCCCCGCCGACGATCCACAGGCATTCGTTGATGCCATGCGCGGCAAGCGTTTCGGTGTGGCCGCGTCAGGGTCGACCGGCGACACCATTGCACGCGGCGTCTTCACCGAGTACGGCTTGAACCCGGAAACCGATGTCACGATCATCGCTGTCGGCACCGGCGCAGAAGCGAGTGCTGCGCTGCGTGCCGGCGCGGTGGATGCGCTGGTCACCTACGAGCCGGACCTCACCGAGATCACTGAAGCAGGCATTGGCCGGATCGTGTTCGACCTGCGCAACACGACCAAGGAGTCCACCTACTCCAAGCTGCCGACCTCCACGCTGCAGGCGACCAAGCAGTGGATCGACGACAATCCGGAGGTAGCCGAGAAGCTGGTTCGGGCGGTGACCCGGGCGAACAACACCCTCCGCGACGACCCGGACACAGCGTTGCCTGCCCTGCAGGTGCTGTTCAAGGATCTGGATCCCCAGATGGTTGCCGAGATCTACCGCGCCTCGCAGTCGCACTTCACATCAGATATCAGTGCGGCCACCTATGACGCGGCGATGAAGATCTACCACGACACTGGCCTGATCAAGGAAGACGTTCCCTATGAGGAAGTCGTCGCCACCCAGTTCGCGGACCTCTGGAACGCTGCGCAGCCATCGAATTGAGCTCTTCGCCGAACAAAATTGCCGGCCCCTGATTCAGGGGCCGGCAGTTTCGTCTCTGCGTAAAGGTGCTGCTGCACTCTCAGCGGCTGCGCCGATTCAGCTCCATCCACTCATGATGTCACCGAAGCCTTCTGGCACGTTCCGCAACCACTGTTCCTGCGGCACGATGGGACGGTCGAGGCGACCCGCCCGATCAAAACGATGCTCGAAGGCTTCGAGGTGCTTCATCATCGCGCGTTCCGCACGGTCACCGTCGCCGGCCAGGATCGCTTTCGCGATCGCCCGGTGGGCATTGTTGGCCTCAGAGACCACCGCATCGTCGAGCACCTCACCTTTGAGGTGTTCGCGGAGAAGATCGTGGGGAACCCGCACCAGGACACGGAGCAGCAGATTGTCGGCGAGCTCGGCTACGCGCTCGTGGAAGGCCACTTCGTTGACGTACCCAGCCCCAGGATTGTGGCCCGCCAATTCGAGGAGATCCGCCTTGTCGGCGTCGCTGGCCAGACGCGCCGCCAACGCGGCTGCCGGCGGCTCCACCATCTTGCGGTAGGTGGTCAAGTCCCGCAACGGCGCCTTGGACAACGTGAGGACAGGAGCGATATTCGCACTCAGGTTAGAGAGGTTGGGTTGTGCGACAAAGAGTCCGCCGTGCGAGCCGCGGCGGATGACCACGAGGCCTTCGGCCTCGAGCAGTCGGATGGCTTCCCGCACCGATGCGCGTCCGAGTCCGCTCTGTTCGATCAACTCGGTTTCGCTGGGGAGCGGGGTGCCGGGTTCGAGGCCCAGTCCGAGGATCTTCGCGCGCAGTTCCTGGGCAAGCGTGGATGCGAGCTTGGGTAGCGTTCGGTCACTGCGCACGGCAAGCGATGTCGCGCGGGCCTTGGAGCCGCGTTTCCCGTTGACGGCTTCGATCTCCGCCACGCCGAACCCCTTTTCTCACTGGTCCCCGACCCCACACGCTTCGACTTCCCTGCCCGCGTTAGGTGCGCATTATTCGACTAATTGTAGCAGTAGGGACCGTGAAGTCGGCATACGTGGAATGCCCAACCAGCCGGCGGTGTCGTTGCACACGCCGGCTGGTCGGGCAGGTCTTACCTCAGGGCTGTGTTCAGCTGTTTTCGTAGAAGTACAGCGCGCTGCCGTAGGAGGGGGCATCGACACGGTGGTCCTCGCCGCGATAGGTAACCACGCCGGTGGCGTGGCCCGCGCCGTACAGGCCGGTCCACTTGGCGCGCGGATCCGGGTCGTCGAAGTAGTTGCGCAGGCCGAGCCGGTGCGGGTTGCGCACGACGTCGATGCTGGCGGTTCCGCCATCGCCCTCGGCTGTGAGCCGGTAACGCATCGGGTGGTCGATCTCCTCGAAGCCGGGCAGTTTCGCCGTCTCCTGGATGTCAACCTCGACGTTCTCGAAGTCCACCATCTGCTTTCCGTCCACGGTGAAGGTCAGCGTCTGCAGTTGGATGGTGCCGTCGTTCTTCCACACCTTGTAGAACAGCGGGATCGCAAACGGTGCCGGGCCGGCGCCGGGGATGCTCTCCCACAGGCCGCGGTTGATGCCGGGTGTCCAGAACCGGCCGCGGCGCCGCTCCAGGTATCCCACGCCGGATACGGAGGTGGCCTTGCCGCCACGGGTCAGTGTTCCCTTCACCGTGAACCGTGGCACGTAGTGCCAGGTAATGCCGCGCAGGTTCGGCAGTGCCTCGAACGCCGGGGTATCCGCGGTCATTTCGACCTTCAAAGACACCGGCTCGCCGCTGGGTTCACCCTCGACGTAGATTTCGTAGTTCGGGAAGGACCCGCGAATGTACTGGTTGCCGAACTGCACGTCGACACTGGAACGCGAGGTCTTGAACGTCCCCAGCGGCTGGTAGAGCTGAGTCAGGTCGAGCATCTCGTCTTTGGTGTGCAGTGAGCAGATCCACGCCTCGTCGAGTGAACCGAGCGCCGGCCAGAAGTAGAGGCCGGTCTCGTTGCCTTCGTCATCAACCAGATCGGCATGCGCACACCACCATTGCATTTTCGGGCTGTAATACGTGCCCTCCAGATCCTTGCTCAGATCTGCGGCTTCCAAGATGGCCATTGGGGTCCTTTCGGGGATTTTCGATGTTGGTGCACGCGAGCGTGCGGGTTATCCGTCGGACGGTTCCTTGCCGACAATGCCCACGAACGACACACAACGCCCTGGACGGCCGCCGAGATTGTGCGTGAGACCAATAGTGGGGTCCAGCAGTTGGCGTGGACCGGCTTGACCGCGGAACTGCAGCCAGCATTCGAACATCATCCGCAGACCGGTCGCCCCGATCGGGTGTCCGAACGATTTGAGGCCGCCGTCGATGTTGACCGGCAACGCTCCGTCGGCGTCGAAAACGCCGTCGAGGACATCGCTCCACCCGTGGCCCCGCTTGGAGAATCCCAACTCCTCCATCAGGACCAGCTCGGTGGGAGTGAAGCAGTCGTGCACTTCGGCCAGCGACACTTCCCGGCGGGGATTCTTGATGCCGGCCTGGCGGTAGGCATCGGCCGCGCAGGCGGCGACCTCCGGGATCGAGGCGAGGGAGGCCTCGTCGTCGAGAATTGAGTAACCGTCACCGGCAGTCACCGACAACGCTTTGATGAACATCGGTGTATCGGTGTACTCGTACGCGTCTTCAGCGCGGACCACGAGGGCGGCGGCGGCACCGTCGGCGACGCCGGAGCAGTCGAACACGCCCAGAGTGCCGGCAACCAGCGGTGAGCAGGACACCGTGTCGGCGCTGACTGGGGTGCGGAACTGGGCCCGGGGATTCTTGGCGCCGTTGGCATGGTTTTTGACCGCGATGTGGGTGAGGACCTCGCGCATGGTGGCATCGCTGAGACCGTTGACCTTCTGGTAGGCCGGCGCCAGGTACGAGAACGCGGCGGGCGCAGTGGTTTCCACTGACGATCCGTCGTCCGGTGGGTCCTGGCGGACCAGGCCGGAGTAGCCGGAGTCCTTGAGTTTCTCCACCCCTGTCGCCATCGCCACGTCGTAGGCGCCTGAGGCAACCGCATACACCGCAGCGCGCAGCGATTCTGACCCGGAGGCGCACATGTTCTCCACCCGGGTGACCGGTTTGCCGGTCGCTTTGAGCGCCGTGGAGAGGGTTAGTCCGCTGTAGCCGGAGTCCATGGTGCCCAACCAGAATGCGTCCACGGCGCCGAGTTCGGTGTCGGCGTCTTTGAGGCAGTCGGTGACGGCCTCGACGAGTAGATCGGAGGTGCTGCGGTCCCACAGCTCACCAAAGCGGGTGCAGCCCATGCCAACGATGGCAACTCTGTCGCGAATGCTGTTGCTGCTCATACGATCCCTTCCGTGGTGGCTTTCCAGACGTAGTTGTGCACGCCACCGGAGGAATGCCGACGGCGAAACGTCATCCGCACGGGTGCGCCGACAGCGACGGTGTCGGGGTCGGTGTCGGTGAGTTCGACCTCCATCCGGCCGCCCCCGTCAAAGCCGACCACCGCAGCGACCATGGGTGGGTTGAGGCTGTAGGCCAGGCGGTCGACACTGAAGGTGCGGATTACGGGTTCTCTCTCCGACATCGTGATCGGTGTGCCCTGTTCGGCTGACCCGCAGCGCAGACAGACCTGCTGCGGCGGGGTCGAGACATTGCCGCACGCCGAGCACACCGAGGCCTTCAAGGCGAACTTCCACGAGGACCCGCGGAGGGCGGCGGGCGCACTCACCACGCGCGGTTCCGGCCGGCGCGGAGGCTCACGGTCGAGCAGACCGCGCCAAGTCAATGCGTCCAGGTAGGTCGGAACGACTCCCGCGCCGACGAGCGCCGGCCGGAACCACGCGCTCGCGTCGTCACTACTTACCCGAATCCGCAGAATGTCGCATCCGTCGGCCAGGCTCACCGCGGTCACGGTCTGTCCCATGCTTGCTCCGCCGAGCACGTCTACCAGGTTGACCAATAGATCCGCCGCGCCGCTGAATCCGACTCCGGCCACGCGGCTGGCCTTGCCCACCGAGGCGAGCTGCTTCTCGGCGGCCTTGAGTAGCCGCGACGAAGCCGCGCTGACGACCACATGGTCGCTGCCGCCGAGGTCTGCGCGGATCAGTGCCTGCTGCAGGAGGTTCAGGTAGGTGCCGACGGGGAAGCGGTCCTCGGACTGACTGATCCAGGAAGTATCGGGGTTGCGCCAGTGGTCGAGGATTTCCTCGGTCAAGGTGACGGCGAGATCGATCGATGCCGCCGCGTCGTTGTCACCGACCAGAACCGCTACGCCGGCATCCCCGTGGGTCAGCTCGTTGGGCGCTCCCGGGCGTGCGGTGGTGACGTCGGCGGCCAGGATCAGGGTGCCCGGCGCCGCGCCGAGCAGAGCTCCGAGCGCGGAGCGCAGCGCGCCCCCGGCATCGTAGGCGGGCACGTCAGGGTCCAGGCCGAGCACCGCGTGGGCGGCGCTGGCATTGTTCTTGACCAGGTAGGGGGCGGTGGTTGAGCAGAACACCACCGACCTCACCTGGTCGAGCGCACCCGCGGGTAGCCGGCGGGCGGCTTCGAGAGCCAAGGTCAGGGCATCCTCATCGGGACCGGCCAGGCTCCGTTGTCCTTTTCCGCCCTCGCGACCGAAACTGCGCGCGATCTCCGCGCCGGAGAGTCGGTAGCGGGGAACGTAACTGGCGGCGGCGGCGATGCCGGTCATCCCAAAGCTCCCCTCTGTGACAGTGCGTCCATGCCGGCGGTGTCGATGCCGAGCCAGTCGGCCAGCACCGACTCAGCGTGCTCGCCGGGCTGGTCGGCGGGCAGCTGATCGACCGGTTGCGGGGAGTCGGTCATCCGCCACGGCGCTCCCGGAGCACTCACCTGGTGGCCGCGGACGTTCCACTGGGTGTAGAAATTGCGGTCGTGCAGTTGCGGGTGGTCGAGCAGCGCCTCGACGTTGTTGACGTTGGCGCACGCCAGGCCGGCTTCGCTGAGGACGGCCACCAGGTCGGCGCCCTCCCACTTGTCGAAAACCGGCTGCAGTTGGGCGTTGAGCAGTTCACGGTTATGCACCCGCATCGGCGCGGTCGCGAACTCGGCGCGGTCACGCAGGTCGTCGCGCTCGATGAGGCGGCAGAACGTGCCCCAGTGCGCCTCGGTGAGGATGGCGATGGCGATCGGGGAGGTCGCGGTGTTGTACACCTCGTAGGGGGCCAGCAGCGGGTGCGCGGTACCGATGGGCCCGGGGATGACCCCGGACAGGCCGTAGCTAAACAAGTTAAACGCCATCGAGGAGGCGGCGACGTCGAGCATGGACACGTCGATGTAGCGGCCCTGACCGAGTGCGGCTTTCCCGCGCAGCGCGCTGGCCACAGAGAACGCGGCAACCATGGCGGCCAGTACGTCGACGACCGCGGTGCCCACCTTGGCCAGCGAGTCCTTGTCGGTGCCGGTGACAGACAGCAGCCCGCCTTCGGCCTGAATGAGCAGGTCATAGGCGCGGCGATCGCGGTAGGGCCCGGTCTCCCCGAAACCGCTGATCGAGCAGTACACCAAGTCGGGATGGTCTGCCGAGACCGTGCCGTAGTCCAGGCCCAGCCGGGCCATCACTCCAGGGGCGAAGTTCTCGACCACGGCGTCGGCTTGAGCGATGAGTTCTTTCGCGGTGCGCAGCCCATCGGGGTTTTTCAGGTCGAGCACCAGGGAGCGTTTGTTGCGGTTGACGGCCAGGAAGTGTGGGCTGAGTCCGTCGAGGTCGTTGCGCGTCCAGTTGCGCACGTGGTCGCCGACCCCGGGGGATTCGATCTTGACGACATCCGCGCCCATGTCGGCGAGCATCATGGTGCCGTACGGAGCGGCCCACGCATGTTCGAAGGCCACGATCTTGACGCCGTTGAGCGGCCCGGCCACCGCCGGTCCGGTCTGGGGAGTGGTCACGGTCTTACCTCCGGAATTGCTGGTAGTCGGGTTCGCGCTTCTCGGCGAATGCGGTCGTGGCTTCGCGCTGTTCAGGCGAGCCGAAGAACGAGGCGAGACTTTCCACGATCATCGGGATCACGTCGTCGCCGAGCACGTCCTCGCCGGCGATGGCGGCCTTGAGGATCCGCAGCACGGTCGGGCTCTTGGCCAACAGATCCGCAGCGATCTGGGCTGCGACGTCATCGACGGTGCCGGCTGGGGCGACCCGGTTGATCAGGCCCATGTCGAGTGCGTCGGCGGCGGTGTACTTCTCGCACAGGAACAGAATCTCGCGAGCTTTCTTCTCCCCCACGATCTTCGGCAGCAGCCGGGTCATGTAGATCGGTGCGCCGCCGACTTTGGCGCCGACCTGCCCGAAGCGGGCGTTCTCGTCGGCGACGGTGATGTCGGCGAAACAGTGCAGTTCGTGTCCGCCGCCGATGCACCAGCCTTTGACGGCGGCGATGATCGGGATGCCCGCGCCGCGCATGGTCGCGAACAGGTCGCGCAGGTCCCGGGCGATGGCGCGCCACCCTGCGGCGTCGAGTTTGGAGACCAGTTCCTTCTGGTCGGCGCCCACGCAGAATGCCCGATCCCCGGCGCCGGTGAGGATGGCCACGCCGACAGTTGAGTCATCGTCGGCGCGCCGGAAAGCTTCGATGAGTTCGGTGACGGTGACCGTACGCAAGGCGTTGAGCGCCTCGGGCCGGTTGATGGTGATGGTCGCCACGCTGTCTGTGGCGTCGTAGAGGATGTCGGTGAAGGTCATGTCAGTGTCCTTTGAAGACGGGCGGGCGCTTCTGCGCGAACGCGGCCAGCCCTTCTTTGAAGTCATCGGTCTTGAAACACGTGGTCTGTCCCCAACTTTCAAACTCGAGTTGGGCGGCGAGGGTGTGTTCGTCGGCGCGTTGCACCGCGCGTTTGGTGAACGACAATGCGATCGCTGGCCCGGCGGCCAGTTGCGCGGCGAAAGCCCCGGCGGCGGTCAGTAGTTCGTCGTCGGGAACCACCTCATCGGCCAGGCCGAGCTCGAGAGCTTCGGCGGCGCTCACCTTCGCCCCGGTCATCATGATGCGCAGGGCCCGCGAGCGGGAAATGAGTTTGGGCAGCAGGTAGGTCAGCCCACTGTCGGGCATCAGGCCCCGTCGGACGAAGGCGGCGACGAACGAGGCTGATTGCGCCATGATGCGGAAATCCGCCGCGCAGGCCAGCGACATACCGCCGCCGGCGGCGACACCGTTGAGGGCGGCGATGACCGGTTTGGGGATCTGCCACACCGGCAGCACCAGCGAGCCCAGGGGGCGTTGCAGGGTGGTGGAGTCCGGCGTGGAGATCAGAGCCGGGATGTGGTTGCTGACATCAGCGCCGGTGCAGAATCCGCGTCCTGTGCCGGTGATGACGACGGCCTTGACCGCGGGATCTGCGCCGGCGGCGGCACACAGCTGGGGCAGGGTGTGGGTGAGCATCACCGTGGTCAGCGCATTGAGCTGCTCGGGACGGTTGAAGGTGATCGTCGCGACGCCGTTGTCGGCGACGTCGTAGCGAATGTCTGGCGGATCGTCCTGTGATGCACTCACTGATGTGCCTTCCCTTCCCGCAGCTCGATGTGGCCGCCGTCGAGGACCAGTGTGTCGGTGTCGGCATAGCTGCGGAACCGAATGGTGCTGCCGTCACGCCAGAGGTCGGTGCGCAGGTCCTGACCGGGGTAAACCGGGGCTTTGAAACGGGCCGCCACCGACACCAGCGCGGAGGCGTCGCCGCCGGCGACTTCGCGCAGCACCGCCCAGGTGGCGTGGGCGAAGGTGCACAGCCCGTGCAGGATGGGGCGGGCGAAACCGGCGTCGACCGCAACTTTCGGGTCGATGTGGACGGGGTTGTAGTCGCCGCTGAGCCGGTAGATTAGGCCCGCCCTTGGCGAGATATGTTGGTGCACCGATGATGTGGGCGCATCCTCCGGCCAGGGTGTCGGTGTGCTTTTGGGTTTGGCGGGGCCGCCGAAGCCGCCGTCTTTGCGGCAGAACAGGGTGCTGTCCGCGGTGGCCACCGCGGTGCCAGTGGCGGCGTCGATCAGGCGTCGTTGCCAACGCACCAGCGCTCCGCGGCCTTCACCCTTGTCTTCGACGTCGACCACGCTGGTGTGACAGCGAAAAACGCTCTCGGGTATAAGCGGCTGATGAATCTGCAGCGACTGCTCGCCGTGCACGACATGCACCCAGTCGATTCCGGTGTCGGGGTCGGCGTACCAGGGGCCGGGATGTCCGATGACCGCAGCCATGGTCGGCAGCACGGCGAGGTCACGCTCGTAGAGGTAGTTCAGTTCCGTCCCATTGGTGGGGTCGGTCCCCAACCCCACCCCCAGGGCATAGAGCATCGCATCGCGCGCCGAACAGGTGTGCTCGGTGACGGGAAATTCCCAGTCCAGGAGCCGTTGTGTGTCGATTGTCATTGCCGCACGGACCTTTCCGGTTATACCGGGTCGTAGGAGAACAGCTGCGGTGAGGTCTCCAGCGGGACCAGGCTGCTGCGGATCGCGGGCGCGAACTGCCCGGCGAGGGTCTCTTCGGTCCAGCCGTCCGGGCGAGCCATGGTCTTGATGGGGCGAGGCTGGCTCATCAACATGACTTCATTGCCGCGCACCACGAAGACTTGACCGGTGATGTCGGCCGCGGCGTCGCTGAGCAGGAATCCAACCAGAGGGGCGATTTGGTCCGGTGTCATTGCTTTCATCCGCGCCACCCGCGCCTTTTCTGCGGGGGTGTCCTCGGGTAGCGTGCCGATCAGCCGACTCCACGCGAACGGGGCAATGGCATTGGAGCGCACGTTGTAGCGCGCCATGTCCAGGGCGATGGACCGTGACAGGCCCACGATGCCCAGTTTGGCGGCGGAATAGTTGGCTTGGGCCAGGTTGCCGATGAGGCCGGCGGTCGAGGTCATGTGCACATAAGCTCCGTGCGACTGTGTGCGGAAGATTTCGGCGGCGGCGCGGCTGACGGCGAAGCTGCCTTTGAGGTGCACTTTGAGGACCGCGTCCCAGTCGGCTTCCGGCATCTTGTGAAAGATGCTGTCGCGCAGGATTCCTGCGCAGTTGACTACTGCGTCGAGGTGTCCGAACTCTTCTACGGCGGAATGCACCATCGCGCGGGTGGCGTCCCAGTCGCTGATATCGGCGCCGCTGGCGATCGCGACCCCGCCGGCGTCGCGGATCTCTTGGGCGGCGGTTTCGGCAGGACCGGCGTCGGCACCTGCACCTTGTGGACCGGCCCCCAGGTCGTTGACGACGACGGCCCACCCTGATTTGGCCAATGATCCGGCGATTGCTCGTCCGATTCCTCGCCCGGCTCCCGTCACTACGACAACTCTGCTGGTCATTGGCGCCCTTTCGTCGAGGTGCGACCGGCAGGCCCCGGCCGCCGCTGGCCTCAGATGTGGCGGGCTGGTTTCACGCGCGCCGCCATTAGGTTAATCTTGCGCCAGATTCGCCCAATGCGCAAGTGGCTCGGAGAGGACGCAGCACATGGCAGTGGTAACCATTCGCAAGGTGGAAGGGGTGGGGATCATCACCCTGGATGATCCCTTGCACCGCAACGCGATAAGCCTCAATCTGGCCGCCGAACTCGTCACGGCGGTCGACGACCTGCAGGCCGACCCTGCCGTGCACGCCCTGGTGCTCACCGGTGCCGGTAGCACCTTCTGCGCGGGTGCGGACCGACGATTGTTGGCTGCTGCCGAAGAGAGCGCACTCACCCAGATCTACGCGGCATTCCTACATGTGCGGAGGTGTTCACTGCCCACCGTCGCCGCCGTCAACGGTCCCGCCGTCGGCGCGGGCCTCAACTTGGCGCTGGCCTGCGATCTGCGGGTCGCGGCCGCCTCGGCGGTGTTCGATGCCCGCTTCATCAAGATCCCGATTCATCCCGGTGGCGGCTGCACCTGGATGCTGCGCGAACTCGCCGGGCCACAGACCGCCGCGGCGCTCACCTTGTTTGGGGCCCGACTCGACGGCGCCCAGGCAGCACGCACCGGGCTGGCGTGGGATTGCGTGCCCGATGATGATCTGCTGCCAACCGCGCTGCAATTCTGCGCGGTGGCCGCGCGCGCCCCCCGCGACCTGGTGGTGCAGATCAAGGCCACACTTGCCGCTGCAGAATCCTGGACAACCCACACGGAAGCATTGAAGTACGAACTGCGCGAGCAACTTTCCAGCATGCTGAGCCCGGCATTCGCCGCCGCGTTTGCGGGGTTACGATGACCGCGCCCGCTGCCGCCGAGTTGACCCTGTTCCGGGAGTCGATCCCCTCCGAAGGACCCGAAACCACCACCGAGCGCGCCCGCGTGCGCGCCTTCCTCGACCAGGCCCGCGCCGACGGGCTGATGGCACCCCAGTGCGATAGCTGGCTGTCTGGGCATTCTCCGGACTTCTCCCGCGAACTCGGACGCCACGGCTGGATCGGGATGACCTGGCCCACCCGCTACGGCGGTCGCGACGCTTCGACGGCCACCCGGTTCGCAGTCATCGAAGAACTCCTCGCCGCCGGGGCGCCGGTGGCTGCGCACTGGTTCTCCGATCGCCAGATCGGCCCCGGCCTGCTGCGCCACGGCACCGAAACCCAACGCGAATTCTTCCTGCCCGCATTGGCGCGCGGAGAAATCTTCTTTTGCATCGGCATGAGCGAACCCGAGTCAGGTTCTGATCTCGGCTCGGTCCGCACCCGCGCCACCCGCGCCGAGGGCGGCTGGTTGATCAACGGCGCGAAGATCTGGACCAGCCACGCCGACAAGTCGCACTACATGTTGGCGCTGGTGCGCACCGGGACCCCGGCTCAGAAGGCCGCTGACGCCCTGAGCCAGGTCATCATCGACATGAGCGCTCCCGGCATCACCGTGCGCCCCATCGAGACGCTGGGCGGCAAGGCCCATTTCTGTGAAGTTACCTTCGACGACGTACACGTCGAAGACGCGATGGTGCTCGGCACCGTCGGCAACGGCTGGCGCCAAGTGCTCGGAGAGCTCGGATTCGAACGCAGCGGCCCGGAACGGTTCCTTTCGACCTTCCCGATGATCGAAGGCCTCGTCGGCGCCGGCGCGAACCCCGCGCGAGACGCCGACGTCGGCTTGCTCATCGCCCGGCTCAGTGTGTTGCGCGCCATGTCCGCCCGCATCAGCCGCCACCTCGATGGCCCCACCGCTCCGGGTGTCGCCGCCGCCGTGGTCAAAGACCTCGGCACCACACTGGAAAACGACAGCATCCACATCGCACGCCGCTGGCTGCCCACCGTGCCCAACGCCACGCGCCACGCGCAGGTCCGCGAGCACCTTCACCACGCCCAAGCCCACGCCCCGGGTTTCACACTGCGCGGCGGCACCAACGAGATCATGCGCGGCATCATCGCCCGCGCACTAGGAGCGTCATGAGCGAACTCGACGATCTGCTGACCCAGATTCTCGGCACCGGAACCGACAGCGTCGGAAGCGGGGTCGGATCTCAGTGCTGGAATGCGCTGGTTGACTGTGGTCTGACCCGTGTCGGACTCCCCGAAGACCTCGGCGGCGTAGGCGGCGAACTGTCCGACGCTGTCACCGTCATCACCCGGGCCGCTCAAGCTGGCCTCGACGGCCCGCTGACCGAACCGCTACTGATGGCCTCCCATGTCGCTTCCGCCACCGGAGTGCCGCTGCCCGAGGGCACCCTGTCGGTGGGCATCGCCCGTGTCCCCTGGGTCACCTCCCCACCGCAGCAGTCGATCGACCCCGCCACGACCACCGCAGCCAACACCGCAGGCTGCGACCACCTTTGGGTCATCGGCCGCACAGCAGGCGACGGCGCAGCGCTGGTACGCGCCCACCCACAAGAAACCGGCCCAGCCATCATCAAACAT
This sequence comes from Mycobacterium sp. Soil_C_30, assembly GCF_057656995.1. NCBI lineage: Bacteria > Bacillati > Actinomycetota > Actinomycetes > Mycobacteriales > Mycobacteriaceae > Mycobacterium > Mycobacterium sp. Soil_C_30. The sequence continues at coordinate 9,004 of NZ_JBDGJH010000003.1, read as the reverse complement.
GCAGTCCAACACTGCGACCCGGCTCTGGCCATTGACATAGGACTTCTGGGCGCGCTCGGCCGCAGTACCCAGATACTGGGTGCCCTTCGGGCCTGCCTGCACCTGTCCTGCACCTATACCGCCGCACGCACCCAGTTCGGCCGAGCCTTATCCAGTCACCAAGTAGTGCAACACGCCCTGGCTGCCATGGCCGCCGACGTGGCCGCCGCCGAAACCGCGGTGCAATCAGCTGCCGACCTGACCACCACAGGTCTCAACACCAAGACCTCGCTCGCGATCGCCGCCGCGAAGGTCCAGACAGGGCTCGCCGCCACCACGGTCGCGCAATCTGCGCACCAACTGCACGGCGCGATGGGGCTAACAGCCGAATACCCGCTGCAGCACTACACCTCCCGGCTGTGGGCCTGGCGCGACGACTACGGAACTGAATACACCTGGTCCACGCACATCGCCGAATTGGTCCGCTCCCACTACGACGGCGACATCTGGCGCGCGCTGACCGCGCAATCAACCCTCCCCCAACCCGCAATCCAACTCACGGACGGAACCCTCTGATGAACATTGATGGTCAAGGCATCCTGATCACCGGCGGCGCCTCAGGGCTGGGACTAGCCACCGCCAAACAGGCACACGATCACGGCGCGCACGTCGTGATCGTCGACCTGTCCGCTGAGGCTGGCCACACCGCGGCACAGCAGATCGGCCCGCGCTGCCACTTCGTCCAAGCCGATGTCACCAACCCCAGCGACATCGAGTCCGCCCTCGCCGCCTTCGGCGACAGTCCAGTGCGCGTCGCCGTCAACTGCGCCGGGATCGCTCCACCGGCACGCATTCTCGGAAAACGCGGGCCTCATGATCTCGACCACTTTCAGAAGGTCATCAACATCAACCTGGTCGGCACCTTCAACGTGCTGCGACTGGTCGCGCAACGCATGCAGCGCAACGAACCCGACGCCGGCGACCGCGGCGTCATCATCATGACCGCCTCCGTGGCCGCCTTCGACGGCCAGATCGGTCAAGCCGCCTACAGCGCGTCCAAAGCCGGCGTCGCGGGCCTGACCCTCACCGCTGCCCGCGACCTCGCCGAACACCAGATCCGGGTGGTCTCCATCGCGCCCGGCATCTTCGAGACACCCATGCTGCTCGGGCTTCCCGAACCCGCGCAGAAAGCGCTCGGCGCAGCTGTACCCCACCCCAGCCGCCTCGGGCGGCCCACCGAGTACGCCGAACTGGTGTCCCACCTCATCGCCAACCCCATGCTCAACGGCGAGACCATCCGCCTCGACGGCGCCATCCGGATGCCACCAAAATGACCTACACGCCCGCCGCCGCAACACACGCGCACCCCCACACCACGGAGGCATGAGTGGACACCACAATTCGGGTAGCCGCCACCGGCGACGCCATCCTGACCCATCCCATCTCCGCCGACACCTCGACAGGCTTCACCGAGCTCGTCCATCTCCTGCGCGACGCCGACGCCACGATCACCAACGTCGAGATGGTCCTACCACCGGCCCCCCGACACCCGTCGACAACGATGCACGGCACTCCACTTGGCGTCGATCCCGTCCTGCTTGATGAGTTCGAATGGTTGGGCATCGACCTGTTCGGACTGGCCAACAATCACGCCACCGACTACGGCACCGACGGCCTCGCCGCCACGCTCGACGAGTTCGATCATCGTGGATTGCTCTACGCCGGCGCCGGCCGCACCCTCAGAGACGCGCGCAAACCGCGATACCTGGATACCGCCGGTGGGCGGGTCGCGTTCATCGCCGCCGGTTCCAGCAACGCCCGCCTGGCGCTGGCTGCCGATCCCGGGATCGAGGATGCTGGCCGGGCAGGGATCGCACCGGTGCGCGTCCAGAAAACCCACTTCGTGCGCACCGACCGCTTCGACACACTGCGCGAGATCCTGGCTGAAACCGGAGTAAACGTCACTGCCGCCCACACCACGGCCCCCGGCATCCATTTCCCGTACCCTGACCGCAACGTCTATGACCCACCCCCGCCTGGCGGCATCGCCGTCGAGGGTGTCCACTTCGTCGCCGACGACACCCCGCGCATCCAGACTGACGCGTTATCCCGCGACGTCGACGCCCTCAAACTGGTGGTGCAGGAAGCTGGGCGGCAGGCCGATGTGGTCATCGTCGGCTTGCATTGCCACGAGGGGATCCAAGGCCGCTGGAACAACGACACGCCCGCGGAGTTCCTTCAACCCCTAGCGCACGCCCTCATCGACGCCGGGGCACATGCCATCATCGGCCACGGCCCGCACATGCTGCGCGGCATCGAAATCTACCGAGGCCGTCCCATCTGCTACTCCCTGGGAAACTTCGTGTTCAACCTCGAAACCATCTCCGCATTCCCGGTCGAGGTGTACGAACAACAAAGTATGCCTCTGACGTCCACGGCAGCCGACCTCTACGACGCAGTGACCGGCTACGCAGCCCAGCCCCTCTTCTGGGATTCGGTAATTCCCCACTTCACCTTCAACAGCGGCGAACTGGCCGAAGCGATACTTCACCCCATTACCCTCGGTTGCGACCGTCCCCGAAGCCGCCGCGGCACACCACATCTCGCCAACAACGCAGACGCGCACCGAATCCTGAACCGCCTCAACGAGCTCTCGCAGCCGTATCAAACCACCATCACCATCGACACCACGGCGACGCGACCAGTGGGCAGGATCGCTTGACCAACCTCACCCACCTCTGACGGGCGACGGCGCAACCCCACACAACCGCACTCAGAATCTAGAAAAGAGAACAGACTCGTGAACACTGCAGTGATAGTTGCTGGAGCGCGTACTCCGATCGGCAAGCTGTCCGGGGCGCTGAAGGATTTCTCGGGGTCGGACCTGGGTGCGGTGGCGATCAAGGGCGCACTGGAGAAAGCGAACGTCGCGGCCTCGTTGGTGGACTACGTGATCATGGGCCAGGTGCTGACCGCCGGCGCCGGGCAGATGCCGGCGCGCCAGGCCGCGGTAGCGGCCGGGATCGGTTGGGATGTGCCGTCGCTGACGATCAACAAGATGTGCCTGTCGGGCATCGACGCCATCGCCCTGGCGGACCAGCTGATCCGCGCCGGCGAATTCGAGGTCGTCGTCGCCGGTGGGCAGGAGTCCATGACCAAGGCCCCGCATCTGCTGATGGACAGCCGCGCCGGCTACAAATACGGCGATGTCACGGTGCTCGATCACCTGGCCTATGACGGCTTGCACGACGTCTTCACCGATCAGCCGATGGGTGCGCTGACCGAGCAGCGCAACGACCAGGACCAGTTCACCCGCGCTGAGCAGGACGAATACGCGGCCGGGTCGCACCAGCGGGCGGCCGCGGCGTGGAAAGACGGCATCTTCGCCGACGAAGTGGTTCCGGTGACGATCCCGCAGCGCAAGGGTGACCCGATGGAATTCACCGAGGACGAGGGCATCCGCGCCAACACCACCGCCGAATCGCTGTCGGGACTGCGGCCGGCGTTCCGCAAGGACGGCACCATCACGGCGGGCTCGGCGTCGCAGATTTCCGACGGAGCGTGCGCGGTGGTCGTGATGAGCAAGGCCAAAGCCGAAGAGCAGGGCTTGGAGTACCTGTGCGAGATCGGCGCCCACGGAGTGGTGGCGGGTCCGGATTCGACGTTGCAGTCCCAGCCGGCCAATGCGATCAAGAAGGCGATCGCCCGCGAAGGGATCACCGTCGACCAGCTCGATGTCATCGAGATCAACGAGGCGTTCGCGGCGGTGTCGCTGGCCTCGACCCGTGAGCTCGGTGTCGACCCGGCGAAGGTGAACACCAATGGTGGGGCGATTGCGGTGGGGCACCCGATCGGGATGTCCGGGGCCAGGATCACCTTGCACGCAGCGCTGGAACTCAAGCGCAACGGTGGAAAGTACGCGGTAGCTGCGCTGTGCGGTGCCGGCGGTCAGGGCGACGCCCTGATCCTGCGCGGACAGTAATCTAAAGCGGCGGATGCGGTTCGGCTGAAGGCGCAAACCGCCATCCTCCTTAAAAGCTCTTCTGCCGAGGACTTCACTCCCACTTCCATGCGCCCGATTTTCGCTTTGGTGCGGCTACTAGCGGCGTGCCTGTCACGTGCCACCTATTCAGGAATGCGGCTTGAACCTTAAGCCCGAGGTGTGCTACGAGTTCGCATGATTGGTCTGCGCTTTGGACAGTTTCCGCAGAACGACCAATGTTGAACCGTAACTGAGACTGGCTGAACCGCTATGTCGACGTATGGTCCGCCGGGAGCCCGGGAACAGCCGATGTCGATGTCAGATGAGTTGACTGAGTTTTCGGCCAGCAGCTATGACAGCCGCGGCATGAATCGATCCGCCCTCTCCTGCGAGCCCTCGGGCCACTGAGTGAAGTTACGGCAAGGCCCGAATCGAATACGGTCGTTCACAACGACTTTGGTCAATCTGATCGCCGACTCATCGATTGCTATCGCGATGCCGGCTTGCCGCTTCCTCCTATAGGCGTTTCGACAGCGACTCCTCATGGTGCTCCGGGGGCCGACTTGTCACGGTTGGCAAGATGCCGGGCCAGTCGCGACACTCAGCAATGCGTGTAAGAGTCTCAGCAGCGAGCCAATTATTATGCAGCGCGATTGATGTCGGGCGACCCAAGGCATCGGTAGTCCTTTCACCAATGCCAATAGCCTGCTTCGTCGGCTGGCGCGGGTCGATTCCATCCGTGCAGCCAGGACAGGTTGATGTCCCTGCGCGGGTTTTCGGCCTCGGTCGGTGTGAAATTCCCTTGGCAGCGTTCCGTTCGAACTTCATCCGGCTCCAACACCGATCAAGAGCCGAAGGCGCGCGCCGCTTCTTCTCCTCCAGTCGGCCGCCAGAGTTGTTTCATGCACCCGCCTCGCAGCTAGCTACGTCATACGGTGAAGATGTCGGCGGCGTGGATGGTGTCTAGGTACTCGCGCGGTGATCTTGTCACCATCGAGCTCGAAACATAGGCCACACCGTTGTCGTAATTCCTGCCGTCGGGACGGCCCGTCCCTGTACATGCGCTTCGATGACGACATGTTGGACCGACTCCACCACCGTAGCGATCTCGGGTCGAGGGCCGTCTGGGAGTGCGGCTGCGACGGAGGGCATCGCGGGGATTTGCTCGGCGGTGTACACGCCCGACAGCGCGAATTCGCCTCCAGGAGTAACCGGAACCGTCCATGTGAACCCCTGAGCGGTACGCGCCTGATCAACGTTTCCGGCGTCTAGGTCAGCGAAAAACTGTTCGGCTGGGTTCATGATGCCAAGGCCATTCCGGGGATGCGAGCTCGGATCTCCTCCAGGTCGGTCTCGTCGGAGACCCCCTGGAAGTCGTATCGCGGCGTGTAGGGTGCCTGAAGCGCGCGCACCTCGTCACCGGTCAGTTCGACATCCAGCGAGGCGATCGCCTCGTCAATATGCTCGACCGAGGCCGCACCGACCAGCGGCGCCGTCACGACCGGCTGACGGTGCAGCCACGCCAGTGCGACCGTCGCCCGCGACACCCCCCTCGTGCGCGCAATCTCGCCCACTGCGTTGATAATTGCGCGGTTCGCGTCTTCGTCAGCTGCGGTATAGAGGGCGTCGGCGAAGGCGCCATCAGTGGTCGATCGCGGGGTCGTCTTTGCCTCGTCCCAGCTGCGCGCCAGGCGTCCGCGGGCAAGAGGACTCCACACGATGGTTCCGACACCTTCGTCCCGACAGAGCGGAATCATCTCCCTCTCCTCTTCGCGGGCGAGCAGGTTGTAGTGGTCCTGCATGGTGACGAAGCGGGTCCAGCCGTGACGGGTCTGCAGGTGCAGGGCCTTCGCGAACTCCCAGGCCGGCATCGATGACGCCCCCAGGTAGCGAACCTTCCCGGCCTTGACAACTTCGTCGAGGGCCTGCAGGGTCTCCTCCAACGGGGTGTCGTGGTCGTTGCGGTGGATCTGATAGAGGTCGATGTAGTCGGTGCCCAGTCTGCGCAGCGAGTGGTCGACCTCGGTCATGACGGCCTTGCGGGACAGGCCGCGTCCATTGGGACCCGGCCGCATGGGATGGCGCAGCTTGGTGGCGATCACCACGTCGTCGCGGTCGGTGAAGTCCCTGAGCGCGCGGCCGAGGATCTCCTCGCTCGAGCCGTTGGAATACATGTTGGCGGTGTCGAAGAAGTTAATGCCTGCCTCAAGTGCGTGCTTGATCAGCGGCCGAGACCCGTCCTCGCCGAGTGACCACACCGGGTGTCCACGATCGGGTTGGCCATAGGTCATGGCACCGATCGCGATGGGTGACACGTCAAGGCCCGTGGTGCCAAGCTTGCGGTATCGCATGGGAGCCCCTTCAATAGGTAGTGGAGATGTCTCCGTTTAACCGTAGCGGAGAGTTCTCCACTTAACAAGGAGGGCACGTGGCTGGGGCGCAGCGGGCCGACGCACAGCGCAATAGAGCGCGGATTCTTAACGCAGCGTTGTCGGCATTCGCCGACAATCCTCAAGTCTCGCTGAACGAAATCGCGAAGCACGCCGGGGTGGGCCCGGGTACCTTGTATCGGCACTTCCCCACCCGCGAGGCGCTGTTGTTGGAGGTGTACCAGCAGCAAATCGAACTGCTCACCGAATCGGTCCAAAGGCTACTCGACGAGGGCCCACCGCTGAAGGCCTTTCGCGTGTGGGCCCGCAAGCTGGCTGAGTTGGTCCGGGTCAAACACGGCCTCGGCGAGGCACTGGAAACTGCACCAGCACAAGCGATCATCAATGCCACCTACGCCCCCGTCGTCGACGCCATACAGCGGCTACTCGATGCCGCTGAGGCCAACGGCGACATTCGCCAGGGCGTCGACGCCGGCGATGTCCTCCTTCTCTTGAGCGCATTATGGCGGGTGCCACCAGGCGAGGGCGGACTGCGGCAGGCCGAGCGATTGCTGGACCTCATCGTTGACTCGCTGGGCGCTCCGCACTTCCCGTCACTCGATTGAGATTCGAATTTCGCGACCCATTCTGGGTCGTCCGGTGGAGAGAGCGAGCTCCATCTGGGGACGCCGGAACATCCACCACCTGAATGCGGTACTGGTCAATGGATCTCAGCGCGACTTACCGGTCACCGTAATCCTCGTCGAGGGTGTAGCCAGCTCGACGCTGGTCCTCGATCAAACCTTCAACCGAGCCGCCGTCGGGCCATGTAGAGCGAAGGACGATGTGGCGCTTGACCTTCCGTCAAGTCGCACCATCTCATGGAAAAGTCCAGAATAGCGTCGTGCGCTAACCGATCGGAAGCGCTCGTATCCGCGCAAGCGGGGGTGTACCCCCTTCATTGACCGTAGTGACACAGTGCGATACTTCGACAACGCGTATTAAACACACGGCAGTCTTCCCGGGCCCGTTGGTGCCCGGGTGCAGTTAACCTCGAATTCAGCTGTGTTGGCGGCGGTTCCGATCCAAAGCAACGGAAGGTGTTGAGCTTGATGCTCTCTCTGAGCATTCGACGATCATTTGTCTTGCGAATCGATCACGCGATCGCTTCGTTAGAAGACAGGCACACTGCTCTTCGGAGCAAGCAACGGCAGCAGCAGCGGTGGCGGCGGCAGCAGCCGCCGCAGGAGCAGCAGCAGCACGCCGCCTCGGTAGCGCACCTGCGGCACCTGAAAGTCTCACTCAAATGCTCTATTGGACATCGGCTGGACATTTAAATTGAGAACTGGACATCAAACTTGAGAAGCCACAACGGCGCTGCAGCAGTGTGGCTTCTCAAGTTTGATGTCCACACCCACTCCCCTGACCTGCACCGTCAGCGGCATTCTCAGTCGATGTCCACACCGCGATTCTCACTTCCATGTCCACACCATGACTGATGTGAATATGTGCCTGCGAACGCTGAGCTCGCATATCCCTGCACCAGGCCTTAATTCGTCACTGTTTGATGCACTTCAGCGATATTAGGCCGACAGTACCTTAGAACACTCTAAAGCAGTCGTACCGCAGTATATTTCGTGGAACATTTGACGGCGGCCCTCGGAGCTCAAGACACGCGGCTTCGGGGGCACCCTTTCATGCCATGCCAGAGCCCCTTCGGTCAACGGACTCTCCGACCTCGCGGACAGGCGTGTGGTCAGCCCGCGGCGCAAGCAGGTCGCGGTTGTCTCCGCGATGAGCGCGGATCACTCGGCCCGACTCGTCGTGTCGATCATCGGGCCAATCGGGATCGACCAAACTGGTCGCTCTCCCTACACTGCGGCCATCACGGCGGCAATCTGATTGGGCTTGACCAACAGACGGAGTTGCAGCTCGGATTCACCTCGGAGAGCCGTGGCCGTGTCGTCACTGACCCACTACTCGTCATAGAGTCGCTTGGCGACGCATACAGTCGTCGAGACCCTCTGATGCGCGGGAACTTCAGCACGGCCGACACGAGGTCCACGCGACGGATTGTCGAGCGGAAGTACGTGGCGTTGACGCCGGTGACACGGACAGCTGCATTAGCACCGGTGAGAGGCTCGCGGCATTGCCGCATGACGAATTGTCCAAATTGATCGGGTCTGAATGCGGGGAGGCTGGTGGGCTCGCAGTACCAGTCGCACGGCTAGCGGATGGTCTATTTGCTGGCGCGGATGGCTTCGAAGACGCTGGGGTCGACGAGGGTGGAGGTGTCGCCGAGTTCGCGGCCTTCGGCGACGTCGCGCAGCAGCCGGCGCATGATCTTGCCGCTGCGGGTTTTCGGCAGTTCCGGCACGACGTGGATCTCGCGGGGTTTGGCGATGGGGGAGATCTCCTTGGCGACTTCGGCGCGCAGTTCGTCGATCATGTTGTCTTCCCCGCCGTGGGCGGAGGATTTGAGGATGACGAACGCGCAGATGGCCTGCCCGGTCTGTTCGTCGGTGGCCCCGACGACGGCGGCTTCGGCCACCCCGGAATGCCCGACGAGGGCGGATTCCACTTCGGCGGTGGAGATCCGGTGTCCGGAGATGTTCATGACGTCATCGATGCGGCCCAGCACCCAGATCTCGCCGTCGCTGCCATAGCGGGCGCC